>NZ_QUAL01000178.1 GCF_003579925.1 Jiangella rhizosphaerae | reverse complement strand
GCTCAGCGGCGACGGCGACCCGGTCACGGCCGGCGCCGACGCCGGCGCCTCCGCCGCGCCGGACCCCGTCCCGGCCGCCCCGTCCGCGCCTGCTGCCGGGGGATCCGGCCAGCGACCCGCGCAACTGCCGTCGCGGCCGCGCTCCTTCGTCGGGCGGGCCGCGGAGGTCGCCACTCTCGTGGCCGCGCTCCGCGGCGGTCCCACGCCCGAGGGCCGCTGCCGGACCGTGGTCGTGTCCGGACCCGGCGGCACCGGCAAGACCACGTTGGCGCTGCGGGTGGCACACGAGGTCCGCGACCACTATCCCGACGGCCAGCTCTTCGCCGACCTGCGCACCAGCACCGACGCCATGGCACTGGGGACCGACGCGCTGGCCGGGCTGCTCCGCGCGCTCGGCGTCGGCGGCTCCGATCTGCCGCCGTGCCCTCATGAACGGGCCGAGCTGTTCCGCCGCCTGTGCACCGGTCGCCGGCTGCTGGTGCTCATGGACGACGCCGATCCGGACTCGGTGGCGTCGCTGCTGCCGGCCGAGCCCGGGTGCGCCGTCATCGTCACCAGCCGGCGCCGGAACCCCGGCGTGCCGGCCGATGCCCGGGTCGACCTCGGCATGTTCTCCGAGCGCGAGGCCCGCGAGCTGCTGGCGTCCGTCGTCGGCGCGGACCGGCTGGCCGCGGAGCCCGACGCCACGGCCACCGTCCTGGACCGGTGCGCGGGGTCACCGCTGGCGGTGCGCATCGCCGGCGGGCGCCTGGCCACCAGGCCGGCCTGGCCGATCGGGCACTTCGCCGGGCGGCTGCGCGACGGCGACCGGCTCGGCGAGCTGCGGGCCGGTGGACAGGCGGTCCGCGCGATGCTCGACGCCACCTACGTGAGCCTGCAGCCGGTGCAGGCCCGGCGGTACCGCCTGCTCGCGGCGCTGACCGGCGCCACCGTCGACGCCGAGACCGCTGCCGTCGTCTGGGAGGTCGACGTCGACGAGGCGCGGCGGCTGCTGGACCGGCTGACCGACATCCGGCTGCTCGAGCCCGACGGCGACGGTGGCTTCGGCTGGCACGACCTCGTCGACGACCACATCCGTGCGGTGTCCGACCCGGCGACGGCGCGGGCGGCCCGCCGGCGCCTGCTCGGCCACCTGCTGCTGACGCTGCGCAACGCCCGGCTGCGGCTGCGCCCCGCCGACCGCGTGCCCGGCGTGGCACGGCCGCCGGCCGGCGCCCCGCCCGGACGGACGTTCGCCGACCGGTGCGAGATCCATGCGTGGCTGCACCCTCGGCGCACCCAGCTGATCGCGCTGGCCCGAGCGGAGCTGGCCGGCGGCGAGTATCCGGCGGTCGACCACGCGGCGGGGCTGCTGGTCCTGCTCGACGCCGTCGCGCGCGAGTGCTGCGACAGCGGCGACGACGAGGAGACGGCGCGCACGGTGCTGCGGGCGGCCACGCCCCCGTCGGACCCCGCCATCACCGCGGCCGCCTGGACCAACCTCACGTTGACCCTGGCCGCGCAGCACCGGCTCGACGAAGCCCTCGCCGCGGCCGCGCGGGCCGCCGAGCTGCGCCGCGACCTCGGCGACCGGTACGGCGAGCTGATCATGTCCGAGAACCTGGCCTGCATCCACGTCGAGGCGGGGCGGTACCAGGAGGCCGTCGAGGTCATCGCGGCCTGCGTGGCCGACCGCGAGTTCCTGTCGCCGCAGGTCCGCGCCCGGAGCCTGCGGACCCGCGCCCGCGCGTACGCCGGACTCGGCCGGTGCGCGGCGGCGCGGGCCGACCTCGCCGCCGCCGACGCCGTCGAGACCCCGGCCCCGGTGTCGTACGACGCGCACTACGCGGCCTCGGTGGCGACGGCCGTGCACCGTGCGGCCGGCGACCGCGCCGAGGCGCTGCGTTGCTGCCGGCACGCCGTCGACATCGCCGTCGCGCTCGGATCGACGTGGATGCGTGCCCTGTCGCTGCTCGACACGGCGCGGACGCTGCGGCATTTCGGCGCCGACGGGCGCGCGGCCGCCGCTGACGCCGTCACCGTCGCCGTCGAGAACCAGCACGTCCGGCTGGCCGAGGAGGCCCGCGCCGAGCTCACCCTGGCGGCGGCCGGACGCTGATCCAGGTCTGCGTCCTATTTGAGCGGACAAAGCAGGTCTCGGGACTTATTCGGGGGAAATGTTCCCGGATTCGAGTGTGACCACTTGGCGATGCCGCTGTCACGTCGCGATCGACTTGTGTAACGTGATCTCGCCCGGGTTTCCGCACGTCAGGCACCAGATTCCGACTGAATGGGCGAACCGGGCAACGCCATGTCAAATGGAGTATTTGGAGAATTTGTGAGCGCAATGCTGCCGCGCCGGCGAAACGCGGCACGGTTCGCCGGGGTGCTCGTCGCCTCGGCCGTGGTGAGCGGGGGCGTCTTCGCCTCCAGCACCGCGGCCCAGGCCGACGAGCAGATCCCGGTCACCGTGCCGACCTTCGCCGCCGACGACTTCATCGAGCTGGCGGCGCAGCTGCCGGCCACTCTGCGGGAGGCGATCGAGCGCGATCTCGGCGTCGCTCCCGAGCAGTACCTGGCCAACGCGGAACGGGCACGTGCCGCCTCCGACGCGGCCACCGTGCTGCGCGACCGGGGCGTCGACGTGCTCGGTGCCTCGATCGACGGCCAGGACGTCACCATCAACGTCGCCAGCGAGGCCGACGCCGCCGTGGTCGAGGCCAGCGGCGCGCGGGTCGTCGTCGGCCCGCTGGAGGCTCTGGAGAGCGAGCGGGAGGTCCAGCCGGCCCGCGACCACAAGGGTGGCTACGGCTACGCCTACCAGGTCAGCGAGCCCGACGAGACCGGCGCGTTCGACCTCAGCCGCTGCTCGGTCGGGTTCAGCGGGTACGACCCCGACGGCAACTCGCGCTTCCTGACCGCCGGCCACTGCGGCGTCAGCGAGGAGACCGGCGAGCAGTTCACCTACCCGGTCCACCACATCGAGCTCGACGGCCCCATCTGGGGCACCGAGGACTGGGCGGCGGAGTTCCCCGGCCCTGACCTCGGCGAGTTCGTCCCGGGCTCGTTCCACTACGGCGACGAGCACGACGGCGGCCTGGTCGACATCACCGACCCGGAGTGGACCGCGGTGCCGCAGGTCGCCGGCTGGGGTGGCGGCGCGGGCGCGCCCGACGACGCCTCCGTCACCATCCGCGGCCCGATCGACGCCGTCGCGGGGGCCCAGGCCTGCAAGTCCGGCGCCACCTCGGGCTGGACCTGCGGCGAGGTGCTGGTCCCGGTGCAGAGCACGCCGGTCGGTGAGCAGGCCGTCACCGGGTTCATCTTCAACGCCTGCATGCTGGGCGGCGACAGCGGCGGTTCGGTCGTCGTCGGCAACTACGCGCTGGGCGTGAACTCCGGCTCGACGCACGACGGCCGCACCGACTGCGACACCTGGAACCCGGCGCAGTCGCCCACCAGCGACGGCGACTTCAGCATCGGCTACTCGCTGGCCACCGGCCAGTACAACGCGCTGACGCTGCTGGGCAACGAGTGGGAGCTGGCGGTCGCCGTCGCGACCCCGGTCGTCGCGTCGCCCGAGGACGGCGGCGAGACCGGCCCGCGGCCGACCTTCACCGGCACCGTCGAGGCGGCCCGGTCGACCCACAAGGTCCGCCTGGTCATCGACGGCGAGCAGACCTACGAGGGCGCCGTCACCGACGACGGCGCCTTCTCGGTCGCCGTCACCGACGAGCTCGCACCGGGTGAGCACACCTACGAGATCACCGCGTCGTACGGGAACTTCTCCCGGTCCGCGGCGGCCGAGGGCACCTTCACCTCGACCGAGCAGCAGGTCGAGGAGCTGGCCGTCTCGTCGCCCAGCGACGGCCAGACGACCGGCAACGCCCGGCCGAGCTTCACCGGCACCGGCCAGCCGGGCGCCACGGTGACGCTGACCGTCGGCGACGAGGTGTTCGGCGAGGCCACCGTCGGCGAGGACGGCAGCTGGACCATCACCCCGTCGGCGGACCTGCCGGTCGGCGAGCGGTTCGACGCCACCGTCACGCAGTCCTTCGAGGGCGACAGCCAGGCCGTCACGGTGGCCGGCCTCGGCATCACGGTGCCGCCGGTCACCATCGCCGAGCCGGAGGACGGCGCGACCGTCACCGGTGACGTCGTGTTCAGCGGCACCGTCTACCCGGGTGCCGAGCTGACGCTGGCGATCGAGGGCACCGTCACCGAGTCGTCGGAGCGGGTCCAGACCGCCGCCGACGAGTGGGCCGGCGAGCTCGAGATCGGCGAGGACGGCTCGTGGACGTTCACCCCCGACGAGGCGTTGGAGAACGGCGAGTACACGCTCACCGCGTCCGCGGCCGTCGAGGGCGGCGACCCGGAACTGACCACGTCGGAGACCTCGGTCTCGTTCACCGTGGCCGGCGAGGGTGACGACGAGCTGCCCGACACGGGCTCGTCGAACGTCTGGATGATCGTGGTCGGCGTCGCGCTGCTCGCCCTGGGCGGCGTCGCCATCGCGGTCCGCGCCCGGCGCAACGGCACGACGGCCTGAGGCTCGTCGTACCGGCTGTGGCACCGGCGGCCCCGGCCCCGCGAACGCTCGCGGGGACGGGGCCGCTGTCGTGTCCGGACCCGCCTGAATTGGCGCTGACCAGCGGTGAATGCGCGATGAAAGCGATCTGAAAGCGGGCCTCCCTAGTGTTTGAGTCAGCGCAGGACACGAGGAAGTCCTCCACCGCCTCGATCCCGCGCTCGCCCACGGGCGCTTCCACGGGGGAGCTGTCCCGGATATAGACCGGCCCCGCAGGTCCGTGCCCGGCCTGCGGGGCCGCCCTATGTCCGCGGCGGGGTCACTCCGCGCGCTTGGCCGCCTTCTTGGCCTGCTTCAGCGTCATGTTCTTGGTCTCCTCGGGCAGCCGCCACACGTCGATGCCGCCCATGAGGTTGTAGGCGAGGATCCTGATGCGCGGCGCGCCCGCCCGGGCCGGCCGCCGGCTGCCCCGCTCGCCCGTGCCGCCCATCAGCGAGAACCCGCCGACCTCGACGTCGATGGTGTCGGGCACGTAGATGTCCATGCCGCCCATGACCGTGATCGCGACGATCGTGGTCTCGTCGGAGTCCAACTCGGCGTGGCGCAGGTCGATGTCGTGGCCGCCCATCACGGCGACGGCGTTGATGCGCTCGGCCGCGCGCCAGCGGCCGCGCTTCTCCGTCCCGCCCATGAACGCGACGATCCACCGAGTGGCCGAGCGGCGGGCGACGGCCTCGGGGCGGGCGACCCGAGCGTCGGGGGCCGCCGGCGTCAATGCGCTCGATCCGGGCAGGTCCGCCGTCAGCTTGGCGAGGTCGTCGCGGGTGACGGACCGGTACGCCAGCCCGATGCGCTCCTCGAGCTCGGCCAGCGTGAGCCGGCCGGTGGTCGCGTGCTCCGACAGCGCCTGGACCACCTGCTCGCGTTCGGCGTCGGACGCACGGACGCCGGGCAGGACGCGCGGCTCCCTGGGCTGGTCGGCGGGTTCGGACGGGATGGTCATCGACACTCCTCACGTCTCGGGCCGTGCATGTGGACTTCTTCGCTCCGGTCATCTCACGGTCCGGACCGACGACTCATGGGAGCCTCCGGCCCCCAGTCGTCGCCGGTATGCAAGGCCCTCCACCATGCGGCCAGGCTAGTGCCGTGTGCGGGCGCCGTCGTCCACCGCTCAGTTGACATCGGCGCGCGTCGACGGGCACCGCGCGATCAGCGCCTCCACGACGGCGATGTCCGCGGGCAGCCAAGGAACGGCGGCCCACTCGCCGGGGCCGAGCCAGCGCAGCTCATCGTGGTCCTCCAGCGGCGCGGGCACGCCGTCGGTGACCACCGCGAGCCACAGCCGCATCGACAGGCCGGGCCCGAGCGCCCACCGTCCGTCGTACGGCCCGATGACCTCCGGGCCGACCTCGACGGCGATGCCGAGCTCCTCGCGCAGCTCGCGGTGGAGTGCGTCCAGCGGCTGCTCGCCGGGCTCGACCTTGCCGCCGGGGAACTCCCAGCCGCCGGCCAGCTCCGGCGGTTCGCTGCGCCGGGCGGCCAGCAGCCGGGTGGGCAGCGTGAGGTCGTCGACGATCGCGGCCGCGACGACGAGTCGCTCCGGCGCCTGCTGTTCGCTCATGCGAGACATCTTCGCCGACGATTCGATCCGGTCACTTCTTCGGACGGTGTGTTCACCGGTATGACCTCGGCACTCCCGTCCGATGACCTTGCTTGTTCACGTGGGTCTTTCTTGATCGATGTTTGAGATGCGAGGTTCCTGGTCAAAACTGGGCGATGGCTCCGGAATGTCGGTTCTCAGCGAAATGACCGGACCCGGTGTGGTGCCGCCGGTCCGGATGGAAAGGATCTGCCCCGGTGAGCTCGAACCTGCCGCGTAACAGACAACGGCGTGTCCGAGAGGTGCCACTGCTGGTCCGGGTCGGCCTCGTGCTGCTCGTCGGGTGCCTGGCCATCGCCGGGCTGGTCATGGCGATCACCGACGGTCCGCCGGTGCTGCACGCGCGCGCGGAGGGCGGCTCGCGGGTCGACGACTTCACCGACGGCGAGACCCCGACCCCCGATACCGGCACGACACCGGCCGGCACGCCCACCGAGCCCGCCGAGACGCCGACGCCGTCGGGGTCGGAGAGCCCGTCGCCCGACGAGTCCGACGACACCGACGGCGGGTCGGACGGCGGCTCCGGCGGGCCCGACGACGACTCCGGGGCTCTCGAGGACGACCTGGTCGCCACGACGCCGCCGCGCGACCCCGACTCGCCGCGACCGACCGATCCGTCCGAGCCCACCGACGAGCCGTCGGAGCCCTCGGAGGAGCCGACCGACGAGCCGTCGGAGGAACCGTCCGACGAGCCCACCGAGCAGCCGACGACCGAGCCGTCGGAGGAGCCGACCGAGGAGCCGACGGAGGACCCCGATCCCCCGCTGATCGACCTGTTCAGGTCCGAGCAGCAGCTGCTCGAGTCCGCCGACGAGGCGCGCGAGGAGGCCGGCTGCCCGGCGCTGCGGGTCGACGCACGGCTCACCGTCGCCGCCCGCGAACACAGCGAGGACATGCGCGACCGGCTCTACTACTCGCACGTCAGTCCCGACGGCGAGACGCCCCAGGACCGCGCCGCCGACGAGGGCTACACCGCGGAGGTCGCCGAGAACCTGTCCTACGGGCTCCGCAACGCCGAGCAGGTCGTCCGCGACTGGGAGGGTGAGGAGCGCGACCGGCTGCTCGACTGCTCCTACACGTCGGTCGGCATCGGTATGGAGCGTGGTCTGCTCAACGCGTGGTGGACGCTGATGCTCGGCGTCGACTGACGCGACGGCCCCGGGGCAGCGGCGGGGAAATTCGCTCGCGGCCGAGTCGCGGCGCGGCCTACGGTGTCCGCCATGAGTACCGTCGAGCTCGAGCCGCTCGCCGTCCGGGCCGCGGCGCCGGCCGAACTGCCGGCATTGCCGGACGGCGTCGGGCTGACCTGGCGGGCGCTGACGCCCGGCGACGTCCCTGCCTGGTTCGCGCTGTGCGAGCTCGTCGACGACCACGACGCCTTGAACGAGCGGGTGGCGGAGTACGAGCTGGCCGACCGGTTCAAGGGCACCTGGCGCGATCCCGCCAAGGACAGCATCGCCGGGTTCGACGCCGACGGGAACGTCCGTGCCTACGCCTGGACCGACTTCCGCTCGGTCACCGAGGGCACCCACGCGCCGACGCTGTTCGGCGCCGTGCATCCGGACTATCGGCGGCGCGGCATCGGGCGGGCGCTGCTCGCCTGGTCCGAGGCGCGCGGACGTCAGCAGCTGGCCGCCACCACCGTGAACCTCCCCGCACGCATCCGCGTCTACGTCGACGAACATCACGCCGAAGCGCGCCGGCTGGCCGAGGCCGCCGGATTCACGCCCATCCGCTGGTACGTCGTCATGCGCCGCGACCTCGGTGTCGCGCTCCCGGCCGGCGACGTGCCCGACGGCCTGCGCATCGAGCCGTACTCCAAGAAGCGCGACGAGGACATCCGCATCACGCACAACGAGTCGTTCGCCCGCGACCACTGGGGCTCCAGCCCGATCGACGCCGAGGCATGGGCGCTCAACGTCGTGGGTGGTGAGAAGTTCCGTCCCGACTGGAGCTTCGTCGCCGTCGAGGAGGCCACCGGCCGGGTCGCCGGCTATCTCATGTCCGGGGCGTACGACCAGGACTGGGAGCCGCAGGGCTTCACCGAAGGGTGGACCGACCTGGTCTCCGTCCGGCGCGAGTGGCGCGGCCGAGGGGTGGCGGGGGCCCTGCTCACGGCCGCCATGCGGGCCTACGCCGCCGGCGGCATGCAGTATGCGGGGCTCGACGTCGACACCGACAACCCGACGGGCGCCCTCGGCGTCTACACCCGCCTCGGCTACGAGCGCACACAGGGCAGCGTCCTGCTGACGAAGGAGATCTGAGCCGAACTGCGAGCCACTGTCAGTTGACCGGGATTCGGCGCTACCATCGGCGCTGATGACCGACACGACGATGCGCCCGCTGGGCCTGCGCGAGCGCAAGAAGCTCAAGGCGATGCGCCACATCCAGGAGGTGGCGCTGGACCTGTTCGACCGCGACGGGTACGCGCACGTCACGATCGAGCGCATCGCCGCCGAGGCCGAGGTGTCGCCGAGCTCGATCTACCGGTACTTCGGCACCAAGGAGATGGTCGTCCTCTGGGACGAGTACGACCCGATCATGCTGAAGGCCTTCGACGACCGGCTGGCCGCGAAGGACCCGATCGCGGCGCTGCGCGAGGTGCTCACCGACGTCGTCACCACCGCGATGTTCGAGCAGGACGAGCGGATCATGCGGCGGCGCATGTACTACGCGATGGAGGAGCCGTCCATCCGGGCCGCGATGAGCCGGCAGGGTGACGACATGGCGCTCGACCTGCGGCGGACCATCGCGAAGCACACCGGCCGCGACCCCGACGGGCTCGAGCTGCGGGTCGTCACCGCGGCGCTGATCTCGGCGTTCATGGAGGCGCTCGCCTACTGGCACGAGACCGGGTTCCGCGACTCGCTGAAAGAGATCGTCGACGGCGCGCTGGACGTCATCGAGCGCGGCCTGCGGGTGGAGTGAAGGGTCAGCGGGCCAGCCGGGCCCGCTCGAGGAAGGTGAGCACGGCGGCGTTGAACGCGGCCGGCTGCTCCATGGCCAGCGTGTGCCCGGTGCCGGGGACGACGGCGCTGGCGGCGAACTGCGCTTCCGCCTCGATGCGGCCGGCGACGGTGTGGATGTCGGAGGAGTCGAGGTCGCCGACCAGCACCAGCAGCGGCGCCGTGAGCTCGCCGAGCCGCTCCAGCGCGCCCAGTTCGCGCAGCGCCCCCGTACCCGACGCGTGCGCGTCGATGACGTCGCGGGCCATCTGCCGGCAGCGCTCCCTCACCTCCGGGTCGACCGCGCCGGGCGCCCGCTGCGGGCCGTCGACCCACGCGCGCAGGAAGAACTCCACGTATGCGTCGACGTCGCGGGCCTGCGCGGCCTCCGCCTGCTGCTGCATGAGCGCGAGGATGGCGGGGTCGGTGAACTGCATGCCGCTGACGCCGGGGCTGGCCAGCACCATCATCTCGACGGCGTCCGGGTGGGCCAGCGCGAAGTCGATCGCCGTCCGCGCCCCGTACGACAGCCCGACGAGCGAGGCCCTGCTCACGTCCAGGCCGGCCAGCAGCTCGCGCAGGTCCTCGTACGCCGAGAAGTCCGACTTCGGCGTGGACGAGCGGCCGTGCCCGCGGGCGTCGTAGCGGATGACCCGGTAGCCGGCGCGGACGAACGGCGCCACCTGGCCGTCCCACATCCGGTGGTCGAGGGATCCGCTGTGGAGCAGCACCAGCGGATGCCCGGCACCCCGCTCGTCGAAGTACAGCTCGCCGTCGCGGACCGGGACTCGGCCACTGGTCATTGCACGCATCTCCCGTTCGGTCGTCGATGGACAGAGGCGACCTGACGCAAGGTATGACACCACGCGACGACCTCGGTAGCGTCGTCCATCTCGTGGGCACCCCACGGCTGCGGCCGGGCCTGCGGGAACAACTCTGTCGGACCGAGCGGCGATGATGGGCGGGAATGCTCGGTTCGGGTGGTCTTTTCGACGAGAGGTGGTCCGTGTTCCCGCACGACGGCGACCGGCGGCGGCCGGTGACGGCACAGGTCGTGGCCGAGTGGCTGCTGGCCGTGGCCACCGACGGTCTGCGCCGTGGCCCCGGCGCTGTGGCGGGCGGCGTCCGCGCGGTCTCGGCGGCGGTCCCGGCCGGCCTGGTCGACGCGGCGGTGGCCCAGGTCCTGCGCGCCCAGGTCGACCGCCTCTGGGCTGCCGGCTGGCTCCCCGTCGACCTCTATGAGGTCACCCGTCGCCAGGCGTCGGCGCACGCCGCGGTGGTCGTCGTCGACGCCATGGCCGACGCCGCGGCCCAGTACGCCGCCGCGTCGATGCATCCGCGCTGGCTCGCCCAGCTCGACCAGGTCGGCGCACAGCCGTGGTGGGACCACGCCGTTCCGTATCCCGCCCAGTGGGCCGGCCGCCACGGCATCGAGCGGGCGGCGCTCCTCGAGGCGGCGCTCGAGCTCGTCGGCGTGGCGCTGCGGCTGCCGGCACTGCAGGCCATCCTCCCGCCGCCAGGGCACGCGACCGCCGCCTCTCGTGCGGGGTCCGGCGACGATACGGCGGGCCGTCCGCCCACCGCCGACGACACCGCCCGCGAGTGGGCGTCGGCCGCGGGTGGCGCCGCGGGCGCCCCTGGGTCCGACCGTCCTCGCCCGTCACCCGAGAAGGTGCTCGGCCGGGTGCGCGCCCTGCTGGCCAAGGCCGAGTCGACCCCCTTCCCCGAGGAGGCCGAGGCGCTGTCGGCGAAGGCGCAAGAGCTGATGAGCCGCTACTCCATCGAGCAGGCCCTCGCCGACGCCGTCGCGCCGGTACGCCCCGCCGCCGTCGCCTCGGCGCGTCGCATCTGGCTCGACGCCCCGTACGTCGGCCCCAAGACGCTGCTCGTCGCCGAGGTCGGTTCGGCCAACCACTGTCGCACGGTCTCCAGCGAGAAGCTCGGCTTCGTCACCGTCCTCGGCACCGACCTCGACCTCGACGTCGTCGAGGTGCTGTCCACCTCGCTGCTGGTGCAGGCCGCCCGGGCGATGCTGGCGACCGGCTCGCAGTACACCCGCCTCGGCACGTCTCGCACGCGGTCCTTCCGGCACTCGTTCCTGTTGTCGTACGCCACCCGCATCGGCGAACGACTCCGCGAGACCGCGGACCGCACGGCCGCAGCCGCCGGCACCGACCTCGTGCCGGTCCTCGCCGACCGCTCCCGTGCCGTCGACACCCTCTTCGACTCGCTCTTCGCCACCGCCACCGTCCGCCGCTCGTTCTCGGCCGGCAACGCGGCGGGCTGGGGAGCCGGCCGCAGCGCCGCCGACCGAGCGGTGCTCACCACCGAGCGTCGCGCGGTCCGGCAGGGCCGCAGGCCCTGACCTGCCGCCCGGCCGGCTGTCTCGTGCCGGATGAGGCGCCCCGTTTGCTGAGTGGCGCCGCGCCGCCCGGCATCATCCGCAGTGGCTGTCTCTCGGCGTTGTGCGGCCCGGTCCATTCCACGCTCCATGGTCCTGCGGGCCTTGGCACGCTGAACCGCTCCACAAACCGGGCATATCCGGCGCAGGTGGTCACTTTCAGCGTGCCAAGCGGTCACCGTCAGCGAGCCAAGCATGCGACGCTCGCACACGCCGCCGATCGGTGGCCTCGCTGCGGCCATCTGTGCTGTCTCGGTTCATCCAGGATCGACCACCTGATGCGGTGGTCGATCCTGGATGAACACCGAAGGGTCCGGGTCAGGTCGCCACGGTGACGTCGCCGACGGACCGACCGGCCGCCACGGCAGTGCCGCGGAGTTCGTCGTCACGACCATGGTGCCGACGTCGTCATCGAACGCGGCGGCACACACCCGCGGCGGTGAACCGTCCTGGTCATGGCGCCCGGCGCGGCCGGTCGGGTGGATGCTTCGGCTGTCTGCTCGGGATGGTCGCTGGGCACCTGCGAACCACCGTCGTGGGTGAGGCCAGGGGGTCGCGATGTCGTGGCGCGTCCGACCGGGCGGCCGGACGTGTCGCCCAGCGCGGCCACCGCCTCGCTCCGGTGACGGACCGCCGGGGAGCGGGCCGGTGTGCCCGTCCCGCGTGACACGGTCGACCCGACGGCCGCCGGGCTGCTGCGTTCGAGACCCGAGCCGGTGAGCCGCAGCCGCGGTCGCGGGGTGAGATCCGGTGAGCGGCGTCGATCACCCCGTGCCGGCGACGTCGGCGAGTTCGACGCGGGCGATCAGCCATCCGCCGGCCGCGGCACGGTAGCTCAGGCCGACTCCGAGAACCATGCCGGTGTCGTAGGTCAGCGTGCCGCGGGTGTGCGCCGCCGAACCGGGGTCGGCCACGTCGACCTCCGTCAGTTCGCCGGTGGGAATCGCCTCGATCGGCACGTCGCGGTACTCGGCGGCCTGCTCCGGGGTGAGCCACGACGACATCCCCGCGAACCAGGCGTCGCGGCCGACGCTCGTGCGGGTGAAGGCGAGCCCGAACCCGCGCGCCACCTCCGACCAGCCGGCCGGCACGCCGCCGTTCGACGCCGCCGGCGGCGGGCGGCCGCCGACGTCATGGCCGTGGCCGGGTTCGCCGTCCGGACCACTGCCGTCGACGCTGGGATCCTCACCGGCGGCACCGTCCTCGACCCGACCACCACTGCCGGGCCTGCCGTCCGGCGCCGTACCGCCGGCGCCACCCGAGCCGTCGGACTCGTCGGCCGCTGCCTCGTCGCCGAGTGCGTGGCCGGATGCGGCCGGCCCACCGACCGTCAGGTCATCACCGTCAGGACGACCGTCCCGGGCATCGGCGTCCTCCTCGGGCCCGCGGTCGTCGGGAGGTGCCTCGCCGGCCTGTCCGGCTGGCTGGGCGAGCGGCAGCTCGGAGGCCCCGGCGCCCGGCGGCAGGATCGCCTCGGACGACCGGCCGGAGGTCAGGATCGCCGCGATGATCACCGCACCGGCTACCGCGACCGCCGCCACCAGCAGCCACAGCATCCGCTCGAGCCGCCGGTCTCGCTTGGCGGGGTCGCGGCCACGGCCCAGCCTCGTCCAGCCGCCGTCATCCGATGCGGCCGCCGGGTCAGGCGGCAAGACCCTCCGCGGCGGCCGCACCGGCGTACGTGCTCCCCGTTCCCTCGGGGGAGTCCCGGCCGCCTGGGACCTCGAGGTCGGAGGCGGCTCGCTGGGGCGAGGCGCGCCGACGTGGGAAGCTCCGGTCCCGGCCATGTCCGTCACTCCTTCCGCCGACGCGCCTCACCTTCTATGGGTGCCTCCACGAAGCCGAATGTGACAGCGGCGGCGAAATTTCTTCGATCGAGTGCCGGGGAGCGCGGCGTCAGGCCAGGCCGACGGCATCGGCGAGAGCGTCCATCTCCAGTGCCAGGACCGTGGCCGGCCGCAGGCCCATGCCGCTGAACAGGCCGACGGCCTCGATACTGACGACGCCGTGCAGCCGCACCCACGCCGTCACCACACCCGCGAGCGCGACGTCCGGTGGCGTCGACGCGGCCGGGCCGAGGGCGTCGCGGACCCACTCGGCCACCGCGGGGACCTCGGCGATCCACGCCGCCAGTTCGGCACGCAGCGACTCCGCTCGTGGCCAGGAGCTGCCCTCGGCCAGGATCTCCAGCAGCGGTGCGAGCACGGCTCGCGCCTTGTCGACGGTCTCGGCGGGTGCGTCGTAGCGTGGCACGGGCGTGCCGGCCAGCAGCAGGTAGCGGTGCGGCTGGGCGACGGCCCAGTCACGGTAGGCGCCGGCGACGGCGTGCAGCCGTTCCCGTGCCGGCGACCCCGTGGATGCCGTCGCGGCGGCTCGTAGTGCCTCCGCCAGGGACGAGTAGCTGTCGACGATCAGCTCTGTCAGCAGATCGTCGCGGCCGGCGAAGTACTTGTAGAGCGCCGGACCCGAGACGCCGATCTCCTTGGCGACCCCGGTCAGCGTCAACGCCGCGGCTCCATCGCGGGCGATCTGCCCGAGCGCGACCTGCTTGATCTCGTCGCGGACCTGTTGGCGGTACCGCTTGCGGCGCTCGACGGCCTCGGCCACGAGTTTCCTCCTCCGTGCTCTTGATAGGCATTCTAACTCTGGTTAGAGTCAATAACTATCAGTTACAGCATCTAACCAAGGAGTCGGCCATGACCACCGACCTGCACGTCGTCCTGGGCACCGGGCCGGCCGGGACGACCCTCGCCGAGGAGCTCCTGCGCCACGGCCATGCCGTCCGCGCCGTCGACCGGCGCGGCACCGCGCGGCTGGACGGCATCGCGCCCGTCGCCGCCGACGTCCGCGATCCCGAGGCGGCCATGAACGCCGTCAAGGGCGCCGCCGTCGTCTACCACTGCGTCAACGTGCCGTACGAGCAGCAGGTCGAGGTGATGCCCCGCATCCAGGAGTCGGTGCTGGCCGCGGCCGGGGCGGCAGGCGCTCGGCTCGTGGTCATCGACACGCTCTACCCGTACGGCCCGACCAGGGGCACGGTGATGACCGAGGAGACGCCGTGGCGCGCCGTCGCGGCGAAAGGCCGGATGCGCGCCGACCTCGATCGCCGTTACCTCGACGCTCACGCGAGCGGCCGGGTGCAGGTGACGCTCGGCCGAGCCGCCGACTTCTTCGGCCCGCGGGTGTTCAACTCCAGCCTCGGCGCGACGGTGTTCCCGGCGGCGCTGACCGGCGAGACCGCGCTCGCCCTGGGCGACATCGACCTGCCACACAGCTACAGCTACATCCGCGACGTCGCCGCGGGGCTCGCACTGCTCGGCGAGCGTCCCGACACGTCGGGCCGGGTGTGGCATCTGCCGACGGCGCCGGCGGTGTCGACGCGGCGGGTGCACGAGCTGATCGCCGAGGTCACCGGCCGGCCCCTCGCCGTCGACGTGCTGGCCGAGCCGCGGCCGTGGGGACCGTTCGACGACGTGTTCATGGAGGAGTACGCCGAGCTCTTCTACCAGTACCTCGAACCGCAGATCATGGACTCGTCGGCGTTCGAGCAGGCCTTCGGCGTACAGCCGACGCCGCTCCCCGACGCCTTGGCCGAGACCGTCGCCTGGTACACCGCCGCGCTGCGTCAACCCGCCGGCTGATGCCGTCGACGCTGTCGGACCGGCGCGGCACAATCGTTCGCATGGTGACGATCGACGACGTGCGGCGGCATGCACTGTCGCTGCCGCGGACCACCGAGGGTCTGGTCCGCGACAGCGTGAAGTTCCGCATCCGCAGCATCGTGTACGCGGCGGTCTCACCCGACGAGACGATCATGGGCTTCGGCTATCCCAAGGACGAGCGGGACGATCTGGTCGCGTCGGAGCCGTCGAAGTTCCTTCCTCCGTTGCGGTCGGACGAGCGGTACCACTGGGTGCGGGTACGGCTGGCCGCCATCGACGAGGACGAGATGCGCGAGCTGCTCACCGACGCCTGGCGCATGTGCGTCCCGAAGAAGGTGGCGGCCGCCTACGACGAGTTCGGCACGGAGCTTCCGCCGGGCTGATCGGCCAGGCCGGTGACGATCTCGACGCTGGCCTCGCCGGACGCCTCCAGGGTCGTGATGCCGATGAGGGGCAGGATGGCCGCCGGCTCGGTCGCGTCGGTCCGCACCACGATCGTGCCGCCGTCGACGGTGACGGTGCCGCTGAGGCCGGCGGCGGCGAGATGTTCGCGAGCCGCGGCGACCGCCCGGGCCCGGTCGAGGCCGGGTGACCCGATCAGCGTCGACCCGTCGATCTCCTGGCCCGCAGCTCTGGCTGCCTCGGCGGCGACGGCGTCGGCGCGCTGCTGCGCGGTCAGCTGCCGCCGGCCGTCGTAGACGAGTCCGGCCATCGCCAGCAGCGCGATGGTCACGACCGCGAAGATCAGGGTGAAGCTGCCGGTCTGGTCGTTCAGGCGGCGCATCGGCTCACCTCTCCCGGTAGGTGTCGACGGGGCTGACGGCGGTCGCCGTGAGCGTGATGGCGGGGACGCGTAGTGGTAGGTCCGCGACCCGCAGCGGGCAACGGACGGTGACGGTGACGCGGCCGCGCTGTCCGGGCGGCGCCCGCAGCCCGGACACGTCCACATCGACCTCGGTGCGCAGGCACGACAGGCCCTGGCCGGCCAGCGCGGAACGGGCCACCTCGGCCGCGGCGTCGCGTCCGGCCGCCGGGGTGCGCTGCAACGAGGCGGCCCGCGCGGCCTCGGCGGCGGCCTGGTCGACCGCCCCGTCGGCGACGGCGTACCGGCCCGCCAGCGCGATCAGCGCGATGAGCAGGAGCAGGCCGGGCGCCAGGACGGCGAGTTCGAGCGTGGCCGAGCCGCGGTCGGACCAGAGGCCGGTGGCGCGGCCGGGCCGCTGTCGAGCGAAGGCATGGCCGGGCCGGTGACCGGCATGGTCAGCCGCCCAGCGGGCAGTGCCGATGCCTGTTTGGCGGGTGGCGGTGGGGTCCGGCGCGCCGGTGGGCGCGTGGCCTTGCCGTTGAAGGCAGCCTGTGCCCGGCCGGCCGGAGGCGGCGGGGACCGGCGCGTCGGTGGGTGCCTGGCCCGGGCGTTGCGGGGGTGCGGGGTGCTGCCCGGCGCCGGTGCCCGGCTGGCGGGGCGGGCGGCCGTCCCGCGTGGCCGGGACGCGGAGGTCCGGGCGGCTCATGGGGCGGTCCATCGGCGGATCGGTGCGGTCGCCGACTGCCTGACGTCGACGCGCCAGCCGGGGATGAGCGTGGTCGACGAGCCGGTGACGGTCACCGTGACGGTGGTGGCGTCGGTGACCTCGTCGATGGCGCCGACGCGCATGACCGTGCCGTCGGTCGTCGCGGCGAGGAAGGCGGCCGCACGCGCCGCGCCGCCGGTGCCGGCGTCCATGCTGGCCGCCCGGGCGCCCTCACGTGCCGCGGAGAGGGCGAGGTTGCGGGCATGGAACCAGAGGCCGGCGTGCACGATGCCGAAGATCAGCAGGAACACCACCGGCCAGAGGACGACGGTCTCGAGGGTCGCCGAGCCGCGCTCGCAGCGTCGTCGGATCACGACGGTCACCCGATCCGCATGGCGACGGGAGCGGCCAGGATCAGCATGAACACGACGGCCGTGGCCGCCAGCGGCGCCGCCGCCCGCTCGGTGCGCGACCCGGCCCGGGCCTGATCGCTGGTCAACAGCTCGGTGCGCATGGCCGACGCCCGGGCGCGGAGCACGTCGTAGACGGTGGCGCCTTCGCGGGCCGACATGCGCATGACGTCGCCGGTGTCGGTGAGCTCGGGCAGCCGGAGCTCGCGGCCCACCGACCGCAGCGCCTCCCAGGCGGGGACGCCGGACCAGCGCGCGTGCGCCAGCTCGTCGCGGACCCGCCGGAACGCCCAGGACTCGCCGATGCGGGCGGCCGACTCCAGCGACTGCGTGGCGCCCGAGCCGGCCGCTCGTTCGAGGGCGACGAGGTCGACGTAGGTGGCCATGGCGCGCCGGAACTCCGCGCGTTTCGCCCGGGCGAGGTCGGCGACGGTGTAGAGCGGCAGGTACGAGACCAGTACGGCCGTGACCAGCCCGGTCAGCGCGGGCACCGCGAACGGCAGCCGCACGCCGGCGAGCCCGAGCGCTGTCGTCGCGGCCGTCGGCAGTACCAGACCGACGGCCGCGCAGATGGCCCGTTCGCCCAGGAACTGCGCCGCGCTGCGTCGCAGCAACGCGAGGTCGCGGTACGGCACGTGCAGCAGCGACGACCCGGCGCCGCGCCGCAGGACCACCCGTCCGACCCGGCTCGTCAGCCCGCCGGTGCCCGCGAGGTGGGCGTCGTCGAGGGCGTCGCCGGGATGGGGCGTCCCGGTGAGCCGCCGCGCGGTGTGGACGGGATGCGGCAACCGGCCGACCTGTCCTGCCAGCTCACGGAGGATCACCAGGAGCCCCGTCCCGGCACCCAGCCCGAGCAGGACCGCCAGCTGAGTCGTCGTCACGGCGCACCGTCCGCGACGAGGATCCGCGGCTGCCGCGGCGTGGCCGTGATGCGGCGCATCCACACCAGACACCCGACGTAGCCGGTCAGCAGGCCGATCAGCAGCAGCTGGCCGGCTCCGGCGCGGTACGGATCGGCGTACGGCGTGAGCAGCATGAGGCTGAGCCCGCCGGCGCTGATGGCCGTCACCAGCCGGGCCGTGGTGCGGCCACGAGCCTGCTCGGCGTCGACGGTGCGCCGGACCCGGACGTCGTCGCGGACCGCACCGGCCAGGCCGTCGAGCACACTGCTGAGCTGGTCGCCGCGGCGGCGGGCGCCCAGGATCAGCGCCGCCGCGATCAGGTCGCCGGTCGCGTCGTCGAGGTCGTCGGCGAACGCGCGCAGGGCCGTCTCGGTGTCCCAGCGGGCCTGGAGCCGGGCGACGAGGCGGGCGACCTCGGGCCGGATCGGCTCGGGCGCGGTGAGCAGGCTCCCGGTGACGGCCTGCTCGATGCCGACCCCGACACCCAGCACGGTGGCGAGGTTCTGCGCCCAGTCGCTCATCGCCTCGAGCCGGGCGATGTCCGCCTTCGCCGACGACGTCTGGAGCAGCACGGGCAGCCCCCAGGCGGCGGCCGGGACCAGCACGACGGCGAGGACCCAGCCGGTGATCAACCACACCCCGAGGCCGACGGCTCCGGCAGCGGCGAGGCGTCGCCGGGCGCGGCGGGCGGCCGGAGTTGCGCCGCGCAGCGTCCTGGCCCAGTGGGCCGCGAACGCCCGCCGCGGCGCCGCGGGATCGTCCGGCGACCCGGCCAGGCCGAAACCGGCGGCGGCGAGTCCGCCCACCCCGGCGACCGCGGTGAGGGCGGCGACGACCGGCCTCATGACGGACCCCCGGTGCTCCCGGGCCGCGCCGCACGGACCGGCGGCCCGGCGGCTGCGCCGCCGATCGGCGGGCTGTCCCTCAGGCTGTGACCGGACGGCGGGCGACCGCGCGGTGTGGTCGCCGTGGGCGGCCCGGTGCCCCAGGCGGCCTCGTCCGGCGGCCAACTGGTCAGCCAGGACGGGATGGAGTCGGGCCGCAAGCACCCGTCAGGGCCGAGGCGGAAGACGTCGGTGATGGTCGGCAGCCCGCGCTCGCCCGGCTCGAGCGCGATGATCTCGGTGACGATCCGGCGGCGCCGGGCGTCGTCCGGGCTGGTGCGGCACTCGACGTGGACGACGAGGTCGACGTGCTGGGCGATCTGCCGGTAGGCGAACTCGGCGGAGACGCTGTGGCCGGCCTCCATGGCGCAGGTGACCAGGCGTTCGATCGACGCGCGGGCGGAATGGGCGTGGATGGTCGACAGCGAGCCGGCGCCGGCCTGCATGGCTTTGAACATCGGCAGCACCTCGCGGCCGCGCACCTCACCGACGATGAGGCGGTCGAGGTTCATGCGCAGCGCGTCGTAGACGAGGTCGTCCAGGGTGATCTCGCCGGCGCCTCGGCCGTCGGGGCCGCGCTCGCCGCTGCCCGGGCGGGCCTCCCAGGCGATGATGCGACGGTGCCGCTCGCGCATGTGGTGCAGGCCGAGCTCGTACTCGGTCTCGATGGTGCCGAGCTTCTCCTCGGGGTCGATCTCGTTGGCCAGCGCGCGGGTCAGCGTCGTCTTGCCCGCGCCCATCGACCCCGATACGACGATGCTGCGGCGGGACCGGACGGCCGCCCGGAGGAACGCCGCCGCCTCGGTGGTCAGCGTGCCGCGGTGGACGAGGTCGCCGAGGTCGATGTCGACCAGGCGGTGCCGCCGGATCACCACGACCGGCTGATGCGTCGTCCAGCCCGAGGCGGCCAGCCGGTGTCCGCCGTGCAGATGCAGGTGCAGGCTCGGGCTGGCCGTGGAGAACGTGCGCTCGCTGCTGCCGCCGCGCGAGGCGAGGAAGGTGAGCATGTCGATCAGCTCGTCCTCGGACTCGACGACCGGTGGCCGCCGGCTGATGCGGCCGTCGCCGTCGACGACGACCACCGGCTCGGCGCCGTAGACCTCGATGTTCTCGATGGCCGGGTCGTCGATCAACGGCTGCAGCCGGCCGAGGCCGAAGAGCGCGTCGAAGATCGCCTGGGCGAGAGCGGCCTGCTGGTCGATGCCGACGGTGGCGCCGCCGGTGGTGACCGTCTGGCGTACGTGCTCGTCGAGGAGCTGGGCGATGATCTCGCGGCCGGCGGCGCGGCGGTCGGCCTCCGCGGTGGTGTCGTCGACGTGGTCGGACAGCCGTGCGGCCGCCTGCTGCCGGAACGCACGGACCAGCGCCCAGTCGATGCTCGGCTCGCCCGCTGTGCCGCCGCCTGGCGTGGCCGGCGGCAGCGCGGCGAGCAGCTCACGGACGCTGCGCCGCGGAGGGCCGGTGGGGTCGGCCGCGGAGTCGGGCGGTGGCGCGAAGATGGGCAGTCCGGTGATCCGCGGGTCGCTCATCGGACCCCCTTCCCGCTGACCACCGTCGTCTCGAGCGACATGTCGACGACTCGTCGTCGCCGGTCGTCGGCCGCGAGCAGTTCCGCGACCACGGTTCGCCCCGAACGGACGAGCCGCGACGACGTCAGCCGCGACAGGCTGGTGCGCAGGCGTTCGCGGCCGTTGATGCGCTCGGCGGCGACGGGGTCCCACTCGACGGTGGCCCAGACCGGCAGCGTGGTGGCCTCCGCCGCCTCGCCGGCCCGGTGCGGCCGGCCCTCGCCGATGAGCAGCAGTCCGCGCCGGTCGAGTGCGGCGTCGTCGCCACCGCCGGGAAGCTGGTCGGCGTTGGCACGGACCGCGACGAGGTCGTCCAGGGCGGTGCGGCACACCACGGCGAGCAGGTCGGCCGCCTTGAGCAGAGCGTCGGGGCCGTGCCGCATGCCGAACCGGCCGGCGTCGACGACGACGTCGACACCGTGCCGCGTGACGCTGCGCAGCAGGGTGGCGAGTGTGGCCCAGAAGTCGTCGGTGAGGCTGGCGGCCTGTGCCCTCGTGGCCAGGCCGGGGAGGGCGAGCCGCGCGCCGTCGCCGGCCAGGGCGATGGTCTGGCCGCGCAACGTGCTGAGGCTCAGCGCCCCGTTGCGGTGGGCGAGCGCGAGGTTGATGAGCCCGACCTCGTGGTCGACCTCGCCGCGCAGATGCCCGGCCTTGATGCTGCTGCTCCCGGTGACGTCGGCCTCGACCAGCAGCACCGGACGGGGCCAGGCCATGGCGGCGACCAGGGCCGTCGTGGTGACGCCGGGCGCACCCCGGACGGAGGTGAACGCGAGCACCGTCATCGGTCGTCACCGCCTGGCACCTCGGAACCGGCGGAGTCGAGCACGATGGCGACCCGTCCGGTGGCCACCTTCGCGACGAGCGTGCCGGCGACGTCGTCGTCCACCACGACGTCGACCACCACGTGGCCGGAGTCGAGCACGTCCGAGACGCTGACCACCGTCGCCGCGACGGAGCGGGGCGGCTCGGACGGCGGCGCGTCGCCCGGGTTCGGGGTGCCGAAGACGCGCACGTGGTCGCCGGGGACGAGCTCGGCCTGCGGCAGCTGTGCCTCGGTGACCGCGACCCCGACGACGCTCTGGCCGCTGGCCGGGACGTCCGCCGTCGTGAGTGCGGCCTCGGTGAGCAGCGTGCCCGCCGGCAGGTCGGTGGCGGCGCGCCGCCCGACGACGGAGGAGAGCTCGCTCGCCGCGACCGGCCGCAACGCGGGATCGGGCGCCGCCCGCGCCGTGGCCAGCCGGGCGGCGTCGAGGACCTCGCCCCGGTGAACGGTGTCGGTGACCGCCAGGACGGGGACGGTGTCGCCGGACGACTGCGCCAGGTAGGCCGCGCCCGCCCCGCACGTCGCGAGCAGTCCGGCGCCGAGTCCGATGAGCGCCGGCCGTCGCCGGTACCGCCGCACCGGCGCGCCGGGCGTGCTGAGCACCGGATCGAGCGGCCGGCCGAACGGATCGTCGGTGGTCTCTAGTCCAACGGTCTGCGCCATTGTCGTCCCCTGGAGGATCGTCGTGGTCGCTCGCCCGTTGATCGACTAGCTGGCGAGCCGACACACGTTAGTGACCGGATCGGAGTTGTCAACCTCATCGCCTTCTCCCGAGTGCGGCGTCCGCGCCGTCAGGCCGCCGTCGTCAGCGCCGGCCCGCGGGCCTGGACCGCGGCGGACAGCCGCTGGATGGCCCGGCTGCAGCGCTGCCGGACGGCGGCCGGGCTGAGACCGAGCTCCCGGGCGACGACGTGGGCGCCGCCGTGCTGTCCGGGCAGCGGGCAGTAGACCCGGACCAGCAGCTCGGCGTCGTCGGCGGTGATGATCCCCTTGCCGATGCCCCAGGTCAGGGTGGCGAACACCTCGACGACGGGCGCCGGAGCGTGGTGGAACACCGGCTCCGCGGTGTCGAGGACGGCGGTGTCGACGAGGTCGGGCGCGTCGTCCTCGAGCGCGAGGTTGAAGTGGCGCAGGGTGTCCATGCAGAGGTTCACCGCCACCTTGTGCCGCCGTCGGTCGACCGGGTAGGTGGCGATGGCGTGCCACAGCGCGGCGACGGCGGCCGCCGTGAGCTGCGGGAGGTCGCCCCGGACGCCGGCCACGCCGAACCGGTGCGCACGGCGGGCGAGGTTCACCGCCCGGCCGAGCATGACCTGCAGGACGAGGCGGCCGGCGAGGTGGTCGTCGCGCGCCGTGCGTTGATCGAGCAGCCCGATCAGCAGGCCGTCGGCGAACGCCGGCTGATGTCGGCGGGTCCGCCCGATGACGTCGGCCGCGTCGGCCAGCACCGCGCAGCCGGCGAGGCCCGGCAGCGTCCAGCGTTTCGGGATGGGCCGGGCGCCGAGCCGGCGCCATTCGGCGTTGAGCTGATCGGTGACGAGGACGGACGTGCGGGCGGGGATGGTGAGGGTGTTCACCAGCGGGCTCCCATCGCGGATCGAAGGGTGATGACCCGCAGCAGTCCAGCCCGAGCGGTTAGCCCGGAAGTTAGCCCTAACCGCGGTTGAGCCGGCTCGACCGGTTGCCCGTTTGTCGAGCGGCTGGCGAGTTCGGCGTGCACGACCGCCGGATCTGGTGCATCCTGGAAGGCTTTGTCCGTCCCCGGCTGTCACATTCGCCGGCCCGAGTGCACCCATAGTCAGCAGACGGGTGCGCTGGAGGGAGTTGCACGTGATCGGTTCGTCGACGCCGCGTGCGGTGATGCGTGGCCTCGCGGCGCTGCTCGGCCTCGCTGCTCTGGTGGTGGGTGTGCCGGCGGTGCTGTGGGCCGCCGGCGGCTCGCCGTGGCCGAGCGAGTGGCCCTCGCCGTCCGACATCCGCTCCGCGGCCGTCAGCCCTGACGACGGCACGCTGTTCCTGGCGGTGCTCATCGTGGCCGGCTGGCTGGGCTGGGGCACGTTCGTCCTCAGCCTCGTCGTCGAGGTGCCCGCCGCGCTACGCGGCCGACCGGCGCCGCGGCTGCCCGGACTCCGTGCCCAGCAACGCCTGGTGGCCGGGCTGGTCGCGGCGGTCGCGGCCACCGGTGCGGGCGGCCAGGTCGCCGCCGCACCGTCGGTGTCGCCGGAACCCTGGGAGCCGGCGCCGCCCGTCACCACCAACCTGCTCGACGCCCACCAGCACGGCGGCGCGTACGTCGTCGTCGACGGCGACACGCTCTGGGAGATCGCCGGGACCCAGCTGGACGACCCGCTGCGCTACCCGGAGATCGTCGCGGCGTCGTCGGCCACGGTGCAGCCCGACGGCCGGCGGCTCACCGACCCCGACCTCATCGTGCCCGGATGGACGCTCACTCTCCCAGGGGCGGACGACGCGGTGGGTGGCCTGCCCGACACCGGCGGCCCGCCGGCGGGCTCCCGCGACATCGAGCCGGTGAGTGCCGGCGCCGACCCGGGGCACGGCGGTGCCGACCCGGGGCACGGCGGTGCCGCCGGCTCCGGTTCCGAGGACGAACGAAGGCCGGGCACGGACGACGGCGAGGTGCTGCGGACCGCGGGCGGGGTCGGCGCGGTGCTCGCGGCGGCGCTCGTCGGTGTGCTCGCCACCCGCCGTGCTCGTGAGCAGCGTCGGCGCCGCCCGGGCGAACGTCTCGATGCGGGCTCGCCGTCTGATCAACGCACCGAGACCGAACTGCGGCAGGCCGCCGATCCGGTCGCCGTCGAGGTGGTCGACCGCGTGCTGCGCGGGCTGTCGGCCCGGCTGGCCCGGGCCGGCCGTGGGCTGCCGCCCCTGCGCGCCGTCCGGCTGACCAGACGCACGCTGGAGTTGTACCTCGCCGCGCCGGCCGAGCTGCCGCCGCCGTTCGCCGGCACCGCGCACGGAGGCGTGTGGACGGTGCCGCTGGACGAGGCCACCGACGACGATCCCGGCGTGCCGGCGCCGTATCCGAGCCTGGTCACCCTCGGGCACGATCACGACGACGCGCTCGTGCTGCTCGACCTCGAGCAGGTCGGCACGCTCGTGCTCGACGGTCCGCCGGAGCTGGTGCGGTCGGCGCTGACGGCGGTCGCCGCCGAGCTGGCCACCAGCGCATGGGCCGATGACCTGCGGGTCACGCTGGTCGGTGCGCCGGCGCTGGCCGACCTCGACCTGCTCGACACCGGCCGGGTCCGCCACGTGACCGACGTCGAGCAGTTGCTGGACGAACTCACGGTGCGGGTCGCCGACGACCGCCTGCTGCTGGCGACGGCGGGGGTGAGCGGCCTGGGCGCGGCGCGCGTCACGCAGGTCGCCGATGCCGCGTGGACGCCCGAGATCGTCGTGATCGCCGAACCGCTCCCGGCGGCGCAGTGGGATCGGCTCGAGGCGTTGATCGTCACGGCGCCGCGCGTGGCCGTCGCGGCCGTCGTCGGCAGCGGCGAGCCGAACGGCGCACCGGCGCGCGGGCACCGGCTGCGCGGGCGGGTGTCGCACTCCGGCGGCGGGACGTGGGTGCTGCGGCTGGACGGTCCGCCGGAGCGGCCGGTCGCGGTGCTCGATCCGCTCGGGGTGCCGATTCGACCGCAGCTCCTCGACGAGGAGACCCGTGGCCGGGTCCTCCGGCTGCTGGGCGCCACCGCCGGCTCGAAGGGTGCTGTCGCGGACGACTCGTGCGCACGGCCGGCCGGGCCGGTGGGCCGGAACAGGGTGGAACGCGGTAGCGGAGCGGCCAACGGCAGCCTCCCGGCCTCGCTCGCGGACCGCCCTTCCGTGGTCGGCGCGGCCCCGCCGTACGCGGCGACGGGCGGCGAGCCGGCCGGCCGAGCCGCGGACCGGCCGACGCCGGGTC
>NZ_QUAL01000179.1 GCF_003579925.1 Jiangella rhizosphaerae | reverse complement strand
GCGGGTCCGGCCCGCGGCGCCGCCGGTGCCCGCGGAGCTGGTCGAGCAGGCGCGTGCCGGCCGGCCGGCGGTGCCCGGCACCCCGGTGCGCCTGTACGTCGCGCCGGCCAACTTCGCCGGGCAGGGCTGGCTGTGGGCGCGTTCGGCCGAGCGGCACGTGCCCGGCGTCGGCGCCGTCAGCATGGTCGGCATCCCCGGCGGCTTCCGCTTCGCCTCCGACCACCACGTGCCCGAGCAGGTCTACCTGCGCTCGGCGGAGTGGCAGCGCGAGCAGTTCGACTACGTCCGCCAGGGCTTCACGCACGTCCTCATCGAGGCGCAGCGGGCCATGTTCGGCTCGCTGTTCAGCTCCAACGCGTTCACCGAGGCGCGTGTGCTGACGGGCTACGGCCTGCGGGTGGCCACCATCGCGCACGGCCGCGACGTCCGGCTGCCGAGCCTGCACCGCGAGAACTACCGCTGGTCGCCGTACGTGCGCGAAGAGTGGGCCGACGTCGACGTCCTCGAACGGCAGGTCCGCCGCAACCTCGCCGGGCTGGCCTCGCTGGACCTGCCGGCGTTCGTGTCCACGCCCGACCTCCTCGACGACCTCCCCGACGCCCGCTGGTGCCCGGTGGTCATCGACCCCGCGCTGTGGGAGTCGCCCGAGCCGCCGCTCGAGCGGGCCCGCCCGGTGGCGGTGCACGCGCCGACGAACTCCAAGTTCAAGGGGTCCGACCAGGTCGACGAGGCGATGACCGACCTGCACGAGCGGGGGCTGGTCGAGTACCGCCGCATCCAGGGCGTCACGCCCGAGGAGATGCGCGCCATCATCGGCTCGGCCGACCTCGTGCTCGAGCAGTTCCGGCTGGGCAGCTACGGCGTCACCGCGTGCGAGGCGATGGCCGCCGGGCGCGTCGTGCTGGGCCACGTCACCGAGCACAACCGGCAGCGGGTGCGCGACGCCGCCGGCGACGACCTCCCGATCGTCGAGACCACCGTCGAGAACATCCGCGAGGTCGTCCTCGAGCTGCTCGACGACCGCGGCCGCGCGCAGAAGGTCGCCGCGCAGGGCCCCGGCTTCGTACGCCGCCTGCACGACGGCGCCTACTCGGCGAGCGTGCTCTCGTCGTTCCTGACGACGTCCTGACGTCGAAACGCCCTCACCCATCGAGGCTGCGTGTGCATCGCCGCTTGCTGGGGGGCGTCGCTGTTGCCAGGACAACCACGAAGTCACCCACTCAGCGTGGTGATCTCACACAGCTCGCCCTCGACCCCTGCTCACCCGATCGGGGTGCACCTCACCCGTGTCAGGACCGGTTCGAGCACATCTCACCCGCCAGAGCGGCCCCACGGGCGAGTGAGGTGTGCGTACGGCGGGTGAACATCCGTCAGAGCGGCACGAACAGCGCCATGGCGATAGCCCCGCCAACGAGCGACCACGTGCCCATGCGGTCAGGACGCCGCGCCGCCCCGGCCCACCACGATGCGGGTGACGCCGTCCCACGCCGTCGGGTCGGTGACGTTGCGGCCGTCGACCAGCACCTCGATGCCGGGGAGGTCGCGGCTGCCCAGCTTGCGGTACTCGTCGTGGTCGGCCTGCACGACGGCGGCGTCGATGGGCTCGCCGACGGCGTAGGGCCGGAAGCCCAGCCGCTCGAGCTCCGTACCGGAGTAGAACGGGTCGTGCACGCGGACGTCGGCGCCGGCCGCCTTGAGCGCCTCGACCACGGGGTAGACGCCGGAGAACGCGGTCTCCTTGACCCCGCCGCGGTACGAGGCGCCAAGCACGGCGACGCGCACGCCGGTGAGGTCGCCGCCGCGGGCGGCCGCCAGCAGCCCGACGGTGTACTCAGGCATCGCCAGGTTGGCTTCGCGAGCGGCCCGGACCACCGTCGCCTCGGGATCGGTCCACAGATAGAGGCGTGGGTAGACCGGGATGCAATGGCCGCCGACGGCGACCCCGGGGCGGTGCACGTGGCTGTAGGGCTGCGAGTTCGCCGCCTCGATGACCTTGAAGACGTCGATGCCGCGGCTCGCGGCGAACCGGGCGAACTGGTTGGCCAGCCCGATGTTGACGTCGCGGTAGGTGGTCTCGGCCAGCTTGGCCATCTCGGCGGCCTCGGCGCTGCCGAGGTCCCAGACGCCGTTGGGGCGGTCGAGGTCGGGCCGGTCGTCGAAGTCGAGGACGGCCTCGTAGAACGCGGTGGCGGCGGCCGCCCCGGCGTCGGTGAGCGCGCCGACGAGCTTCGGGTAGCGCCGCAGGTCGGCGAAGATGCGCCCGGTGAGCACCCGCTCGGGCGAGAACACCACGTGGAAGTCGGTGCCCTCGGCCAGCCCGGAGCGGGACTCCAGCAGCGGTTTCCAGCGCTCGCGCGTGGTGCCGACCGGCAGCGTCGTCTCGTACGAGACCAGCGTGCCGGGCGTCAGGTGCTCGGCGATGGCGGCCGTCGCGGCGTCCATCGAGCGGAAGTCGGGCTCGTACGTGGCCTCGTCGACGACCAGCGGGACAACGACCACGACGGCGTCGCTGCCCGGCACCGCGTCGCCGAAGTCGGTGGTGGCGCGCAGCCGCCCGTCGGCCACCGCCCGGCCGAGCTGCTCGGCCAGCAGCGCCTCGCCCGGGAACGGCTCTTCGCCGCGGTTGACCTGGTCGACCAGGTCAGGGTTGATGTCCACGCCCACGACATCGTGCCCCTTGCCGGCGAACTGCACGGCCAGGGGCAGACCGATCTTGCCCAGGGCGACCACGGCGATTCTCATGCACTGAACCTCGGAATTGGCGGGGGTGAATGACCGCATGTAGGGTACCCGGGTTCAGAGACACTAGTCCGATCCACCGCGCGGGCGCGAACATTCCGGGACGGGTCGCACGAAGATGAAGGTGCTCAGCGTCGTCGGCGCGCGCCCACAGTTCGTCAAGCTGGCCCCCATGGCCGAGAGCCTGGGCCGGCTCGGAGCCGAGCACGTCATCGTCCACACGGGGCAGCACTACGACGCCAACATGTCCGACGTGTTCTTCGCCGATCTCGAGATCCCCGCGCCCGACGTCTCGCTCGGCATCGGCTCGGGCAGCCAGGGCGTGCAGACCGGCGCCATGCTGGCCGCGCTCGACCCCGTCCTCGCCGAGCAGCGGCCCGACTGGGTGCTCGTCTACGGCGACACCAACTCCACGCTGGCCGGCACGCTGTCCGCGGTGAAGCAGCACCTGCCGGTGGCGCACCTGGAGGCCGGGCTGCGCTCGTTCAACCGGATGATGCCCGAAGAGCACAATCGGGTACTCACCGACCATGCCGCCGACCTCCTGCTGGCGCCGACCCGGGTCGCCATGGACCACCTGGCGTCCGAGGGCCTGGCCGCGCGCTCGGTCCTGGTCGGTGACGTCATGACGGACGTCTGCTTCCGGGTCCGCGACACCGTCGACCCCGCCGCCGCGCCGGTGCCGGCCGGCGTGCCCGACGAGTTCGTCGCGTGCACCGTCCACCGGGCCGAGAACACCGACGACCCCGACCGGCTGGCCGCCGTCCTCGACGCCCTCGCCGCGCTGCCGGTCGCGGTGCTGCTGCTGGCGCATCCGCGGCTGGTCGCGCGGTGCCGTGAGTTCGGCATCCCGCTCGAGCGACCCGGGTCCGCGCTCTTCGTCGGCGAGCCGCTGCCGTACCCTGCCATGGTGGCGACCGTGCTCCGCTCCGCCGGGGTCGTCACCGACTCCGGCGGCCTCCAGAAGGAGGCCTACCTCCTGGCCCGCCCGTGCACCACGATCCGCTCCGAGACGGAGTGGGTCGAGACGCTCGAGGGCGGCTGGAACGTGCTCGCCCCGCAGCTCGACACCCTGTCCGACGCCGTCACCCGGCCCGCCCCCACGGCTGCCCAGGGCACGCCGTACGGCGACGGGAAGGCGGCCGACCGCGCCGCGTCCGAACTCCTCCACGGGACGCCCGCGCCGCAGCGCCCATGACGGCCACCGTCACCGAAGCGCCGCGGGCCACCACGAAGACGGCCGCGCCGTCCGGCTTCCGGCCGGAGATCCAGGGGCTGCGCGCCGTCGCGGTGCTGCTGGTGGTGATCTTCCACCTGTGGCCCGAGGTGCTCTCGGGCGGCTTCGTCGGCGTCGACGTGTTCTTCGTCATCTCCGGCTACCTCATCACCGCGCACATCCACCGCGAGGTCACCACCACCGGGACGTTGTCGCTGCGGCGGTTCTGGGCCCGCCGCATGCGCCGGCTGCTGCCGGCGTCGTTGCTGGTGCTGGCGGTCAGCGCGGCGGCGACGGTGCTGTTCCTGCCGGCCACGCTGTGGGCGATGACGGCGCGGCAGATCGCGGCCAGCGCCGCGTACTTCGAGAACTGGCTGCTGGCCAACGACGCCGTCGACTACATGGCGCAGGACAACGTCCCGACGGTCGCGCAGCACTACTGGTCGCTGTCGGTCGAGGAGCAGTTCTACGCGTTCTGGCCGGTCCTCGTGCTCGGCCTGGCGCTGCTGGCGCGGCGGCTGCCCGGCGGCCGGCGCGACCAGCTCGGGCCGCTGCTGGTCGTGGGCCTGACGATCATCGCCGTGGTGTCGCTGGCATGGTCCATCACGGCCACCGCCGACGACCAGGCCCGCGCCTACTTCGTCACCCCGACGCGCATCTGGGAGTTCGCGGCCGGCGCGCTGCTGGCCATCCTGGCCGTCGACGGCGTCCGGCTCGGCGCCGCGCTGCGGCGGCTGCTGTCCGGAGCCGGGCTGGTGGCCATCCTGGTGGCGGCCGTCCTGTTCGACGAGTCCAGCCTCTTCCCCGGCTGGATAGCGCTGCTGCCGGTGCTCGGCACCGTCGCCGTCATCGCGGCCGGCAGCGACGGCACCCGGCTCACGCCCGGCTGGTTCCTGGCCCGCCGCCCGATGACGTTCGTCGGCGACATCTCCTACTCGGTCTACCTGTGGCACTGGCCGCTGATCATCGTGCTGCCGTTCGTCACGGGCGCCGACCTTCGCACCGCCGACAAGCTCGGCATCCTCGCCGGCACCATCGTGCTGGCCTGGATCAGCAAGATCGCCGTCGAGGACCCGCTGCGCAACCGCAGGTTCCTCTCGGTCATGCCGTCGCGGACCTTCGCGTTCGCCTCGCTCGGCATGCTCGCCGTCATCGCGTCGGCCATCGCCATCGACCACGAGGTGAACGACGCCTCGGCGGGATCGTCGTCCGTGCTGGCCGAATCACTGTCCGGCGCCGAGTCCGCCCCCGACCCCGGCCTGTCGGAACAGACGTTCGCCGCCGCCTGCGTCGGGCCGGCCGCGCTCGACCCCGCCAACGACTGCTCCCCGGTCACCGGCGAGGGCCCGCCCATCGCGCCACCGGAGCTGGTGGTCAAGCAGAACACCGACCCCGACTACCCCGAGTGCCAGCAGTCGTTGCGGCAGGCCACGGTGATCGGCTGCGAGATCGGAGCCACCGAGAACCCCGACCGCGTCGTCGCGCTGGTCGGCGACTCACACGCCACGCATTGGTTCGGCGCGCTGGACTGGCTGGGCCGCGAGCGCAACTGGATGGTCGTCACGTACACGAAGGCGTCCTGCCCGGTCACCGTGGCCCGCCGCGTCCTCCCCGACGAGCAGGGCGGCGAGGCGGCCGACAGCTGCGACACCTGGGTCGAGGGGGTCCGCGAGCGCATCGCCGGCGACGACCGCATCTCCGCGGTGTTCACCTCGGCGTTCTCGTCGGCCTACGAGTTCGAGGCGGGCGGCCGCGACCTGCCGGAGCCGGCGGTCCAGGGCTTCCAGGCCGTCTGGCGGGAGTGGACGGAGTCGGGCAGGGAGGTCTTCGTCCTCAAGGACGTTCCGCCGACCCAGGGCGACAACGTCCCCAACTGCCTGGCCGTGCACGCCGACGACCCGCTGGAGTGCGCCACCAGCGCCGACGACCTCCCCGACGACGCCATCGCGGCGGCCGCCGAGGACGCCGGCGACGGCGTGCACCTGATCGACCTCACCGACCAGTTCTGCGACGACGAGCACTGCTACCCGCTGATCGGCGACGTCATCGTCTATCGCGACTTCAGCCACCTGAGCCGGGAGTACTCTCGCGCCCTGTCGCCGTACATCGCCGCCCAGGTGGACGCCGCCGAGACAGCCACGCGCGGCCGCTGAGGCGCGGCGCGTCCGTCTCGGGCCGGGCGACACAACCCCGCCCACCCAAGTTGATCTTGGAGTTGTTCGGCCATCTATCGGACATTTCACCCCGCAATGGCCGAACTACTCCAAGATCAACTTCGCGGGGTGGGGCCGGGCAGCGCCCCGCGAGGGGTCGGCGCTGCGGCGCGGGCTAGGGCTCGGTGACGGTGACCGTGCGGCCCTCGCTGGCCGACACCAGCACCGCCTCGGCGACGGCGACGGTGGCCAGGCCCTGCTGCATCGTGACGATGTCGGTGGACCGGCCGAGGATGGCGTCGCGGAACGCCTCGTGCTCGACGCGCAGCGGCTCGGGCTTGGCGATGGCGTAGCGGATGACGTCGCCCTCGCTGACCCCGCGGAACTGGGCGAGGTCGTCCCACTGCGTCGGCGTGGAGCCGTTGGCGTGGAACGTGAGGTCGGCGTGCAGGGTGTCGGCGACGAACGCGCCGCGGTCGCCGGTGACGATCGTCACGCGTTCCTTCATCGGCGACAGCCAGTTGACCAGGTGGCTGGTGACCGTGCCGTTGGTGAGTTTGCCGGTGACGGCGACGAGGTCCTCGTGCGCCCGGCCGCTCTTGTAGGCCGTGTGCGCGGACACCGTGCGGTAGGGGTGGCCGACCACCCACGCGGTGAGGTCGATGTCGTGCGTCGCGAGGTCCTTCACCACGCCGACGTCGGCGATGCGGGCCGGGAAGGGGCCCTGCCGGCGGGTGATGATCTGGTAGATCTCGCCGAGCTCGCCCTCGGCCAGCCGCGAGCGCAGGTTCTGCAGCGCCGGGTTGTACCGCTCGATGTGCCCGACCGCGCCGATGAGCCCGGCGCCGTCGAAGGCCTCGGCCAGCTTGCGGGCCCCCAGGGTGTCCTTGGCCAGCGGCTTCTCGATGAGCGCGTGGATGCCCGCGGCGGCCAGCGTGAGGCCGATCTCCTCGTGGTAGGCCGTCGGCGTGGCGACGACGCAGTAGTCGAGGCCGGTCTCGATCATCGCCTCGACGCTCTGGTGCACCGGCAGGCCGCCGGCGACGTTGTGGGGGTCGCCCGCGGGGTCGGCGACGGCGACGAGGTCGACGTCGCTGATGGCCCGCAGCACCCGGGCGTGGTGGCGGCCCATCATGCCCAGGCCGATGAGACCGGCGCGCAGTGCGGCCATCAGGCACCCGCCCCCGCGATCGCGTTGACGGCCGCGACGATGCGGTCGAGCTCCTCCTGCGTCAGCGCCGGGTGCACCGGCAGCGAGACGACCTCGGCGGCGGCCCGCTCGGTCTCGGGGAGGTCCAGCTCGCGCGCGAACGACGGCAGCCGGTGGTTCGGGATCGGGTAGTAGACGCCGCAGCCGACGGCGTACTCCTCGCGCAGCGCCTTGACGAAGCCGTCGCGGTCCTCGGGCACCCGAATGGTGTACTGGTGGTAGACGTGCGTGGCCTGCTCGGCGACCGGCGGCACCACGACGCCGCGGAGGTGGGCGTCGAGGAAGGCGGCGTTCTCCTGCCGCTGCTTCGTCCAGCCGGGCAGCTTCGTCAGCTGCACCCGGCCGATGGCGGCATGCAGGTCGGTCATCCGGTTGTTGAGGCCGACCAGCTCGTTCTCGTACTGGCGCAGCATGCCCTGGTTGCGCAGCAGGCGCAGCCGGCGCTCGAGGTCGGCGTCGGCGACGGCGACCATGCCGCCCTCGCCGGAGGTCATGTTCTTCGTCGGGTAGAGGCTGAACATGGCGAAGTCGCCGAACGTGCCGACCTGGTGGCCCTGCCACGTGGCGGCGTGGGCCTGGGCGGCGTCCTCGAAGACGCGCAGGCCGTGGCGCCGGGCGATGTCGCCGAGGGCCGTCATGTTCGCCGGGTGCCCGTAGAGGTGCACCGGCATGATGCCGGCGGTCCGCTCGGTGACGGCGGCCTCGACGGCGGCGGGGTCGAGGCAGAAGTGGTCGGGCTCGATGTCGGCGAACACCGGGGTGGCGCCGGTCAGCGCGACGGAGTTGGCCGTGGCGGCGAACGTGAACGACGGCACGATGACCTCGTCGCCCGGGCCGATGCCGGCCGCCAGCAGGCCGAGGTGCAGGCCCGACGTGCCGGAGTTGACGGCGACGCAGGCGCGGCCGGCGGTCAGCGCGGCGGAGAACTCCTCCTCGAACGCCGCGACCTCGGGTCCCTGCGCGAGCATGCCGCTGCGCAGGACGCGGTCGACCGCAGCCCGCTCTTCGTCACCGATGAGCGGCTTGGCCGCCGCGATCGGGCTCGCGCTCATGTGTTGATCTCCTCAGCTCCGCGACCGGCCTCCGCAAGCCGGCCATCGCTCTCGACGTACTCGTCACCGGTCCGCGGACAGACCCAGCGGCCGTCGCCGCGGGGCTCCAGCGGGACGCCGGCCCGGCCGACCCACTTGAGCCGCCTTGCGGGGACGCCCGCGACCAAGGCGAAGTCGGGGACGTCCTTGGTCACCACGGAACCGGCGGCCACTGTAGCCCACCGGCCCACCGTGACGGGGGCCACGCACACGGCGCGGGCACCGATGGACGACCCCTCGCGCAGCGTGACGCCGACGGCCTCCCAGTCGGCGCCGGACTTCAGCGAGCCGTCGGGGTTGACCGCCCGCGGGAAGGTGTCGTTGGTCAGCACCGCGGCCGGACCGACGAACACGCCGTCCTCGAGGACCGCGGGCTCGTAGACCAGGGCGTAGTTCTGGATCTTGCAGTTGTCGCCGACGGTCACGCCGGTGCCGACGTAGGCACCGCGGCCGACGACGCAGTTGCGGCCCAGCACCGCGTGCTCGCGGACCTGGGCGAGGTGCCAGACCGAGGAACCGTCGCCGATCTCGGCCCGTTCGTCGACGTCAGCGCTGTCGACGAGCCGTACACTCACAACCCGACCTCCACGACACAGGCGGCCCTTTCCGGCCACCGGGACAGCTTACTTGCCGCTGAGCAGCCAGCGGCCCAGCACCTCGGCCGAGTAGCGGCCGTCGTGCACCTCGGTCACGAACGCGCGACCCGCCTCGCCGCGTTCCCGGAGCCCGGCGCGGTCCGCGGCCAGCCCGGCGACGACGTCGGTGAGGTCGGAGGGGTCGGCCTGCACCACCGGCAGGTCCCGGCCGGTGGCGTCCTTGACGTGCGCGCGGACCTGGTCGCTCACGTACGCGACCACCGGCCGGCTCGCCGCCATCGCCTCGCAGGCGGTGACGCTGTAGGGGCCCAGCACGAACTGCTCGAGGACGACGTCGGCGTCGGCGACCGCCGCCGGCAGCTCGGCGTGCGGCACCCGCTCGAGCCGGCGGTACTCGACCAGCCCGGACCGGACCAACGGCTCCATGGCGGCGTCGACGTGGTGGCTGCCCTTGAACCGGGCGCTCGACGGCACGTGCAGGACGACCAGCTTGTCGCGCTCCGGCGGCGGGGGCGGCGCGGCCCAGCGGTCCGGCTCGACGACGACCGGCAGCCAGGTGGCGCGCGGCACGTCGACCAGCAGGTCGGGCGTCGACACGAACGTCGGCCCCGCGAAGTCGTTGATGATGCCGCCGAGCCGCTGCGCCTGCCGCTCGAGGCGGCCGGCGTAGTCGTCCCACTCGTGGAACGGCGACCAGCGCTCGCGCTCGGCGTGCCGGCTGGGCAGCCGCACCTCCGACCCGTGCGCCAGCAGCGCGACGTCCAGCCCGGCCCGGCGCAGCACGGGTAGCTCCGGCGCGCAGTCCTCGCGGCCGCGCGGGCCAAGGATCGGCCGCATGGCGTCGATGAGGACGTGCGTGAAGTGCTGGGTGACGTACTCCTGCTGCCGCCGCTGCCAGTACGGGTGGGCGTAGACCGGCCGCGGCACCTCGTAGTCGGCCGGGAACCGCAGGTTCTCGCGGATGAGCTGGAACACGACGGCGCCGACGTCGGGCAGGTGCCGCTCGGCGGCCCGGCTCCACGTCCACGCCTGGCCGGCGAAGTTGGCCGGTCCCGCGATCAGCCGCACCGGCGTCTCGGGCGCCGGCGGGAACGGCGGCAGGTCGGGCACCGGGCGGTACCGCGCGGCGAACCTGCGCAGCCGCCGGACGACCCCCTTGACCGGTCGGACGATCCTCGCGTCCCTCATCCGCCGATCCGTCTCCGATGCCGTAGCCTGTGGTCGCCATGAACACGCACCGCGGGCCGCACCTCCTGTACGTCGCGTGGGGCTTCCCGCCGTGTCGTGCCGGAGGAGTCTACCGGGCGCTCGCCACCGTCAACCGGTTCGCCGAGCGTGGCTGGCGGGTCACCGTCCTCACCGCCGAACGCGAGACGTTCGAGCGCTACACCGGCGCCGACCCGTCCCTCGAGGAGCGCATCGACCCGCGCGTCGAGGTGGTCCGCATCCCGTTCGAGTGGCCGGCGATGGAGTCCGACCGCAGCCGCTGGTCGCTGTTCCGCCGGGCGTTCCCGCGGGTGTGGCGCAAGCTGCGGGTGTGGCGCGACCGGCTGCCGTTCCCGGAGGCCGGCTACGGTCCGTGGAAGCGCCGGCTGACCGCCGCGGCCACGCGCATCCACCGCGCCGACCCCGTCGACCTCGTCGTCGCCACGGCCAACCCGAACGTCGTCTTCAGCGCGGCCGGCCACCTGCACCGGCGCTTCGGCGTCCCGTACGTCATGGACTATCGCGACGCCTGGCTGCTCGACGTGTTCTCGGGCGGGCGGCTGCACGGCGAACGCAGCCGGGCGGCGCGGCTGGAGCGGCGGCTGATCGGCGCGGCCACCGAGGCGTGGTTCGTCAACGACCCGATCCGCGACTGGCACCGCCGCCTCTACCCCGGCCGCGCCGACGCCATGCACACCGTCGCCAACGGCTTCGACCCCGACCTCGCGCCCGACCCCGAGCGCGCGCTCACCGGGCCTCCGCCCGGCCGGCCGCTGCGCTTCGGCTACCTGGGCACCGTCACGCCCAAGGTGCCGCTGACGGAGTTCCTGGCCGGCTGGCGGCGGGCCCGCGAGCTCTCCCCCGCCGTCGCATCCGCCACGGCGCACATCCACGGCTACCTCGGCTACTACGCGCAGCCGCGGCCGGAGATGCTCGCGGCCATCGAGGACGCCGCCGGCGACGGCGTCAGCTACGAGGGCCCGGCCGGCAAGGGCGAGGTGGCGAAGGTCTACGCCGGCATCGACGTCCAGCTGCTCATCCTGGCGGCAGGCACGTACGTCACCAGCGGCAAGGTGTTCGAGTACCTCGCCACCGGCCTGCCGATCGTCTCCGTCCACGACCCCGACAACGCCGCCACCGACGTGCTGCGCGGCCACCCGCTGTGGTTCCCCGTCGCCTCGCTCTCGCCGGAGGACGTCGCGGCGGCGCTGGTGGCGGCGGCGTCGGCTGCAGTCGGCGCCACGCCGGAGCAACGCCGGGCCGCCGTCGAGTTCGGCGCCCGCTACCGCCGCGACCTCCAGCTCGATCCGCGCATCGATGCGTTGGCGGCGTCGCTGCAGGCCGGCCGTACGTAGGTTGGACTGCTGCGTTGGGCCCCGTCCCCCTGCTGCCCGATTGTCTTGGCCGCGTGCACGCGCCTCAAGTCCGCGGCCTCTGACTGTTCACTGCTCGTTGTGGGTGGGGGCCTTGGACTTGACCCGCGCGCCCGCGGCTCAGAACGGGCAGCTATCAGGGGGACGGGGGAAGAGCGGCGACGGCGCCAGGCCCCGGGGCCCATTTCGGTGTGAGTGTGCTGTCGTGGATCGTCCACTACGTGAGATCTCGCCGTGATTCGAGAGCCATCACGAGGATTACCCCAGCATCACCACGGCTGTAGGGGTGTTGATGCTCACGAAATCCTCGTGATGTAGGCGATCCTGGATGATCATCGCCATCCAGGGGCCGACAAACGGTGCGAAACGGGCACGTCGACCACGAGTCGTACCCGCTCTGCCCCCGTCCGCCTGATAGCTGCCCGTTCTTGGCCGCGCAACCGCGGGTCAAGTCCAAGCGCCCCAACCGCAGCGAAGCCCCACCACAACGCGCGCGGACTTGAGGCGCGGTTGCGCGGCTGAGACAATCGGGCAGCAGGGGGACGGCCAACGTAGACAACGCTGGCTAACGGCACAACGCGGCAAGTCTCAGCGGGCGAGGTCGGCGACGGCGGTGGCGAGGGTGTCGTACGGGCTGGTCTCCAGATGCGAGTCGGCCCAGGCGATGGCCCGTTTGCGGTAGTCGTCGAGGACGGCGGTGTCGTCGGCCCAGCGGCGGAGCACCTCGGCGGCGTCGGCGGGGTCGTCGACCACGACGCCGGCGCCCGTCAGCTCGACCATCTCGACCTGCCGCGGCAGCCGGGTGGTGAGGAACGGTAGCCCGGTGGCGAGGTACTCGTACAGTTTCGTCGGGATCGCCTCGCGGAAGGCGGGCGTCTCGCGCAGGAACACCAGGCCGGCCCAGGCGCCCTCGGCGCGCTTCCAGGCCTCGGCGGGTGGCAGCCGGCCGGGCAGGTCGACGCGGCCGGCGAGGTCGTCGCGCTGGAGGCGTTCGTGCAGGGCGTCGACGTCGGTGGCGGCGACCGGTCCGATGAGGTCGAGTCGCCAGCCGGGCGCGGCCGCGACGGCGTCGAGCATGTCGAACAGGCCGCGGCTGGCGCGGAGGTCGCCGATGTAGATGGCCCGCGGCGTCGCGTCGCGGGTGCCGGGCGAGGGCAGCAGGCCGAGGTCGGGCATGTTCTCGACGACGAGGCGCCGGCGGGCCTCGCGCGGCGGGATGTGACCGTCGGCGACGACGGTGAGGTCGGCCTTGGCGGCCAGCCGGTTGCTCAGCCGGACGACGCCGGAGGCGACGGCGCCGGCGGCCCCGCGGGCCCAGCTGCGGTCGGACAGCAGCCGCAGGTAGTCCTCGTGGACGTCGACCACCAGCCGGCGGCGGCGTACGCGCGCGGCCAGCGTCGCCATCGGCACGAGGTCGGGGTCGAGCGTGAACATGACCGAGGCGTTGGCCCGCCACGGCAGCGTCAGCGCGCGCCACGCCCGGCTGGCCAGCCCGCCGCGTGCGCGAGTGCGCACCCGCGTTCCGGCCGGTCCCGCGCCGGCGTCGCCCAGGCCGCAGACGTCGACCCGCAGCCCCTGACGGCACAGCGCACCGGTGATCTTGTGCAGCCGCGCGTCGGCGACGTCGTGGCCCGAGGAGAGCACGACGACGTCGGCGCGGCCGCCGCCGGCACCGTCCGACCCGCGCGGTGTCACCTACAGGTCCTCGAGGCTGAAGGCGTCTTCACCGACCTGGAGGAACTTGTTGTAGGCGGCGATGACCTCATCGGGGTTGCCGCGCATCATCAGCTTGCCCTTGTGCATCCACAGGGCGTCGTTGCAGAGGTCCTTGACGCTGCTCATGGCGTGGCTGACGAGGAACATGGTGCGCGCGTTGGTCACCAGGTCCTTCATCTTCGCCGCGGCCTTCTGCTTGAACTTGGCGTCGCCGGCCGACAGCGCCTCGTCGATGAGCAGGATGTCGGGGTCCATGTGCACGGCGACGGAGAACGCCAGCCGCTGGAACATGCCGGACGAGTAGGTGCGCATCGGCATGTCAATGAACTCGCCGAGCTCGGCGAAGTCGGCGATCTCTTCGTAGCGCTCCTGGATCTCCTTGCGCGACAACCCCGCCGCCAGGCCGCCGAGTACGACGTTCTCGCGACCGGACAACTGGGCGTTGAAGCCGACGCCGAGCGCCAGCAGCGTGCTGACCCGGCCGTTCACCTGGATGCGGCCCTTGGTGGGCGGCAGGATGCCGGCGATCATGCGCATCAGCGTGGACTTGCCGGCCCCGTTGGCGCCGATGATGCCGATGGCGTTGCCGTGGGGGACGTCGAACGAGACGTCCTGGACGGCCTCGACCTCCTTGACGGCGCGCTCGCCGCGGCCGAACCGCACGATGGCCGTCTTGAACGTCGGAACCCGCTCGAAGGTGGTCCGGTACGTCAGCGAGACGTTCTGGACCTGGACGGCGTTGCCGGCGGACCCGGTCGTGGTCACGGCGTTCATCTCAGAGACGGACGACAAACTCGCGCTCCCTCGACATGAAGAACAGGCTTCCCAACACGGCCGCCACGACGGCCCAGACGGCCCCGCCGATCCACAGCGACAGGTCGGGGATCTGGCCCCGCACCAGCAGATCGGTCCAGCCGCCCAGCAGCGAGTAGAGCGGGTTGAAGATCATCAGGCTCTCGAACCGCTCCGGAGCGTCCTCAGGGAACCACAGGACGGGCGACAGGTACAGCCACATGCGCACGAAGTACGGCAGGAAGCTGGAGGTGTCGCGGAAGTACACCTGCAGAGTCGCGAAGATCATCGCCATGCCGGCGCCGAACACGGTCAGCAACAGCAGGAACACCGGCGCCAGCAGCATCTCCCAGCTCAGCGGCTGCCCGAAGCCGAGGTGGATCGGGAAGTAGACGATGAGCGTGGGGATGAACCGGAAGAACGCCGTGCGCACGGCCGACAACGGCAGCAGCAGCCGCGGGAACGACATGTTGAGCAGCAGCTTGCCGCCGGCCACGACGCTGGACGCGCCGGTGGTCAGCGCGCCGGAGAAGTAGTAGAACGCGAACAACCCGGCGCACAGGTGCACGAAGCGCTCCGCCGCGTCGGCGTCGTCCCCGCTGCGCAGGATGGTGATCAGCACGTAGTAGACGCAGGCCAGCAGCAGCGGGTTGATCACCAGCCAGATCTGGCCGAAGAACGTGTTGGTGTTGGCGGCGCGGATGTTGGACCGCGACATCTCCGCGGCGAACTGCCTGCGGTGCCACAGGGTGCGGATGTACGGCCCGAGCCGGGGCAGCCCCGCCCGGTGCGGCTCGTACACGTGCACCGACGAAGTGAAATCCTCGTCGACGCGAGTGGCGTTCATCGAAGGCTTGCCTTTCTACCGCGGCCGGGCGCTGGACCGAGTGGATCCGTACCGGATCGGGTCAAGGGTAGACGACACACAGACGAAATATCGCACCCCTGGTCGAGACGCGACGATGTCGGCCATCTCACGCCGCCTCCAGGTCCGCGTACGCGCCGACGAGCACACGGGAGTCGTGTTCCCAGGACAGTTCAGAACGGGACTTGCGCACCGCCTGGACGTGTCCAGTGTAGTCGGCGGCCACCGCCTCCACGGCCGTGGCCAGCGACGATGCGTCGCCCGGCTGGTACAGGCGGCCCAGACCGTAACGCAGGACCACCGCGTGGAGTTCCGGCAGGTTCGCCGCCACGACGGGGACGCCCGCGCGCACCGCGTGGAAGAGCTTGTTCGGCAGCGCGAGGCGGTGGTTCTCACAGGTATCGGTGAGGGTGACGACCGCCACACCGACCTCCTGGTACAGCCGGTCGACGTCGGCCAGCGACATCGGCGGCAGCACCTCGACGCCGGTGGTGTCGAGGCGGTAGCCGGGGTCGGCCGGGCCGGCGACGACGGTGCGCAGCGAGGGTAGCCGGGCGGCGGCGCCGACGACGGCCTCGAGGTCGCGGCCGGGTCCGATGCGCCCGGCGTAGGCGAAGCCCGCGGGCGCATCCGGCAGGTCCGGCGGCTCGTGCTCGGCCAGCGGGAAGGTGTTGCGAAGGACGCGGACGTCGCGCAGGCCGCGGGAGCGCAGCCGGGCGGCGATCCCCTCGCTCACGGTCAGCACCACCTGCGCCTGCCCGGCGAGCCGGGTCTCGGTGCGCCGGCCGCGCCGCCGCGCCAGCGGGGTCGGGCGGCCGGGCAGCCCGCGGTCGAACCAGAGCTCGTGGCTGTCGTAGACCAGCCGGGCCGACCACTGCCGCGCCAGGTCCGCGCCGAGCGCGAGCGTGTTGTAGTCGTGCGCGTGCACGACGTCGTGGGCGGGCCGCCCGGCCAGCAGCCGGGCGGCGTCGTCGCGCCAGCGCCGTTCGGTGCGCTCGCGGTGCTCCGGCAGCAGCAGCCAGCGCCCGGCGCGCCGTACCGCGGCCTTGAGGCCCGACGACGACGCCAGCGCGACGCCGCGCGGGGTGCCGGGCGGGCGCATGCCGCGGGACCGGCTGACCGACTCGGCGGTGATGCCGTCGCCGGGGTCGAAGCCGTCGGGGACGTCGCGCCCGACGATGTGCACCGAGTGCCCCTCGGCCGTCAGCGCGGCGGCCTCGCGGAGCACGCGCGAGTCGCCGGCGACCGGGGACTGCACGAGCATCAGGACCTTCACGTCGCCGGTCCCCCCGCTGGCGTGGGGTCCTGCTCGGCGGCCCGGCGAGAACGGGCGGCCTCGCGGGAGCCCACAAGGAAGCCGGCGCCCCAGGTCAGGTGCATCGTCGCGAGGACGGGCGGCAGCCAGGCGCGCGCCCGGGCGGGCAGTCCGCGGCCGAACAGCGCGGCGGCGCCGGTCACCCCGACGGCGTACCCGGCCGGCGCCAGCCACCCGAGCAGCAGCCACGACGGCCCCACGAGGCCGGCCAGCCCGGCCACCGTCCCCACGGCGACGGCGACCGTCACGGCCGGCGCGGCGAGGTACCGGACGTTCGCCGTGTCGGGGTAGCGGCGGACCACCTCGCGGCGCCACTGGCCGGTCTTGAGGAACTGCCGGGCCAGCGCGCGCAGGGTGGGACGCGGCCGGTAGCTGACGACGAGGTCGGGCGTGAACCAGACGGTCTCGCCGGCCGCCCGGATGCGGTAGTTGAGCTCCCAGTCCTGGGCCCGCACGAAGTGCTCGTCGAAGCCGCCCAGGCGGTCGAGCACCTCGCGCCGGAACACCCCCAGGTAGACGGTGTCGGCCGGGCCCGCGTGCCCGCCGAGGTGAAACTTCGCCCCGCCCAGCCCGAACGGCGACGTGTAGGCCCAGGCGACGGCCCGCTCGAAGTCGGTCTGCCCCTCCGCGTTCATGATGCCGCCGACATTGGCCGCGCCGGTGCGCTCCAGCTCGGCGACGGCGGTGCGGATGTAGTGGTCGGACAGCACGCCGTGGCCGTCGACCCGCACGACGATGCCGTGCCGGGCCGCGCCCAGCGCGGCGTTGAGCCCGGCCGGCGTGCGACCGGCCGGGTTCGCGACCAGCCGGATGCGGGGGTCGGCGGCGGCCAGCTCGCGGGCGATCTCGTCGGTGCGGTCGCGCGACGGGCCGAGCGCCAGCACCAGCTCGAGCTCGCCCGGGTACTCCTGCGCGAGCACACCCGACACGGCCTCGGCCAGGTGCCGCTCCTCGTCGAGCACGGGCATGATGACCGAGACGGCCGGCCACACGCGCTCGTCTGGCGTGGCCGGCCGGTCGGTACGGAGGGGATCGGCGGCGTTCATGTCGGCAGGCACCTTACCCGGTGCCCGGTTCGGCGCACCTGATGATCCACCGCCCGGCCCCCGCGGGCTACTCACTCGTAGGAGCAGACCGACGACATCTCGACCGGCGCCGCCTCGTCCGTCTCCTCCTCGTCGGGTGCGTCGGAGGGCCGGTCGGCCTTCTCGTCCGGCTCGTCGCCCGCATCCTCCGTGGGCTCGTCGGACGGCTCCTCGGACGCGCTCTCCTCGGACGCGCTCTCCTCGGGCGCGCTCTCCTCGGATGTGCTCTCCTCGGACGCGGACTCCGACGGCGCCGGCTTCGCATCGCCGGACAGCAGCGCGTCGACCTCGTCGTGCATGAGCCCGATGTCCGGATCGGCGGGGACGATGAGCGGCGGCACGAACTGCAGCGAGGTGATCTCCGCGTCCTTCGCCTTCAGCGCGAGGTCGACGAGGTTGGCGAGGTCCTGCTGCGGGATGTCCGTCGTGATGACCGACTTCGAGGCGTCAGCCAGCTCGATGAAGTTCGACAGCACGGTCTGCGGGTCGGCCTGGTTGACCAGTGCGCCGATGACGCAGCGCTGCCGGGCCATGCGGGCGTAGTCGGACGACCCCTCGCGCGACCGGGCGTACCAGAGGGCGTGGTAGCCGTCGAGCTCCTGCAGGCCGGGCTCGAGGACGCGGCCCTTGTCGCCGATCGGCAGCTCCTCGTTGACGCGCAGGGTGATGCCGCCGATGGCGTCGATGATGTCGCGGAACCCCTGCAGGTCGACCGCGACGTAGTAGTGCACCGGGACGCCGAGGGTGCCCTCGACGGCCTGCTTGACGGCGGTCGGGCCGGGACCGGACGGGCCCTCGAACAGCTCCGGATGCTCCGCGCCGAACGTCCACGTCGCGTTGAGCATGTAGTCGGACTCGTCGCCGTCGCCGGAGAAGCCGCGCGGGAACTCCTCGTCGGCGGGGCTGCCGTCGGGGAACCGGGCGTTCTCGAGGTTGCGCGGCAGGCTGATCATCGCCGGCTCGCCGGTGCGGACGTCGACGGAGACCAGGTTGATGCTGTCGGGGCGGACGCCGACGCGGCCGTCGCCGGCGTCGACGCCGAGCAGCAGGATGTTGAGCCGTCCGTCGCTGGCCGCCGCGACCTCGCCGGACGGGAACATCTCGACGACGGCGTCGTGCGCGGCGGTCGCGTACCGCGCGGCGACGACGAACGGCGTCGACACCATCGCGGCCAGCGCGAGCGTCGCGCCGATCATGATCAGCCGGTGCTTCTGGTTCAGGCCCGGCGGGTGGCCGAGCCGCCACGCGTCCAGCAGCAGCACGACCCACGCGGCCGCGATGCCGAACGCGAGCAGCTTGAACGTCGTGAGCAACCATGGCCGGACGGCGAGCCCGGCGAGATCCTGCATCGGCACCAGCCAGAGCACCAGGAGCAGCACTCCGACGAGGCCGCCGTAGACGCCGAGCGCGATCTTGCCGGTCTTCTTGTGGCCGGCGATCAACTGCGCGCTGCCGGGAGCGACGACGGACAGGGCGACCAACGTCACCGAACGGCGGAACCGCGCCGCCTCGGCCCGCCGGGCGCGGAGCGCGGCGATCGCTTCGCGACGGGCTCGCACCCGCCGTGGATCCGGCGGCCGTGCCGCAGTCGTCATGCACTTCCCCCAATGACCGGACGTGCCGGCGGGTCCCCGTGTGCCCGCCGCTTCGTCAGTATCACCACAGCCTCGGCCGAATTCACGGGCGGCACGCCGAGCGCATGAGCCTCTTCTGTCACATGAGTCACATGACTAGGGCGAACCGGGACGTACCCGCCCCTTCTGTGCCATTGGAGGAAAGTCCGGCCCGATCCGTGGGCCGGTCGCGCGTGGGTCCGCCGGAGGCGTCGCCACCACCTCGGCCCCGACGAAGCGGGCGAGCGACGGGTGAGGGCGACGGCGTCAGACCTCGGCGTGGCCCTGCTCGCGGGAGCGCAGGATCGCCTCGCGGCGCGCGAGCCGGTGCGTCCGCCGGATCTCCGCCTCGGCGAACCGGCGGCGGTCCTCGTCGGTCTCCGGCAGCACCGGCGGCACCTCGCGCGGCTTCCCGTCCGGCCCGAGCGCGACGAACACCAGGTAGGCCGCGGCCACCGGCGTCGGCGGCTTGACCTCGTTCCACGGCTCCGCGACCACCCGCACGCCGACCTCCATCGACGTCCGGCCGGTCCAGTTCACCCGCGCGTGCGCGTGCACGAGGTTGCCGACGTGCACCGGCTCGAGGAACGTCATCTCGTCCATCGACGCCGTGACGGCCGGGCCGCCGGCGTGCCGCTGCGCCACCGCGCCGGCGACGTCGTCGACCAGCTTCATGATGACGCCACCGTGCACCGTGCCGAGCAGGTTGGTGTCGAGCGCGGTCATGATGCGCGACAGGCTGGTCTGCGCGGCCGACGTCGGCCGACCCTCGGGGCTCATGCCGTCAGGGTAAGGCGAGCGGCTTGACCGGTCCGAACCCGGCGCCGTACCGTCGTCGCCGTGACGCACGGCCAGGCCATGATGCGAATGCTGCACTCCATGTGCGGCCGTTCGATGCTGGCCTGACGCGTCCACCGTCAGCTCACCGGGCTCCCGCACTGTGCGGGGGCCCTTTTTTCGTGCCCGCATCCGGCCCCGAGGGGAACCATGTATCCGCCGATCACCTATCTCACCGACTGTTCGGACACCAACGCGCAGGCGCGGCTGACCACCCGCATGGCGGCGCTGTTCGGGCGGTCGCCGGTGGTGCTGCCGCTCGACGGCCCGGCGCCGCTGGAGTCCGCGGGGCTGACGCTGCTCGACGTGCTGCTGTCGACGCGGTTGCTCGGTGAGGACGGGTTCGCGACGGTGACGCTGGTGAACGTGGCGCCCCGGGACGGCCGCTGGCCCAACGGCGCGCCGTTCGGCTGGTTCCGGTACGGCCGGCACACGGTGTTCACGACGTACGACCCGGTGCTGCTCGACCCCGTCCGACGTCATCTCGGCGTCACGTCGGTCTCGGTGACGGACGCGCCGGCGGTGCTGACGGCGGCCGAGTGGGCCGCCATCGACGAGGCCGACGCCGCCGGCCTCGCCACCACCCAGTTCCGCAGTCTCTGGTACCTGCCGCTGCTGGCGAAGTGGGTGCTCGACGACCGCCCGGTGCCGTTCTCGCCGGTGGAGCTGCCCGCACCGGAGCGGCCGGACGGCGTCCGCGTCGCCCTGGTCGACAACTTCGGCAACTGCAAACTGACCCGCACCGCCGCTGACCTGGGCCTACAGGCGGGTGACCGGGTCGCCGTCGGATCGTCGAAGGTGCGCTACCACGAGCGGCTCTCCGACGTGCCCGTCGGCACGGCGGCGCTGGTCACCGGGAGCTCCGGGCCGGGCTTCCTGGAGCTGGTCGTCAACGGCGGCTCGGCGGCGGCCGAGTTCGGTCTGCGCGCCGGCGACGACGTCACTCTCCAGGGCTGACACGCGAGATCCGCAGGTTACAGCGGCGTCCGGCGACGGTATGGTCGAGCGTGATGCGACCAGACGGCGAGGCAGGCATGGCGGCGTACGGGGCGGACGGCGGCGAACGGGGGACCGAGGTCAAGGTCACCACCTACCAGGCCGGCCACGTCCCAGGCGTGTCCTATCGCGGCGGCGTGGCCCACAGCCCGCGCGAGGACGAGCCCGTCCCCGCGCCGGCGCAGGCCGTGGCCGCGCCGGGCGGCACCAGTGTGATGCCCGCCGACCCCTACGGCCGGTCCGAGACCGACGGCGCCGGCGCACCGCCCGTGCCGCCGCCCACCCGCCGTCGCCGCGACGACGCCGAGCCGCCGCCGGGCCGCCCGAAGAAGAAGCGGCGCTCCGGCTTCGGCCGCTTCCTCCGCTGGTTCCTGTCGTTCTGGCTGATCGTCATCGTCGCGCTCGGCGTGCTCGTCTGGTACGTGTGGGGCCGCATCGAGAAGGTCGACGCCATCCCGTCCGACCACGGCTCCGCCGTCTCCGACGGGCGGGTGTTCCTGCTGGTCGGCTCCGACAGCCGCGAGGACCTCTCGGCCGAGGAGCAGAGCGAGCTGGGCACCGGCAGCGTCGAGGGCCAGCGCACCGACACCATCATGCTGCTGCACGTGCCCGGCGGCGGCGCCCGCAACGCGCTCATCAGCATCCCGCGCGACTCCGTCGTCGACATCCCCGGCCACGGCGAGAACCGCATCAACGCCGCGTTCGCCTTCGGCGGCGCGCCACTGCTGGTCGAGACGATCGAGGCGGCCACCGGCGTCGCCATCGACGACTACGTCCAGATCGGCTTCGGCGGCTTCGCCGGCATCGTCGACGCCCTCGGCGGCGTCGAGATCTGCCTCGACGAGCCGGTCCAGGACGAGCAGGCGCACATCGACCTCCCGGCCGGCTGCCAGACGCTGCAGGGTCCCGACGCGCTGGGCTACGCCCGCGCCCGGCACTTCGACCCGACGTCCGACATCGGCCGCGTCCAGCGGCAGCGCGAGCTGATCTCGGCCATCGCCGACAAGGCGCTCTCCCCCGGCACGCTGGTCAACCCGATCGAGCTGACCCGCACGGCGTTGGCCGGCGGCGATGCCCTGGTGCTCGACGAAGACACCGGGCCGATGGACATGTTCGCGTTCGTCCGCGCCATCGGCGCGGTCTCGGGCGGCTCGGGCGACACCATCACCGTCCCACTGGGCGACGTCGGCAACACCGTCACGTGGCATCCCGATCTCGCACCGGAGCTCTGGGCGGCGCTGCAATCCGGAAGCGCCGTCCCGGAATCGGTGCTCGACGCCCAGCCGTAGGCGCGCTGCCCGGCGCGGACGAATGCGGTCCCGCCCGCCCTGGTGCTGGCGAGTGGGACCCCGCCCGGCTGGGAGGGATCCCCACCCTACGGGCGGGCACCGACACCCGCCGCCGAAGCTGCGCGGCGCCGCGGTCGCCCGCGGCGGCGCGGGTCGCCCACG
>NZ_QUAL01000176.1 GCF_003579925.1 Jiangella rhizosphaerae | reverse complement strand
TCCACCTCGGTCCCGTCCACCTCAGTCCCATCCACCTCGGTCCCATCGACCTCAGTGCCCTCGACCTCGGTGCCCTCGACCTCGGTCTCGCCACCGTCATCGGCGGTCGCGTTGGGGCCGACCGTGGACTCGGCCAGCGTCAGCACCGCCGCGGGCGAGTCAGGCAGCGCCGTCACCTCGACGGCCGCCACGCTGTACGGGCCGTCCGAAGCGCGCGCCAGCGCACTCACCGGCGCGACCGGCTGGTCGTCCTGGACGTTGAGCTTGATCGACAGGATCGACGCGAGCAGCTCGCCCACCGGGGTGAGCGCGTCGGTGAGCGACCCGACCAGGCCGGCGACGGTCTCGCCCAGCGTGGTGAGGGGGCCGCCCTCGGCGAACACCAGGTCCTCGACCAGCCCGCCGACGGTCGTGATCAGGGTGTCGAGGACGGGCGAGATCAGCGCCGAGATGAGGCCGATGACGACGCCGGTGCTGTTGTTGACGAACGCGGCCTCGCCGCTGAGGACGTCGCCGAGCGTGCCGGTCAGCTGCAGGTCGAGCGTGCCGGGCAGCAGCCCGCCCACCTCGGCGTAGATGCGCACGTCGAGCGTCGCCGCGTTCAGCGCGTTCTCGACCGTCTCGACGATGTCGGTGACCAACGTGTCCAGCAGGGTGCCGATGGTCTCGGCGAGCTGGTCGATGACCGCGTTGCTGAGCAGCTCGGTGTTCGGCGCCTGGTCGTTCAGGCCGCCGGCGAGCGTGTCGAGGTCGATGACCAGCGTGCCCTCGGCCAGGTTCAGCTCGACGCCGGTGCCCTCGCCGAGCGGCGTGGCCAGCAGCTCCTCGACCGCTCCGGCGAGGTCGGTCTCGAGCGTCACCGTGATGTCGGGGTTCTCGACGCCGGCGACGGACAGCAGGTTCAGCAGCCCCTCGACCGTCAAGAGCGTCGACGCGATGGTCCCGTCGGGCCCGGCCAGGCCGTTGACGACCTCGTCGACGGTGGCGACGGCGTCCTGGACCTGCGGCAGGAGATCGGCGAGCAGGGGGACGGTCAGCCGCAGCTGACCACCGGCGATCTCGTAGTCGCGGGTGACCTCGAACTCCTCGCCGGCCGGCGCCAGGTGTGCCTCCGACGACACCGCGCCGAGCTCCAGCTCGAGGTCGGCGATCAGGTCGGTGAGCGCCTCGCCCAGCACGTCGGTGAGGTCGAACGTCGCGTTGCCGGGGAAGCCGGCCTCGGTGCCGGTGCCCACACCGCCGTTGTCGGCGACCGCACCGGTCGCGGCGTGCGACGCGCCGCCGTCCTCCGCCGACGCCCACTGGTTGACGGCGCCCAGCTGGAGGATGTCGCTCAGCGGCAGCTGCACCCCGCCCGGGATCGACACGTTGAGGGTCTCGAGGACGGTGAGGTCGAGCGGGTTCGCCTCGGTGACCGGCTCGGCCTCGCCGAGGTTCTCGACCTCGACGCCGGCCAGTTCGGCCACGGCGTCCAGATCGGTACCGAGGATCTCTCCGCTCAGGAATCGAGCGGCCGCACGCGATTCGTCACCTTCGGCCGCCGATGCCGGCACCAGCCACGCACCGACGGCGACTACCGGGGCCACTCCGGCCGCCAGGAGCGAAGCCGCTACCCGGCGCCGGCGATGTCTTTCCCAGGAAGTCATGCTGCTCTCCTTGTACTGCTCGGGGACGTTGCTCCGCGCCGTCCGCGTCGAATGCGCGGAGCAAGGGCGCGACGTAGGTCGAGGACCGGGCCTTTGACGGTGTGATCGTACTGGTCCGACAGAGCAGTTGACCTTGAGAACTTACTATTTACTCGCGTCAGGACGAGAAATGCGAGCGAAGGCTCCTTAGCGGGAAATACGGACAGACGGTGAAGCGCAGACCAGGGTTATTCGCGCCTATCCGGACACTCGTCCCGGTCGCTTTCCGCCGAAACCGCCGGATTCCCGCGGTGCTTGAGAATTCGCGCCGGAACTCCACCGGCGACGACGAGATCGGGGAGGTTCCCGCGGACGACGGCGTGCGCGGCGAGCACGCAGCCCCGCCCCACGACGGCGCCGCGCAGCACCGTCACCTTCACCCCGAGCCAGCAGTCCGGCCCGATGCGCACCGGCGCCTTGACGATCCCCTGATCCTTGATCGGCAGCGCGAGGTCGTCGAAGCGGTGGTCGAAGTCGGTGACGTAGACCCAGTCGGCCACCAGCGTCCGGGCGCCGATCTCGACGTCCAGATAACAGGTGACGGTCGACGACGAGCCGAACACCGTCTTGTCGCCCACCCGCAGCGTCCCCTCGTGGGCGGTGAGCCGGGTGCCGTCGCCGATGTGCACCCACCGGCCCAGCACCACCCGGCCGTACCCGCGCCGGCCCTCGACCCGGACCCGCCGGCCCAGGAACACCATCCCCTCGGTGACCACCTCGGGATGCAGGAGCCGCAGCCGGAGCAGCCGCGCGTACCGCACGAGATACCACCACGTCCACGCCCGGTGCCGGACCACCCAGCGCAGCGACGACGGCGTCAGGTACCGCGCCTGCCGGGGGTCGCGACGGCGGAACACCACCGCCACACGGTATGTCATGCCGGGCCTGATCAGCCCGTTACGGCACGGAGACCGTCGTGAAACACCCGCGGCGGAGGCTGGCCGGTATGAAGACGACGCGACTGGCCGAATCGGCACACCTGTTCTCCGGCTCGGGCGTCACGACACGACTCCGCGACGGGCGCTCGGTCACCATCCGGGCCGCCACGCCGCGCGACGCCGGTGACGTCAGCGCGATGCACGTACGGTGCTCCACCGAGACCGTCCGGCACCGCTACCACTCCGTCCCGTCCATGACCGGACGGTTCCTCTCCCAGCTCGTGAGCACCGACATCGCCCTGGTGGCCGAGGCGCCCAACCGGGCGATCGTCGCGCTGGCCAACCTCGGCCGCGACGACGGCGACGCCGGCGAGCTCGCCGTCATCGTCGAGGACGGCTGGCAGCGGGCCGGCCTGGGTTCGGCGCTGCTGGACCACCTGGTCAGCATGGCCCGGCTGGTCGGCTACCGCGAGGTCTACACCGTCGCGCTGCCCGGCAACCACTGGTTCCGCGGCACGCTGACGCGGTACGGGCAGGCCCGGCTGGAGCGCTCGGCCGGCTACGACGCGATGTGGCTGGCGCTCCGCCCGCCGCTGGCCCGGCTGCCCGAACAGCTGGGCGCGACGGCGGCGGCGTGAGGGTCGCGTGACGGCGGCCCCGTCACTCCGGCCGGAGCGCCGTCACCGACACGTTGTAGAACAGCTCGCGCGGCACCACCCGGGCCAGCACCCGGTCCGCGGCCGAGAGCCGCAGCCAGCTCTTGTACGCGAACATCGCCCAGCCCCAGCCCAGGCGGTCAGGGTTGACGGCGTGCTCGAAGGTCCGCACCGGCCAGCCGAACCAGGCCGCCGTCAGCTCCTCGGTGACCGCCGAGGCGCGGGTGAACCCGGCCCGGGTGACCAGCGCGGTCAGCTCATCGGGGTCGAACGTGTGCAGGTCGACGACGGACTCCAGGGCGGCCGCCCGCGACGACTCGTCCAGCTCCTCCCGCGAGCGCGCCCAGCCGGAAAGCCCGGGCAGCCGGGTCGCGCGGGTCGTCGCCCACCACGTGGCGCGCGACAGCGCCCGGGCGATCCTGTCGCCGTACTTCGTCGGCTCGCCGCAGATGACGACGCGCCCGCCGGGCCGCAGCACCCGCAGCATCTCGCGGAACGCCTGCTCGACGTCGGGGAGGTGGTGGATGACGGCGTGCCCGACGACGACGTCGAACGTCTCGTCGGGGAACGGCAGCTTCTCGGCGTCGGCCACCTCGCCGGCGATCTCGAAGCCGAGCTGGCGGGCGTTGCGCTTCGCCGCGTCGACCATGCCCGGCGAGATGTCCGTCACCGTCACGTCCGACAGCACGCCGGCCTGGCGCAGGTTCAGCGAGAAGAACCCGGTCCCCGCGCCGATCTCCAGCGCCGGACCGTACGGCCAGCCGGCCGTTCCGGCGGCGGCCGCGAACCGGTCGCGCGCGTAGGAGATGCAGCGCTCGTCGAACGAGATCGACCACTTGTCGTCGTAGGTCTGCGCCTCCCAGTCGTGGTACAGCACCTGGGCCAGCTTGGTGTCGTTCCAGGCCCGCTCGATGTCCTCGGCGGAGGCGGGCGGCCGCTGCTCCCCCGTCATCAACGGCCCTCGAAGGCGGCCTTGCCGGGGCCGTTCTCGATGAACGAGCGCATGCCGGTGGCGCGGTCCTCGGTGGCGAACAGCCCGGCGAACTGCTGCCGCTCGAGCTCGAGGCCGGTGTCGAGGTCGGTGGACAGCCCGCGGTCGATGGCCTCCTTGGCCGCGCGCAGCGCGTAGGCCGGCCCCGTCGCGAAGCGCGCCGCCCACTCGACCGCGACGGCGTAGACGTCGGTACCGGCGGGGACGACGCGGTCGACCAGACCCATCGCCAGCGCCTCCTCGGCGGCGACCATCCGGCCGGTGAAGATCAGGTCCTTGGCCTTCGACGGCCCGACCAGCCGGGCCAGCCGCTGCGTGCCGCCGGCACCGGGGATCAGCCCGAGCAGGACCTCCGGCTGGCCGAGCTTCGCGTCGGACGCCGCGAACCGCAGGTCGCAGGCGAGCGCCAGCTCGCAGCCGCCGCCCAGCGCGTAGCCGGTGATCGCCGCGACGGTCGGCTTCGGGATGCGCGCGACGGCGGTGAACGCGGCCTGCAGCGCGACCGACCGGTCGACCATGTCGGTGTAGGACCAGCCGGCCATCTCCTTGATGTCCGCGCCGGCCGCGAAGACCTTCTCGCCGCCGTAGACGACGACGGCGCGGACGTCGCGCCGCTCGGTCGCCTCGGCGGCCAGCGCCAGCAGACCGTCCTGCAGGGCGGCGTCCAGGGCGTTCATCGGCGGCCGGTCCAGCCGGATGGTCCCGACGCCGTCCGCGACCTCCAGCCGCACCACGTTCTCACTCATCCCGGAACCGTACCCGGCGCCGCCGCTACCTGGCCGAAGAGGTGCTTGTCGGTGATATGGGAAACAATGCCGGGCGTGGATGTCGCGATGGAGCCATGGCCCGGTCACTGGACCCCGCTGGGAGCCACCTACGACGTGGAGGCCACGAACTTCGCCCTCTGGGCACCCGACGCCGAGCAGGTCGAGGTCTGCCTGTTCGACGAGGACGACACCGAGACCCGGCTGGTGCTGCCCAACCGAACGTTCGACATCTGGCACGGCGCCGTCCCGGGCGTGCGTGCCGGTCAGCGGTACGGGTTCCGCGTGCACGGACCGTGGGACCCGGGCACCGGCCGCCGGTTCAACCCCGCCAAGCTGCTCACCGACCCGTACGCCCGCGCCGTCGACGGCACGCTGACGGCGCACCCGGCGGTGTACGGCCACGTCCGCCCGTCCATGGACGAGGGCGGCGACCACCGGGTCCGCGACGACCGCGACTCCGCCCCGTACGTCCCCAAGTCGGTCGTCGTCGACGTCCATCCGTTCGACTGGCGCGCCGACGCGCCGCCGCGGGTGCCGTGGGCCGAGACCGTCCTCTACGAGACCCACGTGCGCGGCTTCACCATGCGGCACCCCGGCGTCCCCGAGGAGCTGCGCGGCACCTACGCCGGCCTCGCCCACCCGGCCGCCATCGAGTACCTCACCAGCCTCGGCATCACCACCGTCGAGCTGATGCCCGTGCACCAGTTCGTCAGCGAGCCCGACTTCCTGCACCGCGGCTCGCTCAACTACTGGGGCTACAACACCCTGGCGTTCTTCGCACCGCACAACGCGTACTCGTCGTCGGGCACCCGCGGCCAGCAGGTCGACGAGTTCAAGGCCATGGTCCGCGCGCTGCACGAGGCCGGGCTCGAGGTCATCCTCGACGTCGTCTACAACCACACCGCCGAGCAGGGCGACGGCGGCCCCACGCTGTCCTACCGCGGCATCGCGAACGAGGCCTATTACCACGTCGACCCCGCCGACCGCTCCCGCTACCTCGACTACACCGGCACCGGCAACACCTTCCGGGTCGCGCACCCGGCGGTGCTCGGGCTGGTCATGGACTCCCTCCGGTACTGGGTCGGCGAGATGCACGTCGACGGGTTCCGCTTCGACCTCGCGTCGGCGCTGGCCCGCTCGATGCACGACGTCGACATGCTCGGCTCGTTCATGACCGTCATCGGGCAGGACCCGGTGCTGCGCGAGGTCAAGCTGATCGCCGAGCCGTGGGACGTCGGCCCCGGCGGCTACCAGGTCGGCGAGTTCCCGCACCTGTGGACCGAGTGGAACGACCGCTACCGCGACTCCGTCCGCGACCACTGGCGCGGCGCCGCCGCCGGCGTCCGCGACCTCGCCTTCCGGCTGTCCGGCTCGTCCGACCTCTACGCCGACGACCGCCGCCGCCCGTACGCGTCCATCAACTATGTCACCGCGCACGACGGCTTCACCATGCGCGACCTCGTCTCCTACGACCGCAAGCACAACGAGGCCAACGGCGAGCAGAACCGGGACGGGACGGACGACAACCGGTCGTGGAACCACGGCTGTGAAGGTGACCCTGCGACGCCCGACCCGGCGCTACGCGAGCTGCGGCTGCGTCAGGTCAAGAACATGCTGACGACCATGCTGCTGTCGACCGGCGTGCCCATGCTGCTGTCCGGTGACGAGCTGGGCCGCACGCAGCGCGGCAACAACAACGCCTACTGCCAGGACAACGAGATCAGCTGGATCGACTGGTCGCTGGCCGACGAGCATTCCGAGCTGCTCGAGCACGTCCGGCGGCTGCTGCGGTTCCGCCGCGCGCACCCCGTCGTCCGGCAGCGGCGGTTCTTCGAGGGCGTGCCGGTGGTCGAGGGCGGCCGCAAGGACATCGCCTGGTTCGCCCCGTCCGGTGCGGAGATGACCGAGGCCGAGTGGCACGACGGCTCGCTGCGCACGCTCGGCATGTACCTCAACGGCGAGGGCATCCGCTCGCGCGGCGTGCGCGGCGAGCCGATCCTCGACGAGTCGTTCCTGCTGTACGTCCACGCCGGCGCGGCCGACCTGGAGGTCCGCCTGCCCGGCCGGTTCTGGGCCACGTCGTACGAGGTAGTGCTCGACACCGCCGACGCCGGCGCCGAGGGCCGCCGGCACCGTCCGGCCGCCCGGCTGCGGCTGACCGCCCGCAGCTGCCAGCTGCTGCGCGTGATCGACTGAATCCCCGCGGGGGCGGTGTTCGTACCACCTGTATGGACACTTCGTTACACACCGGGTCGCGCCGCGCCCGCCTGATCGGCGTCGCGGCCGCGGCCTTGCTGGCACTGAGCGCGTGCGGCTCGGACGACTCCGGGTCCGGCGGCGACGAGACGCAGACGGTGGACGGCGTGGTCGGCACCCGGGAGATCCCCGACTTCGGCACCGTCCTCACCGACGCCGACGGCAACACGCTCTACACGACCGAGGCCGAGGCCGACGGCACCGTTCTGTGCGTCGACGGCTGCGCCGACTTCTGGCCGCCGGTCGCCGCCACGTCGTCGGACGTGCCGTCCGGCGTCGACGGCGTGGACGGCGAGTTCGGCGTGGTCTCGCGGCCGGACGGCTCCGAGCAGCTCATCCTCGACGGCCAGCCGCTCTACACGTTCGCCGAGGACTCCGGCCCCGGCTCCTTCACCGGCGACGGCTTCGAGGACGACTTCCAGGGCACCCACTTCGTCTGGCACGCCGTCACCACCGACGGCTCCACCTCGTCCGGCGACGAGGGCGGCGGAGGCTACGACTACTGACCACCCCGATGGGTGAGCGTCTGCTGTCGCTGGAACAACAGCAGACGCTCACCCATCGGTTGTCCACAGATCGCCGATCTGCACTTTCCTCCGCGGCCCGGGTTGCGCACGATCACCTCGTGCCCCATCGACGTGCTCTCTCGCTCGCCCGCGCCCAGGACGGGCTGATCAGCCGCCGGCAGGCTCTGGCCGCCGGAATGACGGCCGAGGCCGTGCGCCACGCGATCCGTTCCGGCGGGCCGTGGCAGCGTGTCCTGCCTGGGGTGTACGCGACGTTCAACGGACCACTCGGCCGGCTGCACCGACTGCGGGCGGCGCTGCTCTACGCGGGCGAGGAGGCGCTGATCACTGGTCCATGGGCGTGCGAGCTGCATGGGCTCCGGTACGGCCCGTCGGTCACCGACGACGTCGACGTCCTGGTCCCCTGGGCGCGCGGCCAACGCGGCCACGGGTTCGTTCGCGCCGTCCGCACCCGCCGGATGCCAGAGGGCGAGCGCTGGGTCGACGACCAGCGACTGGCCGCGCTCCAGGGCGATGGGCCGCCACTGGACGAAGTGCTCGACGCCCTCGCACCGTCGGCGTCGCCTGGAGTCGTGCCCATCGCCGCGGCCGCCCGCGCGGTCGTCGACACGGTGGTCCGGTGGACACACCTACCAGCCGACTGGCGGCCACGCTGCTCGCGCCCGGACGGCTGTCCCGCCTGCTGGCACGATCCCGAGCATCATCGCGCGATCGCGCTGCGCAACACCCGGGCGCTCCTGTGCGAGGCCGTCCAACGGCGCCGCACCACCGTCGCCGCGCTCCGCGCCGAGGTGGCGGCAGCCCCGCGCCGTGGCGGCGCGCTGGCCCGGCTCGCCATGCGCGACATCGACGCCGGGTGCCGGTCCGCGCCGGAGTGCGAGCTTCGCGACCTGGTCCGCACCAGCCGGCTCCTCCCGGAGCCACGCTGGAACCAGCCCTTGCCGGGGCACCGCGGCGTCCACCCGGACGCCTGCTGGCAGCACGCCCGGCTGGTGGTCGAGGTCGACTCCCGCAGCTTCCACGGCTTCGGCGACGCGCCCGCGCGCACCGAGGAGCGCCGAGCCCGATACGCCGCGCTCGGCTGGCGAGTACTCCCGGTCTCGCCGGCCCGGCTGAGGGGCATGCCTGCCGCTGTTCTGCGGGAGATCGAGGCCGCCTACCTCGCCGGCTTCGGCGATGGGTGAGCGTCTGCTGTTGCTCTGGCGACAGCAGACGCTCACCCATTCAGTTCGGGAGGGCGGCCAGCCCCAGTTCCGCGCCGTCGCCCAGGAGCGAGTGCCGAGGGACGATGCGGACGGTGTAGCCGAACGCGCCGGTGCGGTCGAGCTGGACCTCGCCGTCGAAGCGGAAGGAGGCGTTGTCGAGCCGCTCGCTCATCGTCATCGGGGTGACGGCGGGGTCGCGGAGGTTGTCGGCGTCGTCGACGGGGCCGTGGACGACCTGGACGTCGACGTCGTCGGGCGTCAGTGCCCCGAGGGTGACGAACGCGTGCAGCCGTAGCGTCTGACCGCGTTCGAACGCGTCGACGGTGGTGGTCTCGACGTGGTCGACGCGGACCTGCGGCCAGGCGGCGCGGACGCGCTCCTTCCAGTCCGCCAGCGACACCGCGCCGTCGAAGTCGGCGTTCAGCGAGCGGCTGGACTCCGCGGCGGGTGTGTAGAGCGCCTCGACGTAGTCGCGCACCATGCGGGTGGCCTGCACCTTCGGGCCGAGTGTGGTGAGCGTGTGGCGCAGCTGCTCGACCCAGCGGCGCGGGATGTCCTCGCCGTCGACGTCGTAGAAGCGGGGCCCGATCTCGTTCTCGAGCAGTTCGTACAGCGCCGTGGCCTCGAGCGAGTCGCGGTACTCGGGGTCCTGGACGCCTTCGGCCGACGGGATGTCCCAGCCGTTGACGCCGTCGGACCACTCGTCCCACCAGCCGTCGCGGATGGAGAGGTTGAGCCCGGCGTTGAGCGCCGCCTTCATGCCGGACGTGCCGCACGCCTCGTACGGGCGCAGCGGGTTGTTCAGCCACACGTCGCAGCCCGGGTACAGTGCCTGGGCCATGCCGATGCCGTAGTCGGGCAGGAACACGATGCGGTGCCGGACCTCGGGGTCGTCGGCGAAGCGGACCATCTCCTGGATCATCCGCTTGCCGCCGTCGTCGGCCGGGTGCGCCTTGCCGGCGATGACGAACTGGACCGGCCGCTCCGGGTGCAGCAGCAGCGCCTTGAGGCGGGCGGGGTCGCGCAGCATCAGCGTGAGCCGCTTGTACGACGGCACCCGGCGGGCGAAGCCGATGGTGAGGATGCCGGGGTCGAGGACGTCGTCGATCCAGCCCAGCTCGGCCTCGCTGGCGCCGCGGCCGCGCCACGAGTCGCGCAGCCGCGCCCGGGCCGACTCGACCAGCCGGGCCCGCAGCGCCCGCTTCGTCGACCACAGGTCGGCGTCGGAGACGGCCGCGGTGGCCGCCATCCAGCCGCCTCCGGCGACGGCCTTCTCCTCCAGCCGCAGGATCTCCGGCGCCACCCACGTGGGCGCGTGCACACCGTTGGTGATGGACCCGATCGGCACCTCGCGCTCATCGAACGACGGCCACAGCCCGGCGAACATGCCCCGGCTGACCTCGCCGTGCAGGGTGCTGACGCCGTTGGCGCGGGCGGCCAGCCGCAGCCCCATGACGGCCATGTTGAAGACCGACGGGTCGCCGCCCTCGTAGTCCTCGGCGCCCAGGGCCAGGATCTGCTCGACGGCCAGGCCGGGGCTGGCGTTGTCGCCGCCGAAGTGCTGCTTGACGAGGTCCATCGGGAAGCGGTCGATGCCCGCCGGCACCGGCGTGTGCGTGGTGAAGACGGTGCCGGCGCGGGTGAACTCCAGCGCCGCCTCGTACGTCAGCCCGCGCTCCTCGACCAGCTCGCGGATGCGCTCGAGGCCGAGGAAGCCGGCGTGCCCCTCGTTGGTGTGGAACACCTCCGGCGCCGCCGTGCCCGTGATGCGGCAGTACGCCCGCACCGCGCGCACGCCGCCGATGCCGAGCAGCATCTCCTGCAGCAGCCGGTGCTCGCGGCTGCCGCCGTAGAGGCGGTCGGTGACCTCGCGCTCGGCCGGGCCGTTGTCGTCGATGTAGGAGTCGAGCAGCAGCAGCGGCACCCGGCCGACCTGCGCCACCCAGACGGCCGCGGTCAGCACCCGGCCGCCCGGCATGCCGACGGTGATGTGCGCCGGCGTGCCGTCGGGCTCGCGCAGCCGCACGAGCGGCATGTTGTCGGGGTCGACGACGGGGTAGCGCTCCTGCTGCCAGCCCTCGCGCGACAGGGACTGCACGAAGTACCCGTGCCGGTAGAGCAGGCCGACGCCGATGATCGGGACGCCGAGGTCGCTGGCCGCCTTGAGGTGGTCGCCGGCCAGGATGCCCAGGCCGCCGGAGTACTGCGGCAGCACGTGCGTGATGCCGAACTCCGGGGAGAAGTAGGCGACGCCGCGCGGCGCCCGGCCGTCGTGGTCCTGGTACCAGCGCGCCTCGGTCAGGTAGTGGCGCAGGTCGTCGTGGGCCGCGTGGACCAGCCCCAGGAACGCGGGGTCGGCGGCCAGCTCGGCCAGCCGCTCGGGCCGGACCTCGCCGAGCAGCCGGACGGGGTCGTGGCCGACCTCCTCCCACAGCCGCGGGTCGACGGCGGAGAACAGGTCCTGCGTCGGCTGGTGCCACGACCACCGCAGGTTCGTGACGAGGTCGCCGAGCGCGGCCAGCGGCTCGGGGAGGACGGTACGGACCATGAGTCGTCGGATCGCGCGCACGCGGCCAACGGTAGTCGGTGACTGTTACACGAGCCTTACCGGCGGACGAGCGGACGGCGACCGCCGTCCGCTCGTCTCGCTCGGTGCGTCAGTACACGGGCTGGGTCTGGACGTTGAACTCGGAGTACCGGGTTCCCTTGGCCGGAGCCACCCGCGGGTCGCGCAGGTCGAACACGTCGAAGCCGCGCTGGATCTCGTTGGAGTAGATGTAGCCGTTGTAGTAGTACGTCGACCACGCGCCGGCGATGGTGCCTTCGGCGTCGAACGTGCCGCGGTCGAACCAGGCGATCTCCGTGGGGTTGTACGGGTCGGTGAAGTCGAACACCGAGATGCCGCCCTGGTACCACGCCTGGACGAAGATGTCCTTGCCGGGCACCGGGATCAGCGAGCCGTTGTGCGCCACGCAGTTCTCGGTGTCGGCCTGCTCGCGCGGGATCTTGTAGTACGACGCGAACTCCAGCGAGTCGCCGTCCCACGTGTAGATGGCGTTGGCGCCGCGGTTCGGGCCGACGGTCGGGTTGCACTCAGGGCCGCTGCCGCCGCCCAGCTCGTCGGTGAAGATGATCGACGTGCCCTCGTTGTTGAACGTGGCCGAGTGCCAGAACGCGAAGTTCGGGTCGCGCACCTGGTCGAGGATCACCGGGTTCAGCGGGTCGGTGACGTCCATGACGACGCCGTCGCCCATGCACGCGCCCGCGGCCAGGCCGAGGTGCGGGTAGGCGGTGATGTCGTGGCAGCCGCGGGTGTTGCCGCCCTGGTTCCCGGCGTCCGGGAAGAGCACCGGCTCGGCCGCGACGTGCGCCGCCGTGGGCTCGTCCAGCGGCACGTCGATGATCGAGATCAGGTCGTGCGGCGGCTGGCAGTCCGACAGCAGCGAGCTGGTGTCGTAGGAGGACACATAGATGTAGACGCTGTCCTCGCCCGGCACGAGCGTGTGGGTGTGCGAGCCGCACTTGGTCTCGACCGACTTGATGTACTGCGGGTTCCGCACGTCGCTGATGTCGAAGATCTTCATGCCCTCCCAGTAGGAGCCGCGATCGGCGGCCTGCTGGGCGGTGAGCGACTGCGACTGGCAGGAGTCGTCCGTCCGACGCGAGTCGGTCGAGAGGAAGAGCAGGTCGCCGTAGACGGAGATGTCGTTCTGCGAGCCCGGGCAGAGCACCTGGCTCACCGGCACCGGCTTACGCGGGTTCTCGATGTTGTAGACGGTGAACCCGTTGTAGTTGCCCGCGAACACGTACTTGCCCTGGAAGGCCAGGTCGGAGTTGAGCGCGCTCGTCGTGGCGAACGGCCCCTCCTTGGGCAGGTTCGTGACGAGGCTGAGGTTCGGTGAGCTCGCCGTCTCGCCGCCGGGCAGGATGCTCGCCGCATCGGGTGCCTCGGTGATCTCCGCGAGCTCCTCCTCCGTCAGGCAGTACGCCTCGAAGTTGTCGCCCAGGCCCTCGACGGCGTCGGCGTTGGCGCACTCTTCGTTCGCCGTGGACTCCCGCAGCAGCTCGCCGTCGTCGGCGGCCGAGATTCCGGCGGACCCGACGGCCAAGCCACCGCTCACGAGGGCGGCAACGGCCAGGCCGGTCGCCCTCCTTCTCCAACGCTGTTCGATCATGCGCACCTCACCGGGGGTAAAGAGGGACGAACCGATCAAGGTCAAGGCGCACAATAACGGCAATCGACCAGGTTGACCATACTTCTGTCACATTCCTGCGAAACATCGACGTGTCCTGTCGATGACACCTGTTCGACTTCGGCGGATTCGGCCGTACGCTGGGCCGATCCGCCCCGGCCACCAGGAGGACCCATGCCGCGCGTGACCCCCGGCAGCACGGCGGCGGCCGCCGCGCTCGCCCTGCTCGCCCTGGCAGGCTGCGCCGGCGACGACGGCGACACCGGCCGCGGCGCGCCGGCGACCACGACGACGGCGACATCGGACACACGCGTCGTCGCACCCGGACGGCCGGGCGAGACGGCCGACGTCATCGAGCCGGGCGAGGACATCGAGATCGTCGAGGGCGGCTACAGCGAGATCGACGTCCGGTTCGTGGAGCAGATGATCCCGCATCACCGCCAGGCCCTCACGATGGCGGAACTGGCGGCCGATCGCGCCCAGGACGAACGCGTCCTCCTGGTCGCCGACCGCATCATCGCGGGACAGGGTGCGGAGATCACGGTGCTGGAGAACTGGCTCGAGCAGCGCGGGCTGCCCGTCCCGCCGGCCGGCGCCGAGCACGACCACGGCCTGCCCGGCATGATCACGCCCCTGCAGCTCGAGCAGCTCACCAACACCAGCGGCGCGGAGTTCGACGAGTTGTTCCTCACCTACATGAGCCAGCACCACGCCGGCGCGATCGAGATGGCCGACGCCGCCGTCGCCGGCGGTACGGACCAACTGGCGCTGGAACTGGCCACCGACGTGAGCGTCACCCAGGGGGTCGAGATCGACCGCATGCGGGAGATCCTCGACACCCTCTGAACGGCCACCACGAAACGGCCCGGACGAGCCCGTTTGCACGCCAGCCGGGCGGCTATGAACAATGGGAGGAAATCAGCCCATCGGGCGTCCGCCGGGCGCCTTCGCCGACAGCGAACCACCCCATGCCCATGAACACCATCTTCGCAGGTCAGGACGGCCTTCGACGGCGCCGTCGCCGACGCCGGGAAAGACCGTCCGGCGCGCCGCGCGAAGTGGTTGGACCACACCGCGGGCGGCCGAATAATATTCGCCGGGCACACCCCGCAACGAAACATCCGCGTCACCTGCGCGTCACATCAATCGGCTCACGCGGCTGATCATTTCGCACCATCCCACGACATTCCGAACACGACGTCACGAGAGGTCATCGTGCGCACCGAACCGACCGCGCCGGGTTGCCGTCCGGCGCAAGCGGGCACTGTGGCTGCCGTCCCCGCCGCCCTTACCATCGAATGGTGCCGGCCATGAGCGAGACCCGGCCGCAGGTCCACCAGGCCGAGCGGCAGGGCTCCGTGCTGCCCGCTCGGGGCACCGACCCCGAGTGGTTCAAGCGCGCCGTCTTCTACGAGGTCCTGGTGCGGTCGTTCTACGACTCCCAGGGCGACGGCATCGGCGACCTCAAGGGCCTCACGCAGAAGCTCGACTACCTGCAGTGGCTCGGCGTCGACTGCGTCTGGCTGCCGCCGTTCTTCCCGTCGCCGCTGCGCGACGGCGGCTACGACGTGGCCGCGTACATGGACGTCGCCCCCGAGTTCGGCACGCTCGAGGACTTCTCGCAGTTCGTCGCGGCCGCGCACAGCCGCGGCATGCGGGTCATGACCGACCTCGTCATGAACCACACCAGCGACCAGCACCCGTGGTTCCAGGCCTCTCGCGAGGACCCCGACGGCCCGTACGGCGACTTCTACGTCTGGGCCGACGACGACACCGGCTACCCCGACGTCCGCATCATCTTCAGCGACACCGAGACGTCGAACTGGACGTACGACCCGGTGCGCAAGCAGTACTTCTGGCACCGCTTCTTCAGCCACCAGCCCGACCTCAACTTCGAGAACCCGGCCGTCCACGAGGCGATGCTCGACGTCGTCCGGTTCTGGCTGCGGCTCGGCGTCGACGGCTTCCGGCTCGACGCCGTCACGTACCTCTACGAGAAAGAGGGCACCAACGGCGAGAGCCTGCCCGAGACGCACGCCTTCCTCAAGAAGGTGCGCAAGGTCATGGACGACGAGTTCCCCGACACCGTGCTGCTGTGCGAGGCCAACCAGTGGCCCAGCGAGGTGGTCGAGTACTTCGGCGACCCCGACGTCGGCGGCGACGAGTGCCACATGGCGTTCAACTTCCCCGTCATGCCGCGCATCTTCATGGCGGTGCGGCGCGAGTCGCGCTACCCCATCAGCGAGATCATGGCGCAGACGCCGCAGATCCCGTCGGGCTGCCAGTGGGGCGTGTTCCTGCGCAACCACGACGAGCTGACGCTCGAGATGGTCACCGACGAAGAGCGCGACTACATGTGGTCCGAGTACGCCAAGGACCCGCGGATGAAGGCCAACCTGGGCATCCGCCGGCGTCTGGCGCCGCTGCTCGAGAACGACGTCAACCAGATCAAGCTGTTCAACGCGCTGCTGCTGTCGCTGCCCGGCTCGCCGGTCCTGTACTACGGCGACGAGATCGGCATGGGCGACAACATCTGGCTGGGCGACCGCGACGCCGTCCGCACCCCCATGCAGTGGACGCCCGACCGCAACGCCGGCTTCTCCACCGCCGACCCCGGCCGGCTCGACCTCCCCGTCGTCATGGACGCCGTCTACGGCTACCAGGTCACCAACGTCGAGGCCCAGCTGGCGAACAAGTCGTCGCTGCTGCACTGGACCCAGCGGATGATCGAGGTGCGCAAGCAGAACCCGGCGTTCGGGCTGGGCGACTTCGTCGATCTCGGCGGGTCGAACCCGACGGTGCTCACCTACGTGCGCACGTTCGGCGACGACATCGTGCTGTGCGTCAACAACCTGTCCCGGTTCCCGCAGCCGGTCGAGCTGGACCTGCGGCGGTACGAGGGCATGCAGCCGGTCGAGCTGCTCGGCAGCGTGCGCTTCCCGACCATCGGCGAGCTGCCCTACCTGCTGACCCTCGGCTCCCACGGGTTCTACTGGTTCCGGCTGGCCAAGCTGCCGGAGGAGTCGATGCCGTGACGGTCGACCAGCGGTTGTCCGAGGCGGTGGCGCTGCTGCCGGAATGGCTGCGCCACCAGCACTGGTTCACCGGCGGGCGCTCCGGGCCATTGGGCGTGCGCCCGGTGGCGGCCGCGCTCCTGCACGACGGCGAGCCTCGGGTGTGGCACCTGCTGACCGAGGTCACGCACGACGACGGCACCGACATCTACCAGGTGCCGCTGTCGGTGCACAGCCAGCGCTCCGACCGCCTCGACCACGTGCGCCTCGGCCACACCCACGACGGCCACGTCTACGACGCCCTGCACGACAAGGAGGCGACGGCGGTCCTGCTCGACCACTTCGCCGACGACGCGCCGCGGGTCGAGGGGCTGCGCTTCCACGTGAAGGCCGACGTCGAGGTGCCCTACGGCGAGCCGTCGCTGGTGCTGCCCGGCGAGCACCACAACACCAGCCTGGCCTACGGCGACTCCGCGCTGCTGAAGGTGTTCCGCCGGGTCGACGCCGGGCTGAACCCCGACGTCGAGCTGCACGAGGCGCTCAGCGAGGCCGGCTGCACGCTGGTCGCGCCGCTGATGGGCTGGGTCGACGGCGACTGGTCCGCCGACGACGTCACGGTGACGGGCAGCCTGGCCATGCTGCGCGGCTTCCTGACGACGGCGTCCGACGGCTGGGCGCTGGCGACGGCGAGCGTCCGCGACCTCTACGCCGAGGGCGACCTCCACGCCGACGAGGTCGGCGGCGACTTCGCGGCCGAGGCCTACCGCCTGGGCATGGCCACGGCGCGCGTGCACGAGACGCTCGCCGAGGTGCTGCCCACCGGCACCATGGCCGCGTCCGAGCTGCACGCCCTCGCCGACGCGATGACCGGCCGGCTCGAGAACGCCATCGCCCTGGTGCCCGAGCTGGAGCCGTTCGCGGCCGGGCTGCGGGCGCACTACGACGCCCTGCGCGAGCGCCACGACCCCGTCACCGTCCAGCGCATCCACGGCAGCTACCACCTGGGTCAGGTGCTGCGCACCGTCCTGGGCTGGAAGCTGATCGACTTCGAGGGTGAGCTGATGGCGCCGGTCGCAGACCGCCGGGCCATGCACTCCCCCGTCCGCGACGTCGCGCAGATGCTCCGCTCGTTCGACTACGCCGCGCGGCACCTCCTGGTCACCGACCACCCGCCGGAGGACCCCGCGCACGACCAGCTGGCCTACCGCGCCCAGGAGTGGACGCAGCGCAACAGCGAGGCGTTCTGCAACGGCTACGCGTCGGCCGCGCAGCTGGACCCGCGCGACGAACCCGAGCTGCTGGCGGCGTACGAGACCGACACCGCGGTGTACGAGGTGGTCTTCGAGGCGCGCCGGCGGCCCAGCTGGCTGCCCATCCCGCTGGCGGCGGTCGAGCGGCTCGCACACGCCCGGTGAGCGCCGGGTACCCTCTTCCTGGGCACCTGACACCTGAGGAGAGTGGATGACCGAGTACGTGTCGGTGAACCCTGAGCGGCTTCGTGACCTGGCCCGGAAGCTGCAAAGTGCCGCCAGCATCGTGCGCGAGAAGACCCCCACCATCGTCAACGGCCTCGACGGCTGGGACGCCACCTTCAGCGGCGCGAAGCTCACCGCCCTGGCCGACTGGCTCGACGACCAGTGGCGCCCCATGTTCGACCGCGCCGACCTCGCCGCCACCGCGGCCAACCAGACCCGCGTGAGCGCCTCGGGCAGCCCGCCGCAGACCATGTTCCAGGTACCGTACGAGATCACCGAACAGGACATGGCCAACGAGGGCATGCGCGACGCCATCGGCCTGCGGCAGCGGATGAACAGCGAGGACCCCGCCATCCGCGACGCCGCCCAGCGCGAGGCCGCCGAGGCCATGGAGGCGCACGCCGACGACCCCGCCTACCTGCAGGCGTTCTTCAACGGCGGCGGCGCCGAGATCATCACCACCATGAACCGGCAGATCGTCGAGCAGGGCGTGCCGCCATCGGAGCAGAACCAGAACCGCCTGCGGCTGTTCAGCAACGGCGTCGCCGCGGTCAGCCGGTTCAGCGAGGCGAACCAGATCACCCTCACGCAGGGCGCGCTCGACCCGCTGAGCTCGGTCGACAACACCCTGCAGAACGGCATCATGATGCAGTACGGGCCGGGCGGCGACCAGTACGGCTCGACGTTCCTGCGCACCGTCGCCGACAGCGCCCTCGAGTGGCGCGAGCGCAACGACCCGCCCCGTCCGTCGTACAGCGAGGGCGGCGTGGTCGGCACCGGCTACGTGCCCAGCGGCTGGGTGCAGAACGACGACGACTGGTGGCGGCGCATCGGCATCGACGTCAGCTACCTCACCGTCGGGCGCGACGACGCCAACCGCGGCATCGATCTCATCCAGCAGTTCGACCCCGTCAACTCCATCCTCACCCGCACCGGGCAGAACCCCGAGGCCAGCCGGCTGCTGCTCACCGGCGACGACGGCCTGCAGAACGCCCAGCGGCTCGTCGACTACGACTGGCAGACCCCGGGCGACCTCGGCCACGACGACAGCGCACCCGCGGCCAGTGTGCTCATCGCCGCCACCCAGGATCGCGGGCCCGAGCAGGGCGAGCAGTCCGCCCAGGCCGCGGCCAACGTCTTCCAGGCCGGCTACGACCTCAGCCGGCGCGAGCGCGGCGACTACGACAAGGAGCAGTACCCCGAACTGCCGTCGTCGCTGGCCGAGGCCATGGCCGTCGTCGGCACCACGTACGCGCCCGACATGGCCGCCTCCACCGGGCAGCCCAACGTCGACATCCACGGCGTCGTCCGCAACCCCGACGGCACGTACTCGCTGCAGTCCAACACCGCCGTCATGAACGGCTTCATGAAGGCGTTCATGACCGACCCCGAGGCGGCCGGCGCCTTCCGCGGCGCCATCCAGGGCCAGCTCACGGCGGCGGCGCGCATCGTGTCGACGCAGCCGCCCGACCCCGACGTGCCCGACATCCTCACGCAGTACGGCTACCTCAACGGCATGGTCTCCGTGGTCTTCGCCGACCAGCGGTTCACCGAGGCCGAGGCGCGCGACGCCCAGAACAAGCAGAACCAGATCTACTTCGAGGTCACCAAGGACGTCCTCGAGGCGATCCCGCTGGGCGGCGAGGCGGCGGAGTTCCTGCGCTCGCTGGCCACCGCGGCCGGCGGCTCGCAGAAGGAGAACCTCTTCCCCACCGACAACGCCGACAACGTCGCCAACGACACCCAGTACACGATGCTGCAGGACCTCGCCGACATGCGCCTGTTCGTCGCGCAGGGGTTCGTGAACTCCGGTGCCTACCCGGTGCCCGAGCCGCGGCCGTCCTGGGTCGGTCCCGACGGCGTCATCGCGCCGGTCACCGAGCAGGACAAGCTCGAGTTCGACCGCTGGTGGTCGTCGCTGCCGCGCGAGATGCAGCAGATCGCCGACGACGCCAACCAGGGCTTCACCGACGCCACCGGCGAGTTCGCGCCCGACGACGACCGCTTCACGCCCCCGGAGTAGGAGACCGCCATGCCCATTCCGTTCGTGCAGGAATGCAACGAGTCGATGAGCATCGTCAGCGGTGCGGCCACGGACATCGAAGAGGCCATCCAGGCCGTTCGCAACCTCGTCGGCGCCGAGACCTGGACCGGTCCCAAGGCCACCGCCTGGGAGACCGACTTCGACGGGTTCGCCACCGACGCCACGAACAGCCTCGGCACCCCGCTCGACGAGGCCATGCAGACGGCACGCTCCAACGCCGCCCGCTGGCAGGCCGAGAGCGCCAACCCCGGCCCGAACTGACGGCGTCAGGCGGCGTCGGGCAGCGCCAGCTGCAGCACGCTGTTGCAGCGCTGGTCGGCGACGACGACGCGGTCCTGCCACACCACGGCCGACAGCGGCTGGGCCAGGTGCGAGTCCAGCGCGTCGGTGTCGGCGTTGTCGCAGTCGGTGCTGGGGCTGGTGTCGCTCGGTTTGAACCCCGTGGCGAGCACCGTGGCGCCGTCGGGCGTCACGTGCACCACGGCGCCGGCCTCGCGTTCGCTGGTCGCGACGATCAGGCCGTCGCCGCCGTCGCCGGTGGCGGCCGTCACCGTGCCCGGGGCGTCGGCCGGCTGCGTCCACGGGTGGCGGCCGATCTCCTGCAGCGACTCGTCGAGCAGCACCAGCTCGGTGGCGGTGAGGACGGCGACGCCGCCGGCCGTGCGGGCGGCGACCACGCTGCCCTCGACCGGCGGGGCGGCCGGCTCGGCGCCGGTGGGGGCGTCGGCGGGGCCGGTCAGCGTCCACCAGCTGGAACCCCATTGCACGTAGGTGCCGCCGGGCAGCTCGAGGATGGCGCCGGCGAAGCCGTCGCCGGGCGCACCGGGCAGCGTCGTGACCTCGCTGAAGGCGCCGTCGGCCAGGTCGATGCGGCCGATCGCACCGTCGCCGGCCAGCACGAGCAGCGACTCCGCGCCGGCCAGCGCTGCCAGCGGCGGGTCGGAGAAGGCGACGCTCTGGTCGCCGGAGACCGGCTGCGCCGTGCCGTCGGGCGACACGGTGAACAGCCCTTCCTGGCCGCGCTGCAGTCCGATCAGTGCGTCACCGGGACCGGTGGCGAGCAGCATGGGCTCGGCCAGCCGGGTGTCGGGGACGTAGGAGGTCTCGCGCAGCGCGTCGGTGCCGCCGTTGCCCAGGATGCGGGTCAGCCGGCCCTCGGCGACGTCGGGGAGGCCGGCCGGCGCGCCGCCGCCGGTCTCGCTGGTGCCGGTGGTGGGCTCGTCGCCCGGGTCGTCGCCGCCTCCGTCGCACGCCGTCGCCGTCAACACGATCGCGGCCAGGACCGCCGTCACTCGCACAGCACGCACGAGACCCAACCGTACCCGTGCCGTCGGGCCGGGCAGGGCGCGACGGCCCGATAGGCTCGACGGATGATCGACGCACAGCGACTCCTGGGCGAGGTCGACCTGCATCTCATCGGTGAGGGCCGGCACGAGCGGCTCTGGGAGGTGCTGGGCGCGCGCGTCACCACCATCGACGGCGTCGAGGGCACCGCGTTCACCGTCTGGGCGCCGAACGCCCGGATGGTCCAGGTGGCCGGCGACTTCAACGGCTGGGACGGCGGGCGGCACGCCATGACGCGCGTGGGCGGCGGCGTGTGGGCGCTGTTCGTCCCCGGCGTCGGCGACGGCACGCTGTACAAGTTCAAGGTGCACGGCGCCGACGGCCACTGGCGCGACAAGGCCGACCCGATGGCGTTCCGCACCGAGGTGCCGCCGGCGCAGGCCTCCGTCGTCCACCGGTCGCGTTACGAGTGGAACGACGAGGTGTGGCTGGCCCGCCGGCCGGCGTCGGCGCACGCGCACCCGATGTCCGTGTACGAGGTCCATCTGGGGTCGTGGCGGCGCGGTCGCTCCTACCGCGAGCTGGCCGTCGAGCTGGCGGAGTACGTGACGGAGCTGGGGTTCACCCACGTCGAGTTCCTGCCGGTCGCCGAGCACCCGTTCGGCGGGTCGTGGGGCTACCAGGTCACGTCGTACTACGCGCCGACGGCCCGGTTCGGCCACCCCGACGACTTCAAGTTCCTGGTCGACACCCTGCACCAGGCCGGCATCGGCGTGCTGCTCGACTGGGTGCCGGCGCACTTCCCCCGCGACGACTGGGCGCTGGCCCGCTTCGACGGCACCCCCCTGTACGAGCACGCCGACCCGCGCCGCGGCGAGCACCCCGACTGGGGCACGTACGTCTTCGACTTCGGCCGGCCCGAGGTGCGCAACTTCCTGGTGGCCAACGCGCTGTACTGGCTGACGGAGTACCACATCGACGGCCTGCGGGTCGACGCCGTCGCCTCCATGCTCTACCTCGACTACTCCCGGCCCGAGGGGGCCTGGCTGCCCAACGTGCACGGCGGCCGCGAGAACCTCGACGCCATCGCGTTCCTGCAGGAGACCAACGCCACGGCGTACCGGTCGGTGCCGGGCATCGTCAGCGTCGCCGAGGAGTCCACCGCGTGGCCCGGCGTCACCCGTCCGACCCACCTCGGCGGCCTCGGGTTCGGGCTGAAGTGGAACATGGGGTGGATGCACGACTCGCTGGCCTACCTGTCGCGCGACCCGATCCACCGGCAGTTCCACCATCACCAGATGACGTTCTCGATGATGTACGCCTTCAGCGAGAACTTCGTCCTCCCCCTGTCCCACGACGAGGTCGTGCACGGGAAGGGCTCGCTGCTGGGCAAGCTGCCCGGCGACCGGTGGCAGCAACTGGCCACGTTGCGCGCGTTCTACGCCTTCATGTGGGCGCACCCCGGCAAGCAGCTGCTGTTCATGGGTGGCGAGTTCGGCCAGGAGTCGGAGTGGGCCGAGTCGCGCGAGATCGAGTGGTGGCTGCTCGACCGGCCGGAGCACGCGGGCGTGCTGCGGCTGGTCAGCGACCTCAACCGGGCCTACCGGGCGGCGCCGGAGCTGTGGGCGCTCGACTCCGACCCGGCCGGCTTCGAGTGGATCGACGCCAACGACGCCACCGGCAACGTGTTCTCGTTCCTGCGCCACGGCCCGGACGGCGAGCTGCTGGTGTGCGTCGCGAACTTCAACGCGCTGCCGCACGAGGGCTACCGGCTGGGCCTGCCGCAGGCCGGCCCGTGGCAGGAGGTGCTCAACACCGACGCCGACCTCTACGGCGGCTCCGGCGTCGGCAACCTCGGCCAGGTCACCGCCGTCGACGAGCCCTGGCACGGCCGGCCCGCCTCCGTCCGGCTGCGCGTCCCGCCGCTGGGCACGCTCTGGCTGCGCCCCGCCGGCTCTAGATGATCACGTTCAGCACGAAGTTCCGTGTCGCACCACGATCGCAAGCCTCGTGATGCGCGGGTAATCGTGGTGATGGGCAGCCACGTCCGCCGGAAAGCGATTGCCGCCGACGTCACCAGGATTACCCGACCGTCGACACGATTGCAGGCGTAGTCCAGCACGGGATTTCGTGCTGAACGTGATCATTCCGGGGAGGCCGGACGGCGACGGGCGCCGCCACCCTGGCGAGGGGTGACGGCGCCCGTCATGCGCTGAGCTCCCGTCAGTTCCGGTCGACGACGATGACCGGGGAGTCCCAGGTCTCGACGTGCGCCGGGTTCGACGGGTCGGCCAGCGGCTTGGTGGCCGTCAGGCGCAGGACGTAGCGGCCGTCGGGCACCGGGACCCGCCGGTCGGTGCCGCTCCCCCGCGGCCGGGTGCCGTCCCAGGTGTAGGCGCTGAACCCGGTCGCGGTGCCGCTGCGGCCGACGAAGTCCTCGGAGAGGACGGTGTTCAGCCGGCCGTACGGGCGGCCGGCCGTGCCGTCGGCCTTGGCGTGGAACAGCTGCAACGACACGTTCTGTGCCGCGTGCTCGAGATGCGCGATGACGACCGGGTAGTCGCCCTCGGTCATCGAGAACGTCGCGCCGTCGGGCAGCAGGTCGTACTCGCCGCCCATGGTGCAGTTGACGCCGATGTAGCGCTCGCAGGCGGTGACGTCGCCCAGCGCCGGCAACCCGAAGCCGGCGTCGGTCAGGACCGGCAGCTGCTGGTAGTCGCCGACGAACCCGGCGAACGGCACCCGCAGCGGCTGCCCTTCGGCCGGCGTCAGGACGACCCAGCCGCCGTACTGCCCCAGGTCCGGCTCGGCCGGCGCCGTGACCGTCACGTCGACGGTCGCGGACCCGCCCGCGGGCACCGTCACCGACGGCGCCGAGAACGCCACCGTCGCGCCACCCTCGAAGAACGACGGGTTGTTCGGCGCGCCCGCCGTGCTGATGCCGTCGACGTGCGACAGCTCGTACGTGACCGGCGCGTCGCCGTCGTTGGTGAGCGTCAGCGTCTCCGTCGCCGGGCCGGCCTCGCTCTCGCCGAGCGACAGCTTGCCCGGCGACACGGCGACCGGCGCCAGGATCGCGTCGTCGACGTCGAGCATGCCGGCGCCCTGGCGGTGCGCCGGCTCGACGTACCCGGCGCCCGGGATCAGCGACCAGTCGGCCGGGTCGGCGCTGTTCTGCAGCACGTCGCGGACCTGCGCCGGCGTGAGCGACGGGTGCGCCTGCAGCAGCAGCGCGACCGCACCGGCCACGTGCGGCGACGCCATCGAGGTGCCCGAGATGACGGCGTACCCGTCCTCCTCGAGCGGATAGGTCGAGCGGATCAGCCCGCCCGGCGCGCCGAGGTCCGGCTTCAGCGACAGGTCCGCCGCCATGCCGTAGGAGCTGAACGACGAGATCAGGCCGCCGGTGGTGTTCTCGACGGTGGTGGTCTCGTCGGTCCAGGTCAGCGTCGTCGGGCCGGCCGCGATGCGGTTGTTGAGCTCGACGCCGTCGGCCTGCGGCACCGCGACGACGGGGATGGTGATCGGCGGGTCGGCCGGCGTCGGCGGGGCCACCGACGGCGAGAACGCGCCGGCCACGTTGTTGTACAGGACGACGGCGACGGCCCCGGCGTTCTGCGCGTTGCGGGCCTTCTCGTAGAACGGGCAGGTGCCGCGCTCGATCAGCGCGACGGTGCCGCTGAGGTCGGGCAGCGGCCCGGCGGCCGTGCAGGCGTCCTGGGTCGCCTCCGGGGTGCCGGTGCGCGACATCGGGACGTCGCCGGACGTGGGCGCGCTCGGCGCGCCGGCCGCCTCGGCGTAGCCGAACTCGCGCCCGTCGGGCGTGACGGTGAACATCCGCGCGTCGTACTCGGTGTTGTCGAACGACGCGACGCCGATGACCTTCTCGCCGACGCCGGGCGCGCCGGCCGACCAGGTGCCGGCGGTGCCGTTGTTGCCGATCGAGGCGACCACCACGACGCCCTCGTCGACGAGCGCGTCGCTCGCCGTCGCCGTCGGGTACTGCGGCCAGGTGACGAAGCCGGCGCCGAGGCTCATGTTGACGACGTCCATGCCGTCGGCGTGCGCGCGCTCGAGCGCGGCGAGGATGATGTCCGACGTCGTCGAGCCGCCGCAGCCGAACACGCGGTAGGCGCCGAACTCGACGTCCGGCGCCACGCCGAGGACGCCGCCGGCGGCGCTGTCACCACTGGCGCCGACGATGCCGGCGACGTGACTGCCGTGTCCGTTGCAGTCGTCCGGGTTGTCGTCGGGGTGCGCGACCGGCTGGTAGGCGGCCGACGTCTCGTCGGCGTTGTAGTCGTCGCCGACGAAGTCGTAGCCGGCCACGACGCGGTCGGTCGGGAGCGCCGTGCCGCCGGGCGTGCCGTCGCCGCCGAGGTCGGGGTGGTCGAGGTCGATGCCGGTGTCGATGATGCCGACCTTGAGGCCGTCGCCGGTGAAGCCGAGCTCGCTCTGCGCGATGTCCGCGCCGGTCATGCCGAGCGCGGAGTCCATCGCGGGCTCCGTCGTGACCGGGTCGGGCGCGTCGACGGTGACGACGGGGTACACCGCGGCGACCTCGGCCGAGCCGGCCAGCCGGCTGATGTCGGCCTCCGACGCCGACACCGAGAAGCCGTTCCACAGCCGGTCGTAGGTGTAGCGGACGTCCAGGTCGGCGCCCAGCGCGTCGGCCTCGGCGAGCACGCGGTCCTGCTGGCGCTGCGCCGCCGCGCGGCTGCCGCCGTCGGCGACGGGCTTCGCCGTCAGCTCGACGAACCACGCGCCGGTGGGCTCGTGGGTCAGCTCGCCCGCCGGCTCCGGCAGCCCGGCCAGCTCCGCGAGCGTGCCCAGGTAGCCGTCCTCGGCGGTCGTCGCCGGCGCAGCGGAGCCGGCGGCGACGGTGCCGAGCGTCCCGGCGGCCAG
>NZ_QUAL01000173.1 GCF_003579925.1 Jiangella rhizosphaerae | reverse complement strand
GGCGTGGCCGGCGGGCTGGGCGTCCGGCCGCAGAAGGTGCTGCTCGGCCCCGCCGTCGGCCTCGCGGTGCGCCCGGTCGTCGCCGGGAGCACCCCGGCGCGGGCCGCCGCCGTCGCCGTCGTCGCCTACCGGATCGCCGCGGCCGCGCTGTTCCGCGACCCGCAGGTGTCGCTGCTGGCGGAGCGGGCCGCTCCGGCCGACCTGCCGTTCGTCGTGCCGCTCGCGGCTCGGGGCCGCTACGTCGGGACGGAGTTCGTGCGCGACCTCGCGGCCCAGCTCGACGGCGACTACACCCGCGATGCTCCGGACGTCGGCATCGTCGCGTCGCTGGACGAGCTGGTCGGCGGCGACTTCTACCCGGCCGCCGTCGACCCGCTGGTGCGCGAGTTCTACGAGCACACCACCCGGTTCGCGCTGGACATCGTGCCCGAGTGGCGGGCCTGGGTGCGGCCGGGCTACCTGCTGTACCGGACGGCGCTTGCCCGCCCGCTCGGCCAGGCCAACGTCCCGATGAACCAGCGCCAGGCCCAGCGCGGGGTCGTCAGCCGCATCGACACCGTCGACCCGGGCGACGGCGGCCCCGTCGTGCGCGGCTGGATCCGCTCGTACGCCGACGACGACGAGCCGATCTACGTCGGCATCTACACGACGTACCGCCGGAACGGCCGCGGCTACGTCAGCGTCGGCTTCCCGCTGCCCGGCGGCAGCTTCACCGCGACCCTGGAGCCGCGGCTGCGCCCCGGCGGCGGGCTGACGCTGACCAGCCGCGGCACCCGCGTCGACGCCGGCCACTACCTCACCGTCGTCGACCCCGACACCGGTGACCTGACGACGCTCACGGTGCCGGGGTTCGGCGAGGAGCTGCAGGTCTGGGCGTCCGACGACGGCGAGCTGCGGGCCGGCCATGCGTTCTCGCTGTTCGGGCTGCCGTTCCTGGTGCTGCGCTACCGCATCCGCCGCAAGGGCTAGGGACGCGCCGCCAGCACCGCCCGGGCGCGGTCGAGCCGGTCGGCCCGCTCGGCGGCGATGCCGGCGAACACGTCCGCGTCCCGGCCGATCATGACGGTCTGCAGCGCGGCGTCGACGGCGTACCAGACACCGACGACGTTCGTCTGCTCCTTGCAGGCGACGTCGTCGACGGCGACGTCGATCTCGCCCGGGCCGGGGCTGGGACCGGTGAAGCGGGGGTCGTTCGGCGGGTCCCACGGCGTGGCGTAGTCGTGGCCGTGAGCCGCCATGCAGGCCGACCAGGCCGCGAAGGCCTCGCGCACCCGTGGGTCCTTCATGGCCAGGGTCACGCCGCGGACGTCGACGCGCTGGGCGGCCTCGGGATTGCCGAGGTCGCCGCCGACGGCGCCCACCGCCTCGCCGGAGCAGCCGCCGTCCGCGACCGGCATCCCGTCCTCCGCCGGCCCGAACAGCACCAGCTCCTGCTCCGCCGACAGCTCGAGCTCCGGCTTCTCGCCGTCGTCGTCGCCCAGGTGGTAGCCGCTGGCCGCCGCGAGCTCGGGATCGGCCAGCCCGTAGCGCCGTTCGGTGTGCGTGACTGGCACGGACGGGACGAGGCTGGGCAGCTCCGGCGGCGCGACGCCGTGGCGCTCGAAGCACCGTTCGAGTGCCACGGTGTGCGCCTCGTCCAGCAGCCGCAGATCCTCCTCGGACAGCAGGTACGCCGTCACCGGCAGCGTGAGGTCGGTGGTGTCGGTGACGACGGCGACCGTGACAGCCGGCGCCACCGGCGGTGCGCCGGCGAGTTTCCCGGGCGGCCCGCCCGGAGTCATCGCCAAGGCGAGCGGGACGAGCGCGGCTACCGCCCGGCTCGATGTGGACATCGCGACGACTCCGTCAGGGCAGGAAACGGAAGCTCGCGTTGTCGTTCCACGTGTGGTACAGGTTGCGCCGTCCCCGCGGCGGCACATCGTCGTACGGGCCGGTCCAGTTCTCGTTGTAGTACACCCGCGCTGTCACGTAGTCCCAGTTGATCGCCGACGCGGCGTTGTTCTTCACCCGCTCGCCGGCTCCGCCGCCGGACACGCCGTAGTACGGATAGCGGATGTTCCCGAAGTCGCGGACGTTCCAGTAGAAGTCCTTGTACTGGCCGCTGTAGTTGCTGCCCCAGAAGAGGCAGAGCTCCTTCGACTGGCAGAGGTTGTCCTGGTCGGCGGCTGACGCGGGGGCGACGGCGGCGACGGTCGCGGCCGTGGCCGCGACTGCGGTCAGAGCGAGCATGCGGATCTTCTTCATCCGGAGGTTCCCTTCACCATGGCGTAAACAGGCCGGTCGGCCTGTCCACGCCAGCGTGCGGGACCGGTGCTTCACCGGCGCTTCAGCGCGGCTTCACGAGGAGCGCGCGGCGACCAGCTCGCTCGCCTGCCGGGCGATCTCCAGCTCCTCGTCGGTGGGGACGACGAGGACGGCGACGTCGGCGTCGTCGGGGGAGATGACCTGGGCGCGGCTGCCGGCGAAGGAGTTGCGGACGTGGTCGACCTCGACGCCGAGATGGCGCAGCCCGCCCAGCGCGTGCGAGCGCACCCACGAGTCGTTCTCGCCGACGCCGGCGGTGAAGACGATGGCGTGCGCCCGGCCGAGCACCGCGAGGTAGGCGCCCACGTAGTGCCGGATCCGGTAGCAGTACAGCTCCCGCGCCAGTTGCGCCGCCGCGTCGCCGGCCCGGGCCCGCCGGTGCACCTCACGCAGGTCGTTCGCGCCGGCCAGCCCGAGCAGCCCGCTGGAGCGGTTCACCAGCTGGTCGAGCTCGTCGACGGAGAGCCCGGCCTCGCGGTGCAGGTAGAACAGCGCTCCGGGGTCGACGTCGCCGCTGCGGGTGCCCATGACCAGGCCCTCCAGCGGCGTCAGCCCCATCGACGTGTCGACGGAGCGGCCGCCGCGCACCGCCGTCGCCGACGCCCCGTTGCCCAGGTGCAGGACGACGAGGTTGGTGTCGGCCGGGTCGCGGTCCAGCAGCCGGGCCGCCTCGCGGCTCACGTACGACACCGACGTGCCGTGGAAGCCGTAGCGGCGCACGCCGTACTCGGCGGCGAGGTGGCGGTCGAGGGCGTACGTGTACGCGACCTCCGGCAGCGTCTGGTGGAACGCGGTGTCGAAGACGGCGACGTGCGGGACGTCGGGCAGCTCGCGCCGCGCCATCCGCAGCGCCGTCAGCCCCGGGGGGTTGTGCAGCGGCGCCAGCGGCGCCAGCTCCTCGATGGTCCGCTCGATGTCGTCGTCGACCAGCGTCGGCTCGGCGAACCGGTCGCCGCCGTGCACGATGCGGTGCCCGACGGCGGCCAGCCCCAGCTCGTCGAGGGGGCCGCGTTCGTCCTCGACCTCGGCGACGACCTGACGGAGCGCGGCGGCGTGGTCGGCGACGCCGCCGTCCTCGCCGATCCGTTCGACGATGCCCTTGGCCAGCCGGGCCGGGCCGCCCGGATCGATCAGCTGGTACTTGATGGACGACGATCCGCAGTTGAGCACGAGCACGGTCATCGAGGGGATCCGTTCCTGTCGGAGGGTGCCGTTACTGTGCGGCCTGTGAAGACCCGTGCGCGGGCCGAGACGTGAGGAGTGTTGATGACCAACCGCCTGCAGGTCGGCATGAGCTTCGACCGATCCTTCCCGCCCGCCTTCGTCACCGAGGCCGCCCGCGCGCTCGAAGCCGGCGGCGCCCAGCAGCTCTGGGTCATCGAGGACTGCTTCTACACCGCCGGCCCGAGCCTGGCGGCCGCGGCGCTGACGGTCACCGAGCAGCTGACCGTGGGGGTCGGCATCCTGCCGGCGGTCGCCCGCACCGCACCCGTCACGGCCATGGAGATCGCGACGCTGTGCGGGCTCGGCCCCGGCCGGGTGCTGCCCGGCATCGGACACGGCGTGCAGGAGTGGATGGCGCAGATGGGCGTGCGGCCGGTGTCGCCCCTGACAGCGCTGGAAGAGGTCCTGGTGGCGGTGCGGCGGCTGCTCGCGGGCGAGGAGGTCACCAGCCACGGCCATTATGTCGACCTCGATGCCGTCCGGCTCGAGCAGCCGCCGGCCGACCCGCCGCCGCTGCTGGCCGGTGTGTTCGGGCCGAAGTCGCTGGCCCTGGCCGGCCGGGTCGCCGGCGGGCTGGTGCTGGCCGAGCCGGCCAGCCCGTCCTACGTGCGCTGGTCGCTCGAGCAGGCCGGCCGCAGCCCCGGCGACCCCGGCTTCCACCTCTCGGTCTTCGGCGTCCTGTGTGTGAAGAAGGACCGCGCCGAGGCCTACCGCACCATGGCACCGTGGCTGGCCCAGCAGCTCCAGCAGCCGCGCACGCCGTACACCTCGCTGCCGTTCTTCGACGACCTCGCGGCGCGCTACGCCGAGAAGGGCATGGACGGACTGGCGACCATGCCGGCGGAGTGGTGGACCGAGCTGGCGCCGGTCGGCACGCTGGACGACGCGGCCGCGCACCTGCAGGCGCTCGAGGACGCCGGGGTGCAGAGCATCGGCATGTTCCCCATCCGCGACGTCGAGGTCGCGCGCACGCAGCTGGCCGACGTCGTGGAGCTGGCGAAGCGCTAGGGCGGTCACGACGCCGACGCCGTCTGCGCCTGGATCGCCGTGATCGCGATCGTGTTGACGATGTCGCGGACCAGCGCGCCGCGGGACAGGTCGTTCACCGGTTTGCGCAGGCCCTGCAGGACGGGTCCCACGGCCACCGCGCCGGCGCTGCGCTGCACCGCCTTGTACGTGTTGTTGCCGGTGTTGAGGTCGGGGAACACGAACACCGTCGCGCGGCCGGCCACCTCGCTGCCGGGCAGCTTGGCGCGGGCCACGCTGGCGTCGACCGCGGCGTCGTACTGGATCGGCCCCTCGACCTCGAGCTCCGGTCGCCGTTCGCGTACCAGCGACGTCGCCGTACGCACCTTGTCCACCTCGGAGCCGGTGCCGGACGAGCCGGTCGAGTACGACAGCATCGCGATGCGCGGCTCGACGCCGAACCGCGCCGCGGTCTCGGCCGACGAGATCGCGATGTCGGCCAGCTGCTCGGCCGTCGGGTCGGGGTTGACGGCGCAGTCGCCGTAGACCAGCACACGGTCGCGCAGGCACATGAAGAACACGCTGGACACGATCGAGACCCCGGGCAGCGTCTTGATCACCTCGAATGCCGGCCTGATGGTGTGCGCCGTCGTGTGCGCGGCGCCGGACACCATGCCGTCGGCGAGGCCGAGCTGCACCATCATCGTGCCGAAGTAGGAGACGTCGGCGACGGTGTCCCAGGCGGCCTCCTGGGTGACGCCGCGGTGCGCGCGCAGCCGGGCGTACTCGTGCGCGAACCGGCCGCGCAGCTCGCTCTCCCGCGGGTCGACGACCTTCGCGGCGCCGATGTCGACGCCGATGCGGTCGGCGGCGGCCGCGACGTCGGCCGGCGGCCCGAGCAGGGTGAGGTCGGCGATGCCGCGGCGCAGGACGGTGTCGGCGGCGCGGAGGATCCGTTCCTCGGTGCCCTCGGGCAGGACGATGTGCCGGCGCTGCGCACGGGCGCTGTCGACGAGGTCGTGCTCGAACATCAGCGGTGTGACGACGGCGCTGCGCGTGACGTCGAGGCGGTCGAGCAGGTCGCCGGCGTCGACGTGCCGGTCGAACAGCGCCAGCGCGGTCTGCACCTTGCGGGTCGCGTCGTAGGTCAGCCGTCCCCGCACGGCGGCCAGCGCGGTCGCCGTGGCGAAGGTGTCGCCCGGCGCCGTCGCGATCGGCAGCCCGACGTCGAGGCCGTCCATCAGCCGGACGATCTGCGGCGGCAGCTCGAACCCGCCGTTGAGCACCACGCCCGCCAGCGTCGGCGACGTCTTCGACGCGTGCGCCGCCAGCACGCCGAGCAACACGTCGCTGCGGTCGGCCGGGGTGATGACGACGGCGTCGTCGAACAGCCGGTCGAGCACGTTCGGCAGCGTCATGCCGGCGACGACCAGCCCGCCGACCTCGCGCCCCAGCCGCGACGGGTCGCCCCGGAACAGCTCGCCCCCGCCGGCCGCGACGAGGTCGCTCATGGTCGGCGCGGACAGCAGCGGCTCCTCGGGCAGCGCGTACGCCGGGCCGAGCCCGCTCAGCGCCGTGCGCGCCTCGTCCAGCGCCTCGGGCGGCACGCGGTTGGCCACCAACGCGGCCAGCGTGCCGTAGTTCGCGGCCAGCTCCGCGGTGGCCAGCTCGGCGACGGCGCGCAGGTCGGCGGGCGAGCGGTCGTGGCCGTTGAGCACCAGCACCACGGGCGCGCCGAGGTTGGCCGCCACCCGCGCGTTGAAGGAGAACTCCGTCGGGCTGTCGACGTCGGTGTAGTCGCTGCCGACCACCACGACCGCCTCGCACTGCGCGGCCACGGCGCGGTACCGGCTGAGGATGGTGCTCATCGCGGCGTCGGGGTCGGCGTGCACGTCCTCGTAGGTGACGCCCGCGCACACGTCGTAGGGCAGGTCGACGCCGTCGTGATCGAGCAGCAGCTCCAGCACGTAGTCGGGCTGGGCGCCGGCCCGGACCACGGGACGGAACACGCCGACCCGGCCCAACCGGCGGGTGAGCGCCTCCAGCGCACCGAGCGCGACCGTCGACTTCCCGGTCTCGCCCGTCACCGATGCCACGTAGACGCTGCGAGCCACTCGGAGAGGCTATATCGCGAAGGTGAGCATGGGGCGGCGGCCGGCCCGGCGCGTCACGTGGCCGGCGTGCCCTTGGCCGGCTGCTCCTCCTCGTCCTGCCGGCCGGACCGGGTGAAGACCGAGAACGCGCCGTCGGGCTCCAGGATCATGAGGTCGATCTCGGTGAGGTCGCGGACGCCGTGCTCGCGGGCGGCCTCGAGGAGGTCCTGGATCGGCAGCCGCTCGTAGCGCAGCACTTCGTCGTCGACCCTGCCGTCCTTGATGAGGATGGTCGGCTCGCCCTCCAGCAGCCGGCGGCTGCGCCGGAACCGCCAGCTCACCCAGGACAGCAGGATCGACAGCAGGGCGAACGTCGCCACCGCGAGGGCGCCGCCGGTCAGCGACAGGTCCTCCTGGAGGACGGTCTGGCTGATCAGGTCGCCGAGCGTCACGAGCAGGATCAGGTCGAACGCCGTGAGCTGGCTGACCTGCCGCCGGCCGGAGACGCGCAGGACGACCCACAGCAGGACGAAGACGATCGCGGCGCGGATGACGATGTCCATCAGGGCAGCACCGTCATCCGGAAGTCGGTCTCCACCATCACGACGTCCTGGTCGACGACCGCGACGGCGTACCGCTGCGAGCTGGGCAGCTGGCCGGGCGCCGTCCGTGCGTCGAGCATGACGTGCAGCACCTCGCCGGCCGGCGGCGCGAACTCGTACTCGAGGCGGTCCGGCCCGGAGGTCTCACCGTCGGGGTTGGGGTACCAGTCGTTGAAGTCGGCGCGGTCGAGCAGGTCCTTGCCGATCGACAGCGTCACGGGCCCGTCGAAGCCGCCGTCGCGCCGCACGGTGATCTCCAGCGGCATGGGGATGCTCGGGCGGGTGACCTGGGCGTGCCGGACGGTGAGCTCGTAGCCGCCGCCGGCGGCGGACGTGACGGCGGCGCGCGGGCCGAGCAGCCCGGTCAGCGCCGCGAGGACGAGCAGGCACATCAGGACGATGCCGACGCGGCGCAGGTTCCGGCCGCGCCGCGACGCGGCGGCGTCCCGGCTGGTGGGCAGCGTCGCGATGTGCTCGGGCACGGCACTGTTCTACCGGGACGACGGCGCCGGCGGCGGCTCGGCGCGCCGCGCTCGCCGGGAGTAGCGTCGGACCATGCCACCGACCGACGCCGAGATCCTGGCCGCGCCGAAGGTCCTCCTGCACGACCACCTCGACGGCGGGCTGCGACCGGCCACCGTGCTGGAACTGGCCGCGGAGATCGGGCATGAGCTGCCGGCGGCCGACGAGCAGAGCCTGCGGCTGTGGTTCACCGACGCCGCCGACTCCGGCTCGCTGGAGCGGTACCTGACGACGTTCGAGCACACGGTCGCGGTCATGCAGACCCCCGACGCGCTGGTGCGCGTGGCCGCCGAGTGCGCCGAGGACCTCGCCGCCGACGGCGTCGTCTACGCCGAGGTGCGCTACGCGCCGGAGCAGCACCTGAACGGCAGCCTGTCGCTGGACGAGGTCGTCGCGGCGGTCGAGCAGGGCTTCCGGCTGGGCGAGACGCGGGCGGCCGCGGCGGGCCGGCCGATCCGCGTCGCGACGCTGCTGACGGCCATGCGGCACGCCGCCCGTTCGCGCGAGATCGCCGAGCTGGCGGTCCGCTACCGCGAAGCGGGCGTGGTCGGCTTCGACATCGCCGGCGCCGAGGCGGGCTTCCCGCCCACCCGCCACCTCGACGCGTTCGAGTACCTGCGCCGCGAGAACGCGCACTTCACCATCCACGCCGGCGAGGCGTTCGGGCTGCCGTCGATCTGGGAGGCGCTGCAGTGGTGCGGCGCCGACCGCCTGGGTCACGGCGTGCGCATCATCGACGACGTCGAGGTGCGGCCCGACGGCACCGTCAAGCTGGGCCGGCTGGCGGCGTACGTCCGCGACAAGCGCATCCCGCTGGAGCTGTGCCCGTCGTCGAACATCCAGACCGGTGCGGCGGGCTCCATCGCCGAGCACCCGATCGGCCTGCTCGCGCGGCTGCGGTTCCGGGTCACCGTCAACACCGACAACCGGCTGATGAGCGGGACGTCGATGTCCCGCGAGTTCGCCCTGCTGGCCGACGCCTTCGGCTACGACCTGCCTGACTTCGAGTGGTTCACGGTCAACGCGCTGAAGAGCGCGTTCATCCCGTTCGACCAGCGGCTGGCGCTGATCAACGACGTCGTCAAGCCCGGCTACGCCGCGCTGGGCGCCCAGCGGGCGTTCGACCGCGTCCGGGCCGCCGGGACGGCGGAACGGCTCAGTCCTCGGTCGGCATGATGATCCAGAGCGCCAGGTAGACCAGGATCTGCGGGCCGGGCAGCAGGCAGGACAGCAGGAACAGGAGCCGCACCGTGCGGGTCTTCATGCCGAACCGCTTGGCCAGGCCGGCGCAGACGCCGGCGATCATGCGGTTGCCGGTCGGGCGGACCAGGCCGCCGCGGGCCTCGGGGTAGTAGCTGCTTGTGCTCATACCTCAACGGTAGGTCCGCGGGTGCGCCCGCGACGTCCGTCTCGCGGATGGTCCGACCCGGAGCCCGCAGGTCAGGGCTTCCCGGAGGGCGCGCCGGCGGCGACCCGCAAAGCGTCGCGGACCTCGTGCGCGTCGGCCGGCCGGGCGCCGAGCCCGCGCTGCCGCTCGACGATCGCCCGCTCGGCCCGCATCAGCGCGCGGCCTCGCCGCAGCAGCGTCAGCGGCGGCTTGCGGTGCTCGGCGAGGTCGCGGGCGAGCCGGCGCACGAAGTTCTTCCACGGTTTGCGGTGCAGCACGATGGCGTCGGCCAGGATGCCGCGGGCCCGGCACTCGTCGACGATCTCGGCGGCGAACAGGCCCTCGGCGACGAACACCGGTGCGGTGCCGACGGTGAACAGTTCGGTGCCGACGGTGCGGTCGTGCGCGATGTCGTAGACCGGGATCTGGGCACGGCCGGTGCGGCACACCTGGACCAGCGTGTCGACGGCGCGCTCGGCGTCCCAGGCCCGCGGGTCGTCCCAGTCGACGATGCCGAGCTCGGGATGGCGCGGCATGCCCGGGTCGTCGCCGTCGCGGTAGAAGTGGTCGAGGTTCAGCACCGGCAGGCCGCTCTCGCGGGCCAGCCGGGACTTGCCGCTGCCCGACGGGCCGGCGAGAAGGACGACACGGTGCACGAAGGCACAGTCTCTCACGGCCGGCGCGGGTGCGGCCGCGTCACGTGATGCGGTAGCGGACGTGGGTGGCCTCCGGCGTGTCGATCACCCGGACGATCTCCAGCCGCACCCGCGACGGCAGCACGTCGAACAGCCGGACGCCGGCGCCGTACAGCACCGGGACGATGTGCAGCTGCAGTTCGTCCAGCACCCCGGCCTCGAGCGCCCGGCGCGCCGTGACGCCGCCGATCACGTGGACGGTCTTGTCGCCGGCCGCGGCCTTCGCCCGGGCCATCGCGCTCTCGATGCCATCGGTCACGTAGGTGATCAGCGGGTAGTCGGGGACGGACGGCGCGGGCGGGCGGCTGCTCAGCACGAAGACCGGTACCCCGTCGCCGTGGTGGACGCCGCCCCAGTGGCCCGCCTGCTCCGCGGTGCGCCGGCCCGACACGACGGCACCGGCCGCGCGGATCTGGCCGAGCAGCTCGCCGGCCGGTCCCGTCTCGAGGAGCGACCCGTCCGGCCCGAGCCCCCAGTCGTGCAGGACGAAGTCGTCGCCGCCGGGGTTGTCCGGTCCGTCGTTCGGGCCCGCGACGTACCCGTCGACCGACACTGACATGTCCAGTACCGCCACCGCCATGGTGACCTCCACGTTCTCGTTCGGAGCGGTTTCGGGCCCAGCCAACCACGGGGGCGCTTCAGCTCGGCTTCACCGGGCATTCGCGGGACGGCTGGACATACCCTAGGGGGGTAATGTATGAATGAGTGCAGACGCCGATACCGCACCGGGGTACCGTGTAAGGGAAGGATCGGCGTCGACGCGAGGAGGACACATGACCGAGACACCGGGTGCCGACCACGGCCACCACGGCTACATCCACCGCAAGGACGACTACCTCAAGCGGCTCACCCGCATCGAGGGTCAGGCGCGTGGGCTGCAGCGCATGGTCGCCGAGGAGAAGTACTGCATCGACATCCTCACGCAGGTCTCGGCCATGACGAAGGCGCTGGAGTCGGTGGCCCTCGGGCTGCTCGAGGAGCACCTGGCCCACTGCGTCGTCGAGGCCGCTCGCCAGGGCGGTCCCGAGGCCGACGTGAAGGTCAAGGAGGCCTCCGACGCCATCGCCCGGCTCGTCCGGTCCTGACTCGCGACGTCCACGCACCACCGTTCCAGGCACCAGGGAAGGCACCGCTATGACCACGTCCACCTACACCGTCGTCGGCATGACCTGCGACCACTGCGCCGCCTCGGTCCGCGAGGAGCTCGGCGGCATCGAGGGCGTCAGCCAGGTCGACGTCGACCTCGCCACCGGCAACGTCGACGTCACCAGCGCCGCGCCGCTGAACGCCGACGACGTCAAGGCAGCGGTCGAAGAGGCCGGCTACCAGCTCGCCGGTTCTTGATCCCACCCACGGAGGTAGTGCCATGAACGCGCCGGCCAAGCTCGGCGTCTACGCGCTGTGCCTCGCCGGCGCGTTCGGCCTGGCGGCCGGGGCCGGCCGCGTCGTCGGCCCGATCGGCGAGGACGACACCGCGTCGGCCACGGCCGAGTCCGAGGAGTCCGGCATGGCCGGTCACGACGACGAGGCCGCCGGTTCCCCCGAGGAGGACGGCGGCCACGCCGAGGAGGACGGCGGTCACGGCGAGGAGGCCGGCGACGCCGCGCACCTGCCCGGCGGCCTGATGGTCTCCGACCACGGTTACACGTTCGCGCTGACGGCCGACACCTTGCCGGCCGGCGCGGACCGGCCCGTGTCGTTCGTCATCGACGGCCCCGACGGCGTCGTCACCGAGTTCGACGTCGAGCACGAGCAGGAGCTGCACCTCATCGCCGTCCGACGCGACCTCACCGGCTACCAGCACGTCCACCCCGTCCGGGCCGCCGACGGCACCTGGTCGGTCCCGCTCGACCTCACGCCCGGCGAGTGGAAGCTGTTCGCCGACTTCTCGACCCACGGCGAGGCGGTGACGCTCGGCACCGACCTGTCCGTCCCCGGCGACTACCAGCCGGCGCCGCTGCCCGCGGCCGGCACGACCGCACAGGTCGACGGCTACACCGTCACGCTCGACGGCGAGCTGCACCCGGGCGAGGAGTCCAAGCTCACGCTGTCCGTCAGCCGCGACGGCGTCCCGGTGACCGACCTCGAGCCCTACCTCGGCGCCTACGGCCACCTGGTCGCGCTGCGCGACGGCGACCTCGCCTACCTGCACGTCCACCCCGAGGGCGAGCCCGGCGACGGGGTCACGCCGTCCGGCCCGGACGTCTCGTTCTTCGCCACCGCCGCGTCCGTGGCCGACTACCGGCTGTTCTTCGACTTCGAGCACGACGGCGTCGTGCGCACCGCGGAGTTCACCGTCACCGCCGAGGACGACGCGCACGAGGAGGACCGATGAGCACCGTCGACCTCGAGATCGGCGGCATGACCTGCGCGTCCTGCGCCAACCGCGTCGAGCGGAAGCTGAACAAGCTCGACGGCGTCACCGCCACCGTCAACTACGCGACGGAGAAGGCGCGGGTCACCTTCGCCGACGGCGTGAGCACCGCCCAGCTGGTCGAGGCGGTCGAGTCCGCCGGGTACACGGCGCGAGTGCCGCAGCCGGAACCGCGGGCCGAGGCCGCCGCCGACCCCGTGCGCACGCTGCGCGACCGGCTGATCCTCTCCGCCGCGCTCAGCGTGCCGGTCATCGTGCTGGCCATGGTGCCGGCCTGGCAGTTCGACTACTGGCAGTGGCTGTCGCTGACGCTGGCCGCGCCGGTCGTGCTCGGCGCCGGGTTCCCGTTCCACAAGGCGGCCTGGACCAACCTGCGGCACGGCGCCGCCACCATGGACACCCTCATCTCGATGGGCACGCTGGCCGCGCTCGGCTGGTCGGTGTACGCGCTGTTCTGGGGCACCGCCGGCATGCCGGGCATGACGCACCCGTTCGAGCTCACCATCTCGCGCGGCGGCGGCTCCGGCGAGATCTACCTCGAGGTCGCCGCGGGCGTCACGACGTTCATCCTGGCCGGGCGGTACTTCGAGGCCCGGTCGAAGCGGCGGGCCGGTGCGGCGCTGCGGGCGCTGCTCGAGCTGGGCGCCAAGGAGGTCTCCGTCCTACGCGACGGCGTCGAGCGGCGGGTCCCGGCCGGCGACCTCGGGGTCGGCGACCTGTTCGTCGTCCGGCCGGGGGAGAAGATCGCCACTGACGGCGTCGTCACCGAGGGCGCGTCGGCCGTCGACCGGTCGATGCTCACCGGCGAGTCCGTGCCGGTCGAGGTCGGACCGGGCGACGAGGTGGCGGGCGCCACCGTCAACGCGCACGGCCGGCTGGTCGTGCGGGCGACCCGGGTCGGCGCCGATACCCAGCTCGCGCAGCTGGCCAAGCTGGTCGAGGACGCGCAGAACGGCAAGGCCGAGGTCCAGCGGCTGGCCGACCGCGTCTCCGGCATCTTCGTGCCGATCGTCATCGGGCTGGCCGTCGCCACGCTGGGCTTCTGGCTGGGCACCGGCGGCGGTGCGGCCGCGGCGTTCGCGGCCGGGGTCGCCGTGCTGATCATCGCCTGCCCGTGCGCCCTGGGCCTGGCCACGCCGACGGCGCTGCTGGTCGGCACCGGCCGCGGTGCACAGCTGGGCATCATCATCAAGGGACCGCAGGTGCTGGAGTCGACCCGCCGCGTCGACACCGTCGTGCTGGACAAGACCGGCACGGTCACCACCGGTACCATGACGCTGGTCGAGGTCGTCGCGGCCGACGGCGAGTCCGAGGACGACGTGCTGCGGCTGGCCGGCGCGCTCGAGGACGCCTCGGAGCACCCGATCGCCAAGGCCGTCGCCGACGGCGCCCGGTCGCGGGTCGGTGCGCTGCGGGCCGTCGAGGACTTCCGCAACGTCGAGGGTCTGGGCGTCCAGGGCGTCGTCGACGGTCACGGCGTGCTGGCCGGCCGGCCGAGGCTGCTCGCCGAGTGGTCGGTCGCGCTGCCGCCGTCGCTGGTCGTCGCCATGGAGCGGGCCGAGGCTGCGGGCCGCACCGCCGTCGCCGTCGCGTGGGACGGCGCAGCACGCGGCGTGCTGGTGGTCGCCGACGCCGTCAAGCCGACGTCCACCGCCGCCATCGCGCGGCTGCGCGGGCTGGGGCTGACGCCGATCCTGCTGACCGGCGACAACGAGGCCACCGCGCGGTCGGTGGCCCGCGAGGTCGGCATCGACGAGGTGGTGGCCGAGGTGCTGCCGGCCGACAAGGTCGACGTCGTGAAGCGGCTGCAGTCGGAGGGTCGCGTCGTGGCGATGGTCGGCGACGGCGTCAACGACGCGGCGGCGCTGGCGCAGGCCGACCTCGGACTGGCGATGGGCACCGGCACCGACGTCGCCATCGAGGCGTCCGACCTCACGCTGGTCCGCGGCGACCTCAACGCGGCGGCCGACGCGATCCGGCTGGCCCGCCGCACGCTCTCGACGATCAAGGGCAACCTGTTCTGGGCGTTCGGCTACAACGTCGTGGCGCTGCCGCTGGCCGCGGCCGGGCTGCTCAACCCGATGCTGGCGGGTGCGGCGATGGCGTTCTCGTCGGTGTTCGTGGTGTCGAACAGTCTGCGGCTGCGCCGGTTCAGGGCAGCGGCCTGAGGTCGGTGCATTCGCGCAGGGCGGCGCGGCCGGCGGTCATCGCGCCGGCCGCGTCGCCCGTCGCGAACACCGGGAGCCCGTCGGCGCCGATGCGCGCGGGCGCCCAGCTCTCCGCCGTCACCGTCCCGTCCTCGACCGTGAGCGTGAGCAGGCCGGTCGTCGACGTCGCCGCGGAGCCCTGCGTGTACCAGACGAAGTTGCCCAGGCCGTAGGCCACGTAGGTGTCCGTGGCCGGGGCCAGGCCGGTGCCCTGCAGCCGGTGGGTGTGGCTGCCGACGACGACGTCGGCGTGGCCGGCGAGGGTGGCGGCCAGGGCGGTCTGCGACGGGCTCGGGCAGCTCTCGCCCTGCACGCCCCAGTGCAGGTAGACCACGACGACGTCGGCACCCGCCTGCGTCCGCGCTCGGGCGATGGCGTCCAGCAGCGGGGCGGGGTCGAGCGCCGTCGCGACGCCGGCGGTGGTGCCGGTGGCGGCCCAGTGGGCGGTCGGGTCAGCGCCGGGATCGTCCGGCACGTTCGCCCCGATGACCGCGACCGCCGTGCCGCCGACGTCCCGGATCGCCGGGGCGAACGCCTCCGCGAGGTCGGCTCCGACGCCGACGACGTCGAGGCCGGGTGCACTGGTCCGGGCGGCGAGCGTGTCGGCCAGGCCGTCGGGGCCGAAGTCCATCGCGTGGTTGTTCGCCATCGTGACGACGTCGACGCCCGCGGCTTGAAGCGCGGTGAGCGCCGTGGGCGGGGCCTGGAAGGTGAAGCGCTTGCCCGGCTCGGGCGTGCCGCTGTTCCCGACCGACGTCTCCAGGTTGACGACGGTGAGGTCGGCGGCGCCCAGCTGTGCGGCGACTGGGGCGAGCGCGGTGGCGGGGTCGTCCAGGCGGGCGCGCAGGGCGCCCTCGAAGTGGATGTCGCCGGCGAACGCGAGCGTGACGGGGTCCGGTGTCGGCGTGGGCGTCGGCGTGGGCGACGGCGTCGGGCTGGGCGACGGCGTCGGGCCGGCCGGTGGGCTGTCCGCCGCCGGGAGGCCGTCGCCGCCGGAGCCGGACGCACACCCCGTCACCAGGACCGCCACCGCCAGCGCCGCGGCGACCACACCGCGCCGATGCATACCCCGACCCTACGCCGCCCACCCCTGCTCCGATGATCATGGGAGCGGACGCTGAGCTCGGCGTGGCGTGCGATACGCGGTAGTGCGCAGTGCATAATAGTGCGCCATGGACACCAGTCAGCTCCTCAAGGGTGTGCTCGACCTCGCCGTGCTCGCGGTGCTGCGCGAGGAGGACGGCTACGGCTACGACGTCGTGCGGCGGCTGCGCGCGGCCGGTCTGACGGAGGTCGGCGACGCGTCGGTGTACGGGACGCTGCGGCGGCTCTACCACGCCGGCGCCCTGACCACGTACGTCGTGCCCTCGGAGGAGGGCCCGCACCGCAAGTATTACAGCCTCAACGGCACCGGCCGCGACCTGCTGCGACGCTCGGCGAAGACGTGGCGCGAGTTCGCCGGGGTGCTGACGGAGCTGGTCGACCACGCCACGAAGGAGGCAGCGTGAGCACCACCCGGGCCACCGCCCACCCGGCCGTCGCGACGTATGTCGCGGCGGTCCGTGAGGAGCTCGGCGATCTGCCGGCGGACGAGCTGGCCGAGATCGCCGAGGACGTCCGCGACCACCTCGACCACGTCGCCGCCGAGTACGGCGACGACGTCACCGTCGGCGTCCTGATCGACCGCCTCGGCGCGCCGGCGGCGTATGCGGCCGAGCTGCGCGCCGCGGCCGGGCTGCCGGAGCCGACGCCCGAGCCCGCACCCGTGCGGACCGGGTTCGGGCGGCGGCTGCTGCGGTTCCTGGTCGCGTTCTTCGGCTGGGCCGCGGTCGGCCTGGGTGCGGCCGCGTTCGTCGACACGCTGTTCGGGCTGAGCGGCGCGCCCGCGTTCTTCGGCGTCCCGGCGATCGTCGCCGCCGTGCTCGCCCTGGCCGCCGCGCTGCTGCTGGTGACCGGCCGCGACGACCCCGTCGCCGAGCTGCGCCGCGTGCCGACCGCGCCGCTGCTGGCACAGGTGGAGGAGTGGGTGCGCGGCATGCCGTGGGGCCGGCCGGCCATCGAGCTGGTCACGTCGCTGCGGCCGGCCTGGTGGATCGCGCGGGCCGCCGCGCTGGCGCTGATCACGTTCGCCGTCTTCCGCAGCGCCCCGTTCAGCGCCGCGGTGTTCCTGCTCGCGATGGTCGGGTCGGTGTGGCTGGGCCGGCGGACGGCGGCGGGCGAGGTCCGCGGCTCGCGGCTGCTCGCGGTCCAGCTTGCCAACGCCGGGCTGGCCATCGGCGGCCTGGCGATGGCCGGCGTCGTGGCGGCGAACGCCTCATGGGACGGCGTGCGGTACGTCGACGGCGGCTACGACTACACCGGCCCGATGGACTGGGACAGCGGCCCGCAGTTCTACGACGTGAACGGCACGCCGGTGACCAACATCTTCGCCTACGGCGCCGACGGCACGCTGCTGGAGAACGTCCGGCTCTACGACCAGGACGGCCACCCGATCGACCTCGGCTGGTTCGAGGAGTGCTACGAGGGCGCCTTCGACCAGTCGTTCGTCGCCGCGAACCCGTGGGGCGAGCACGTCTACCCGCGGCTGACGGTCGAGGTGTCGTCGGACGGCAGCTGCCAGCCGCCGCGGCTCGAGGCGCCGTTCGGGACGCAGCTCCCGGGCACCCCGGCCGGCCCGCCGGACCCGCTCGAGTGACGGATCAGACGCCGACCGGGTGCCAGACGGTCTTCGTCTCGAGGTAGGCGGTGATGCGCTCGAGGCCGGGCTCGGCCAGCCAGTCGGGCTCGGTCTCGGGCGCGCGCACGACCCGCTTGAGGTTGTCGGCGGCCGCCAGCTCCAGCTCGCGGGCGTGATCGGCGTCGCCCGCCGCGCCGGCGAGGTCGACGGCGTTGACGTCCATGTGCGCGGCCAGGACCGGCGCGGTGTCGGCCAGGCGGCCGGTCAGGACGTTCACCACGCCGCCCGGCACGTCGGACGTCGCGAGAACCTCGGACAGGGTGATGGCCGGCAGCGGCCGCTCGGCCGAGGCCAGCAGCACCGCCGTGTTGCCGCCGACGACGACCGGCGCCAGCACCGATACCAGCCCCAGCAGCGACGAGCGCTGCGGCGCCAGCACGGCCACGACGCCGGTGGGCTCGGGCACGGAGAAGTCGAAGTACGGCCCGGCGACCGGGTTGCTCGACCCGACCACCTGGGCGATCTTGTCGGCCCACCCGGCGTACCAGACCCAGCGGTCGATGGACTCGTCGACGACCGCCGTCGCCTTCGCACGGGACAGTCCCTCGCCGGCGGCGACCTCGTCGACGAACTGGGCGTGCCGGCCCTCCATGACCTCGGCGACGCGGTAGAGCACCTGGCCGCGGTTGTACGCCGTCGCGCCGGACCAGCCGGGCACCGCCTTGCGAGCCGCCACGACGGCGTCGCGGGCGTCCTTGCGCGAGGCCCAGGCCGCGTTGGCGAGGAACCTGCCCTTGGCGTCGGTGACCTCGTAGGACCGGCCGGACTCCGAGCGGGGGAACTTCCCGCCGACGTACAGCTTGTAGGTCTTCTTCACAGCCAGCCGCTCGGCCATCAGTGCTCGCCCTTCAGGTATGCCAGCAGACCGTGCCGGCCGCCCTCGCGGCCGTAGCCGGACTCCTTGTAGCCGCCGAACGGCGACGTGGGGTCGAACCGGTTGAACGTGTTGGCCCAGACGACGCCGGCCCGCAGCTGCTGCGCGATCGACAGGATGCGCGAACCCTTGTCGGTCCACACGCCGGCGGACAGCCCGTACGGCGTGTTGTTGGCCTTCTCGACCGCCTCGGCCGGGGTGCGGAACGTCAGCACCGACAGCACGGGGCCGAAGATCTCCTCGCGGGCGATGCGGTGGGCCTGGCTGACGCCGGTGAACACCGTCGGCGGGAACCAGAAGCCGCGCTCGGGCAGCTCGCACTCCGGCGACCAGCGCTCGGCGCCCTCGGCCTCGCCGACCTCGGACAGCTCGCGGATGCGGGCCAGCTGGTCGGCGGAGTTGATGGCGCCGATGTCGGTGTTCTTGTCCAGCGGGTCACCGACGCGCAGCGTGCCCAGCCGCCGCTTCAGCCGGCCCAGGACGTCGTCGTACACCGACTCCTGCACCAGCAGCCGCGAGCCGGCGCAGCACACGTGCCCCTGGTTGAAGAAGATGCCGTTGACGATGCCCTCGACCGCCTGGTCGATCGGCGCGTCGTCGAACACGATGTTCGCGGCCTTGCCGCCCAGCTCGAGCGTCGCCTTCTTCGTGGTGCCGGCGACGCTGCGGGCGATCTGCTTGCCGACCTCGGTGGACCCGGTGAACGCGACCTTGTCGACCCCCGGGTGCTCGACCAGCGCGCGGCCGGTGTCGCCGGCGCCGGTGACGATGTTGACGACACCCGGCGGGAGGTCGGCCTGCTGGCAGATCTCCGCGAACAGCAGCGCGGTCAGGGGCGTGGTCTCGGCCGGCTTGAGCACGACGGCGTTCCCGGCGGCCAGCGCCGGCGCGATCTTCCACGCCAGCATGAGCAGCGGGAAGTTCCACGGGATGACCTGGCCGGCGACGCCGTACGGCCTCGGATCGGGGCCGGCGCCGGCCCACGCCAGCTTGTCGGCCCACCCGGCGTAGTAGAAGAAGTGCGCCGCGACCAGCGGGATGTCGACGTCGCGCGACTCGCGGATGGGCTTGCCGTTGTCGATCGACTCGAGGACGGCCAGCTCGCGGGCGCGCTCCTGGATGATCCGGGCGATGCGGAACAGGTACTTGCCGCGGTCGCGCCCGGACAGCTTCGACCACGTGCGCTCGTAGGCCCGGCGGGCCGCCTGGACGGCTCTGTCGACGTCCTCGGCGCCGGCCGCGGAGATCTCGGCCAGCACCTCCTCGGTGGCCGGGTTGACCGACTTGAACATCGACCCGTCGACGGGGTCGACGAACTCGCCGTTGACGAACAGGCCGTAGGAGCTCCTGATGTCGACGATGGCCCGCGACTCCGGCGCGGGGGCGTACTCGAACTTCGTCATGGCGATCAGTCCACGGTCACTCGGTCGGCCTGCACGTACCCAGCGTAGGCGCTCCGGGCCGTGGCCGTTTGTCCGTACCGGTGCTTGCGCGGGCAGGGTCGCGGTGCCAGCGTCGGGGAACGTGTGAATCGACCTCGGGGGGCGATCGTCATGCCCAGTCGGCGAGCCGTCACGTTCATCGCGGGCGCCTCACTCATCGTGGCCGGCGCGATCCCGGCGATCGCCGGGCCGCTGACCACCGGCCCGCTGGTCCAGGTGTCCGGCACGAGTCCGTTCCTGGACTGCACCGCGGACGCCGTCGAGGACCAGTCCGGGACGGTGTACCTCAACAGCGAGGTCGAGCCGTGGCTCGACGTGAACCCCACCGACGCCGGCAACGTCGTCGGGATCTGGCAGGCCGACCGCTGGGACAACGGCGGCGCGCGCGGCCTCGTCGCCGGGGTCAGCCAGGACGGCGGCGGCACCTGGACGCAGGTGCCCATCCCCGGCATCACGCTGTGCTCCGGCGGGACGTACGACCGGGCGACCGACCCGTGGGTGTCCTTCGGGCCCGACGGCCGGCTGCACCAGCTGGCGCTGTCGTTCAACGACATCGCCCCGCCGTTCGAGCCGCGCGACTTCGACCACGCGCTGCTGGCCAGCTGGTCCGACGACGGCGGCCTGACGTGGAGCGACCCGGTCGAGGTGATCCGCGACCTGGACGCGAACGTCTTCAACGACAAGCAGTCCATCACCGCCGACCCCACCGACCCCGACCTGGTCTACGCGGTCTGGGACCGGCTGGTGTTCCCCGGCAGCGAGCGCGCCAGCGTGATCGCCGGCTTCGTCACCCAGGCGTTCACGGGCCCGTTCTGGTTCGCCCGCAGCACCGACGGCGGCGAGACCTGGGAGGCGCCGAAGGAGATCTACGACCCCGGGATGCGCGACCAGACCATCGGCAACCAGATCGTGGTGCAGCCCGACGGCACGCTGGTGAACATCTTCAACGAGATCCGCAACGACAACCGCGGCGGCCGGCGCGGCAACAACGTCGCCGTCATGATCTCCGAGGACCAGGGCGTCACGTGGTCCGAGCGGATCTTCGTCAGCCGCCTGGGCACCATCGAGATCACCGACCCGGACACCGGCGACCCCGTCCGCACCGGCGACATCATCCCCGACATCGCGGTCGACCGCACGACCGGCGCCCTCTACGCCGTGTGGCAGGACGCCCGCTTCAGCGGCGGGCGGTTCGACAGCATCGCGTTCTCGCAGTCGCTGGACGGCGGGCTGACGTGGTCGCAGCCGATCAAGGTCAACGCCACGCCGGGGACCGTGCCGCCGGGCAACCAGCAGGCGTTCACGCCGTCGGTGCACGTGGCCGACGACGGGACGATCGGCGTGACGTATTACGACTTCCGCAACAACACGCCGTCGCCCGCGACGCTGCCGACCGACTACTGGCTGGTGCACTGCCACCCGACGACGCCGGCGACCTGCGCCGCCGCGGCGAACTGGGGCAACGAGGTCCGGCTCACGAACGCGCCGTTCGACATGCGGCTGGCGCCGTTCGCGCTGGGGTTCTTCACCGGCGACTACGAGGGCCTGTCGAACATCGGGACGGACTTCGCGGCGTTCTTCTCGCAGTCGCACGGCACCGACCCGGCCAGCACGTTCTTCCGCACCGCCGGCTAATCGATCGGGGGGCCGTCAGTCCAGCGTGAAGTAGTCGGGGCCCGCGTAACGACCGGTGGCGAGCTTCTGCCGCTGCATGAGCAGGTCGTTGAGCAGGCTGGACGCGCCGAGCCGGAACCAGTCGGGGTCGAGCCAGTCGTCGCCGGCGGTCTCGTTGACCAGGACGAGGTACTTGATGGCGTCCTTGCTGGTGCGGATGCCGCCGGCCGGCTTGACGCCGACCTGGCGGCCGGTGGCCTCGCGGAAGTCGCGGACGGCCTCGAGCATGACCAGCGTGACGGGCAGCGTCGCGGCCGGCGACACCTTGCCGGTGCTGGTCTTGATGAAGTCGCCGCCGGCCAGCATGGCCAGCCAGGACGCCCGCCGGACGTTGTCGTAGGTGGCCAGCTCGCCGGTCTCGAGGATGACCTTGAGGTGGGCGTCGCCGGCGGCCTGCTTGACCGCGACGATCTCGTCGAACACCTCGCCGTAGCGGCCGGCGAGGAACGCGCCGCGGTCGATGACCATGTCGACCTCGTCGGCGCCGGCCGCGACCGCCTCGCGGGTGTCGGCCTCCTTGACCGCCAGGCTGGTGCGCCCGGACGGGAACCCCGTCGCCACGCTGGCGACCTTGACCGGGCTGTCCGGGCCGAGCGCCTCCTTCGCCGTCGCGACGAGGTCGGGGTAGACGCACACCGCCGCGACCCTGGGGACGGTGCGGTCGGAGGGGTCGGGGCGCAGCGCCTTCGCGCACAGCGCCCGCACCTTGCCGGGGGTGTCCTGGCCCTCCAGCGTGGTGAGGTCGATCATCGAGATGGCGAGGTCGATGGCGAACTGCTTGGCCGTGGTCTTGATGGACCGCGTGGCCAGCGTGGCCGCCCGAGCCTCGGCGCCGGTCTGGTCGACACCCGGCAGGCCGTGCAGGAAGCGGCGCAGCGACGCCTCGGAGGAGGCGATGTCGGACAGGCGCGCGTCGTCGAGCATGGTCACGCCGTCGAGTCTAGGTGTACCCGGCCATCACGTTGGTGGCAGGCGGCTGATCGGTGGGAGGCCGCCGAGTGCGCTGTGGCGTCGTCGAGTGTT
>NZ_QUAL01000177.1 GCF_003579925.1 Jiangella rhizosphaerae | reverse complement strand
CCGGGCCGCGCGACGCGGCCCGGGCGCCCGTTGTCTCCGTGCGGTCAGGTGTTGGGCGGCGCCGCGCTGATGTCGGCCAGCGCCGACCGCGAGTCCTCGGTGATCGCGAGGTCGCCGATCGACACCATCCCGACCGGGCGTTTCTGGTCGTCGACCACGGGGACGCGACGCACGGCCGCCTCCCGCAGCATCTGGACGACGTCGTCGACGGACGTGTCGGGCCGGGCGGTGACGAGATCGCCGCTGCTGCACACGTCGCCGAGGTGGGCATCGAGGTCGCCGTTCTCGGCGACGACGCGGACGACGAGGTCGCGGTCGGTCACCACGCCGCACAGCTCGTCGCCGTCGACGACCAGCACGTCGCCGATGTCGTGGTCGCGCATCTCGGCCGCCGCCTGGCGTACGGATGCGTCCATCGGCAGCGTCACCACCTCGGTCGTCATGACGTCGCCCACGGTTCGCGCACTGGCCATGGTTCCTCCTTCGGGGTCGGTCTCTCCGGGCCGTTACCCAGGCGCGGCGGCACCAACCCGTGTGGTCAGCCCGAGCTCCCGCGCGGCGCCGACGTGACGACCAGCTGGCCGGTGGCGGTCAGGCCGGTGCCGGCCCCGACGCCGGTGACGGCGAGGTAGCGGCCGTCCACCTCCGCTGGGACGGCGACGGTGTGCGCGACGCTCCCAGCGGCGTCCGCGACGACGTCGACCGGCGCCATGGACCCGACGGTGATCCTCACCGTCTCCCCGGCCCGGAAGCCCGCCGCCGTGACGAACGCGTCGGCCCCGGCCCGGACGACGCCGCGGGCGCCGATGCGCGTCCCGGCCCGCACCCGGGCGAGTTCCTCGCACGCCGAGCCGGGCGTCCCGTACGAGGCCAGCGGCGCCGCACCATCGAGAACGCCGTCGTCCTCGCGCAGCCAGGTGAAGCCGATGGACCGGCGGCCCATGACGGCGCCGGACGTGTTGACGACGCTGGCCTTGACCTGGGTTCCGGCGCTCGCACTCGGCGCGTCGTCGCCCTGCCGGGACGCCGCGACGACCGCGCACGTCTCCCCCGGGGCGAACGTGACCTTCCGCATCGTGGCGCCGGCCCGGCTGGTGGCCGACCCGAGCACCGACACGTAGCCGGTCACCGGTACCGACGACGGCGCGTCGAGGTAGACGGCGACCTCGGTGGTACCCGGCCCGTCGCCCTCGTCGGTGTTCGGCGCGTAGACGTCGATGGTGCGCCAGGTGCGCGACCGGGCCCGGCCGACCGCCGAGTTCTCGAACGCCAGGTCGGAGACGTACGCCGCCCCGGCCGGGGTGCCGTCCGAACCGGCGGCCCCGGCGAATCGGACCTCGGTCAGGACGGTGACGTCCAGACCGGCGGCGGCCAGGTCGGCGATCGGCACGTCGACCTGCTGCAGCACCAGCTTCTTCAGCGTGCTCGCGGCCGCTTCGGCGGCCGACGTCGGCATCCGCACCAGCGCGTACGGGTTCAGCGCCGAGACCGGCGCCGACCAGCTCGCGCCCGCGCCGTCGGCGACCGACACGACCAGCTCGGTGCCCACCTGCACGGTCTCGTCGGCCGCGAGCTTCACCGAGAGCCGCTCGAACCGGCTCGCGTCCCGCTGCGCCGCCGGGACGGCGACGGCGAGTCCGTCACCGGGCGCGCTCCAGGTCAGCCGGGTCAGCGGCGTGGCGGGGACGTTGCCGCCGTTGGACGCCGGGGTCCAGTGCGGCGCCACCGCGCTCGGCGTCGACGCACACGGCGGCAGCGACGGCGGCACCGTCCGGCCGCTGAGGCTGGCGCACACCGTCGCCGTACTCCCGCCCACCGTCGTCACCAGCGGCGACGTCTCCTCGAACGACACCACCGTCGACCGCGAGCCGGCCGGCGCTGTCGACACGCTGCGCACGTCGGCGCCGCCGAGCGCGGCCGGCACCGCGCCGGAGCCGTCGAACATCGGCAGGAACTGCTCCTCGCCGCCCATCGTCAGCCGGAACCACGCCGACATGTACGCGGTGCCGACGTCGTACTGCTCGGCGGGGGTCAGCCGGATCGAGGTGTCCGCGACCGACGGGTCGGTGCCGCAGGTCGGCTCGACCCGCCGGGCCGCGCTCCCCCAGTCGTCGCTGACGCTGAACGAGAACAGCCCGGGCGTCCAGACGGTGTTGAAGAAGTTGTGGTTCGCGCCCATCACCCACACGCCGCTGCGCAGCGCGTCGTCGTCGAAGGCGTAACGGGAGTCGTCCAGCAGGTGCTGACCCTGCTGGTTCGAGACGTCGCCGTCGCAGTACGGCAGGATCACGTTCATCGGGACGTCCGGCACGGTCATGCGGCCGAAGTCGACCGGGGCGAGCGGCAGGATCGACTCGATCGCCCACGGCTGCTCCAGCGCCTGGTTGAGCACGGCCGCCGAGGTGACGCCCTCGCCGCCGCGCGAGTGCCCCATCAGCCCGATGCTGCTCAGATCGAAGCGGCCGCGCAGGTCGGCGGCGGTGACGGTGTCGAGCGGGCCGACCCCGCCGGGGAAGGCGTCGGCACGCGCGGCGAGGGCTGCGGTCCCCGCCGCGAGAGCCTGGTTCAGGGTGACCTCCCGGCCGGTCCACGCGTCGTCGTAGGCGACCCGCCGGCCCCGGGTGGCGCGGTCGAGCATCGTCAGCGTGTCGAGGATCAGCTGGCCGCGGGCCTGGGCGCCCTGGTCGGCGGCGAGCTGGTTGTCGTTGGCGTTGACGGCGTTGGCCGAGATCGACACGACCGCATAGCCGTGGCTGGCCAGTGCGCGGGCGGTGCCGTCGTACCCCAGGTAGCTGGGGATGGACAGCCGCGCCGGCTGCGCGTCCGGCGACGGCGCGCACGGCCAGCGGTTCGGGTTGGCCTCGCCGGGCCCGTAGCAGGAGCCGTGCCGGCCGTGCAGCAGGATCACCGTCGGCCGGGCGCCGCCGGTCGTCGGCAGGTAGAGCTTGCCCTCCAGCTCGCCGCGGATGCCGCCGATCGCGGCGAGCGGGACGGCCTGGTCGCCGAAGGCGTAGATCGACTCCGTCCAGTCGTACGGCCCCGGTTCCAGGGGGTTGGCGGCGAGCTGCTCGAGGCCGGCCGCGGGCACCTCCGTGGCAGGGCTCGCCTCCGCGGCGCCCGCCGCGGCCGTCGTCGACTCACTCGACCAGCCGGGCACGACGGTCTCGGCCTCGGCGACCGCGGCGTCGGCCGTGAACACCGTCAGCGAGCGGCCGTCGCCGGACTCCGTGGCCAGGCCGATCGGCTCGCCGTCGACGACGATGGTCGGGGCGTCGCCGCGGATCGGCAGCGCCGCGTCGAGTTCGACGGTGACCTGGTAGCCGCCGGGCGCGCGCTCGACGGACCAGTTCGGGCCGGCCGCGACCTCGGCGGCGGCGAGCTCCTCGGGCGGCGCCGGTGCCGCACCGGCGGGAGACGGAACGATCAGCGCGGCGAGCAGCGCGGACGACAGCACGGCTGTCGCGGCCGGGACGATCACCCGGCGAGCGGAATTGCCCACAGATGGCTCCTCAGGGGTTGGGGAGCCACAGTGTGTGCGGCGAACCTTTCCGCCCGGTTTCCGCTCGTTCGCGGTGATATTTCCACGGTCAGGCGGCGAGCAGTGCGGCGACGGCGCGGACGACGACCTCGCGGCGGCGCTCGCGGCCGACGTCGTCCACGACGGTGTCGTACTCGGGGGTGTTCGAGCTCCAGAACCCGGACAGGTGCAGGACCAGGCCGAGCAGCTCCTCCGGCGTGAAGGTCGACGGCAGCACGCCGGCGGCCTGCGCGTCGGCGATGGCCGCGGCCTTCGCCGCATTGCTCCGCAGCACGATCTCCAGCGGCCGCGCACCGGCGCGTTCCAGCCGGTACCAGGTGGCCAGCCGCTGCACCCACGGCCGCTGCTCGTAGGAGTCGAAGAGCCGGCCGGCGTACTCGGGCAGGTCGTGGGCGTCGATCGGGACGGCGTCGAGCGTGGCCCGGCACAGGTCGTCGAAGACCGCGTCGAACAGGCCGTCCTTGCTGCCGAAGTAGTGGTAGATCTGCGCCTTGTTACTGGCCGCGGCGGCCGCGATGCGGTCGACCCGGGCGCCCGCGATGCCGACGGCGGCGAACTCGTCGCGCGCGGCATCCAGCAGCCGGCGGCGGGTCCGCTCGGCGTCGCGCGGCATCGGGGTCGTCATGGTGACCGAGCTTACCAACGAGTTAGTTGACAACCGCCAGGCGGAAGGAGTCCACTGGTATCAACTAATCAGTTAGTTAGGAGTCGACCATGTCCACCTTCCTCGTCACCGGCGCCTCCCGCGGCCTGGGCCGCGCGATCGTCACCGCCGCACTGGACGCCGGCCACCAGGTGGTCGCGGGGGTGCGCGACGTCCGCGCGCTCGACGACCTCGCCGGCGACCACGGCGGCCGCCTGGTCATCGTCCCGCTCGACGTCACCGACCGCGCCGCCGCGGACCGGGCCGTCCGCACCGTCGTCGACCGGTTCGGCCGGTTGGACGTGCTGGTCAACAACGCCGGCTACGCCAACGTCAGCAGCATCGAGGACGTCGACCCGGCGGACTTCCGGGCGCAGGTCGAGACCAACCTGTTCGGTGTCGTCAACCTCACCCAGGCGGCCCTCCCGGTGCTCCGGCGGCAACACGCAGGACACGTCGTGCAGGTATCGTCCGTCGGCGGCCGGATGGCGACGCCGGGCCTGGGCGCGTACCAGACCTCGAAGTGGGCCGTCGGCGGGTTCTCGTCCGTGCTGGCCGCGGAGGTCGCCCCGCTCGGCATCAAGGTCACCGTGCTCGAGCCGGGCGGCATGCGCACCGACTGGGCCGGCTCGTCGATGCGCATCGACCCCGTGCGGCCCGAGTACGCCGGCACCGTCGGCGCCAGCGCCGCGATGCGCGAGCGCGGCGCGACCATGGCCAGCGACCCGGCCAAGGTCGCCCAGCTGGTGCTGCGCGTCGTCGCGATGGACGAGCCGCCGCTGCGGCTGCTGGCCGGGCCGGACGCCTACCGCTACGGCACCGCCGCCGGCCGGGCCCTTCTCGAGTCCGACGAGCGGCACCGCGACCTCAGCGAGTCCACGGCCGCCGACGACGCGACGTCCGAGCAGCTCGACCCGCTGGGCACGGCCGTGCGCTCCTGACCCCCCGTCCCGGCGGAATCAGAGCCGGTCGATCTCGGTGAGGTCGATGTCGACGTCGAACGGCACCTCGACTCGAAGATGCCCGTGGTGGCTTCCGGCCGGGAGGTAGGCACGGGTGAGCGGGTCCAGCTCGTAGACGTGGACGACGGGCTTGCCGCCGACGTTCTCGACCAGCCAGAAGTACCCGATGCCGGCCTCGGCGTACAGCTGCGGCTTGCGCACGCGGTCGCGCGCCTCGGAGTCCGGCGAGATCACCTCTACGGCCAGCACGACGTCCTCGGCCCGGTACGTGGTGAGGTCCATGCCGCCGGCCGCGGCGGCCTTGATGACCAGGACGTCCGGCTCGGGACGCTGCTGGCGGCCCAGCGTGACCGTCATCTCCCGGCGGACGCGCAGCGACGCCGGCGCCTGCTGGCGCAGCCGATGCTCGAGGCAGGAGATCACCAGGGCATGGAATGTGCTCTGCGGGCTGACGAAGACGAGACTCCCGTCGATCAGCTCGGTGTGCGGAGGAAGGTCCGGGAGCCGGTCGAGATCGTCAGCCGTGAAGCCGCCCGGTGGCGGCCGGAGCCAGTCGGGCACCGGTGCAGCGCTCATGTCTTCCTCTGCTCCATCGGGAAGGTCGCCCGGCATCATCAAGTATGGCGCAGCTTCGTCGCGGCCGTCATGTCGACGCCGGGCGCGACGGTGCCCCGCCCCTCACGCTCGAGGGACGGGGCACCGCGGTGAGCGGCCCGGCTCATCCTGTTCGCCTGTTCGGAGGCGCCGGGTGGTGCCTTCAAGACGGTCGACAGCCTGGTCGTCGACCGTCTGCCGGACGGCACCCGAGTCGAGCGGTTCACGCCGGTCCAGGCCGAACGGACGCCGTACCACGTGGACGAGCCGTCGCTCGGTACACCGCCGCGCAGCAGGCCGGACGGCACCATCCCGTCCTCCTCGCGCGCGACACCACGCGCCGCGAACGTTCCGGATCTCCGACATCAGCGACCAGACCATCCGACTGGCCATCGACTCGCTCGAGGTCCCCGGCGAGGTCGAGGCCGACGGTGTCGGCCGCGCCGCGACGTGGACGCGGCGCTCTTGACATCAGAGGCGATACAGTGGCGCCTGGCCGGCCTGGCCGAACAGCGCCATCCGCTCCTCGAGCAGCCGCTGGGCCGACGCCCGGCCCGCGGCCAGGTAGACCGCGGGGTCCACGGATGCGGGGTCGGCGGCGAGGGCCTCGCGGACGCCGGCGGTGAAGGCGAGGTAGTGGTCCATCCCCTGGTTGATCTTGCGGATGCCGAGCTTCGTGGCCCGGACCTTCTCCTCGTCCGGCACGCCCCACGACTCCGGCACCCGCCCACCGGCGGCGTTCACCCGCGAGCGCAGCCCGTCCGGCAGCGACGACGACCCGTGGAGGACGAGGTGGGTGCCCGGCACGAGCGCGGCGATCTCGGCGACGAGGTCCAGGCGCAGCACCGAGCCGTCCGGCGGCGAATCGAACTTGTACGCGCCGTGCGACGTGCCGATCGCGACGGCGAGCGCGTCGACGCCGGTCGCCGTGACGAACGACGCTGCCTGGGCGGGGTCGGCCAGCACGATCTCCGCCCGCGCCGTCCCGTCCTTCGACCCGCCGATCGTCCCGAGCTCCCCCTCGACGGAGACCCCGCGCTCGTGCGCGTACTCGGCCACGCGCCGCGTCACCTCGACGTTCGCGGCGAACGATGCCGGCCGTCCGGCGGCGTCCAGCGACCCGTCGATCATCACGCTGGTGAACCCCGCCTCGATCGCCCGCACGCACGTCTCGAACGACGGCCCGTGGTCCAGGTGCAGTGCGACCGGCACCTCCGGGTACTCGTCGATCAGCCGCAGCAGCAGGGGCCAGAAGGCCGCATCCGACGCGTGCGGATGAGCGCCGGCGAGGGTCTCGACGATGACCGGCGACTCCGTCGCGCGGGCGGCGTCGAGCACCGCCTGCGCCATGGTGAGGTCGGCGACGTTGAAGGCGCCCACGCCGAATCCGGCGCCGGCGGCGACGTCGAGCAGGGTACGGTTCGTGACGAGCGTCATGGCAGCTCCGGATGGTCATGCGTGCGGGGGTTCGCGGGAGGAGACGGGGAGGCGCAGTGGAGGGTTCGCATGTGACGGCGGCCGGGGGACGCACGGTGCGTCTGGCCGACATCGCGACCCGCGCCGGCGTGTCCGTCAAGACGGTGTCGCGGGTCATCAACGCCGAGCCGCACGTGGCCGCCGCCACCCGGCAGGCGGTCGAGGCCGCCATCGAGGAGCTCGGCGCCGGCGGCGACACCCGGCCGCGGGGCCGCAAGCGGCGCACCGGTGTCGTCGGGCTGATCTTTCCCGACGTCCGCAACGACTACTTCGCCGCGGTCAGCCGGGCGCTGCAGGAGCGCCTGGCCACGGTCAGCCCCACCCTGGTGTCCAGTGACTCCGACGACGACCTGCACATCGAGGAGGAGATCCTGCAGGCCTTCCGCCGGCTCGAGGTCGACGGCCTGGTGATCTTCCCGACCGGCGCCCCGAGCCTGCCCGAGTTCGCCCGGCAGATCCCGACCGTCGTCGTCGACCGGACGGTGCCGTCGGTGCGCGGGCTGGTCGACCACGTGCTGCCCGACAGCCGCCGGGCGGCGGAGTCGCTGACCCTGCACATGGTCGAGCAGCACCACGTGCAGCGGGTCTGCCTCGTGGCCGGCAACCTCGGAGTGTCGACGCTGCGCAACCGGCACACCGCCTTCCACCGGGTGGTCGGCCGCACCGGCACCGAGAACCACGTGCTGGCCGGCCTGACCACCGCCGAGGAGGCCGAGACCGCGGCGTACGCGCTGTTCCGCACGCTGGAGCCGCCGTTCGGGGTGCTGGCGACGAACAGCCTGATGTTCTGGGGCGTGCTGTCGGCGGCGGTCCGGCTCGGGCTGAAGATCCCGTCGGACATCGTGCTGACGACGTTCGACCAGATCCCCGGGGTGGGCACGACGGGCATCGTGCCGACCAACGCGGTGGCACCGGCGACGACGCTGGCCGCCCGGGTCGTCCAGCTGCTCACCGAACGGATCAACAACCCCGGCCTGCCACCGCGGCTGCTCGAGATCGACTACGACATCGCCTATGGCACCACCTGCGGCTGCATCCCGCTCGACGCCGCCCGCAACGTGCTCGGCTGAGGCTGACCGCGCACGCCTCACAGCGCGTGCGTGATGCCGAGGGAGGCGTAGTCCAGCACGATCGGGTCGGACGTGATCGCGCGGGCGTGCGTGAGCACCTTCGCGGCGCTCTCGACGGCGACCGTCGTCTTGAACGCGTCGCGCAGGTTAGGCCCGACGGTGAGCAGCCCGTGGTTGGCCCAGACGACGGCGTTGCGGTCCTCCAGGTACGAAGCCATCTGGACGCCGAACTCGGTGGAGTTGCTCAGCGCGAACGGCATGACCGGCACGTCGCCCTTGGTGTAGATCACCATGTTGACCAGCGCGCCGCGGATCGGCTCGCCCAGGACGCCGAACACGTTGGCGAAGGTCGGCTCGGTGTGCACGATCGCCTGCACGTCCGGCCGCGCCGCGTAGACGGCGAGGTGCACCGTCACCTCCGACGACGGCTGCAGCCGGCCGTCGACGACGTTGGCGTCCTCGTCGACGACGACGAGGTCGGCCGGCGTCATCTTGTCGTATTCGAGGTCGGTCGGGGTGATGAGGAACGTCTCGGTGCCGGGGATGCGGATGCTGATGTTGCCTTGTGTGTTGAAGTTCAGGCCCAGTGCGACCGACTCCAGGCAGTAGGCGAGCACGCTCTCCCGGGCGGCCTGCAGGTCGAACGTGTCGAGCGTGGTCATGCGATCTCCTCGAGAGCGGTGAACGAATCGTTGACGGTCCGCAGCAGCGGGTAGAGGCTGCCGAAGGTCTCGCGCTGGCGGGTGTACCAGGCGGCGTACTCGGGTTCGGGCCGGGCGTCGTGCAGGACGGGGGGCGCCGGCAGCGCGCCGATCCCGTCGTGGACGCCGACGCCGGCGGCGGCCAGGAGGGCGGCGCCGCGGGTGGACGCCTCCTTGGTGACGGCGCGCAGCCGCAGGCCGGCGGCGTCGGCCCGGGCCTGCAGCGCGCTGGGGTTGGCCGAGCCGCCGCCGGCCGCGTACACGTCGGTGCCGGCGATGCCGCGCTCGGCCAGCGCGGCCCGGATCTTCGCCAGCTCGTAGCCCGAGGCCTCCACGAACGCCCGCGCGACCTGCGCCGTCGTCGTCTCCAGGGTGAGGCCGAGCAGCGCGCCGCGGGCCCGCGGATCGTTGTCGAGCGTGCCGGACCCGGCGAGGTACGGCAGCACCAGCAGCGCCGGGGGCGGTGTCGACGTCAGGTCGAACAGCGACGCCCACGGGTCGACGCGGTCGTGGTGCACCAGCGACGCGAACCAGTCCAGCGCCCACCCGCCCGCGGCGGTCCCGGCCAGCGTCACCCACAGGTCCGGCCCGACGGGGTACGTCGCCAGGCCGGTCCCGAGCAGCCGCGACGGCCGTGCGGACGTGCCCACGGTGAGGCAGTCGCTGGAGCCGAAGGAGAACACCGACCGCTCCCCCGCCCGCCCACCGCCACCGAGGAACGCGGCGGCCTGGTCGTGCACCCCGGCGACGAGCGGAGTGCCCGGACGCAGCCCGGTCGCCGCGGCCGCGTCCGCCGTCACCGCGCCGATCACCGTCCCGGCCGGGACCGGCTCGGACAGCAGCGCCGCCGGGACGTCCAGCGCGCCGAGGATCTCGTCCGACCAGCGCCCGGCGCCGACGTCGTACGCGCCGGTCCGCGCCGCCATCGTCAGGTCGATCGCCGGGGCCGCGCCGAACCAGCCGGCCACGTGGTCGTCGATCGTCCGCACCGCCGCCGGGAGCGCGCCGCCGGGCAGCAGCTCGCGGATCTTGTGCACCGAGAACATCGGGTGCAACGGCTGGCCGGTGAGCCGCTGCACGTGCTCGTCGCCGAGCGCGGCCGCCAGCTTCTCCGCCGACGCCGCGCCGCGCTGATCCATGCTCAGCGGCGCCGGCCCGAGCGCGGCGCCGTCCGGCCCGACCGGCACGATCGCCTCGCCGAGCGTCGAGAACGACAGCGCCTCGACCGGGTCGGCGATGACGGCCGGGTCCGCGACGATCTCGCCGACCAGCCGGACCACGGCGGCCCGGACGGCGTCGGCGTCGATCTCCGCCCGGCCGTGCGCCGGACGGACGACCGCCGTGCGCTGCGAGCGCGCCGCGAGCTCGTGCCCATCCGCGTCGTACGCCGCGACCCGCGACCCGGTGGTGCCGAGGTCGATGCCCAGGAAGCTCACTTGACCGACCCCGCCAGCCCGTTGACCAGGTAGCGCTGCACCGACAGGTACACCACCACGATCGGCACGGAGATCAGCACCAACACGGCGAACAGCGCGCCCGGCTGGCTCAGGTAGATGCCGCGGTAGGCCAGCGGGACCAGCGTGAGCGGCTTGAGGTCGTTGTCGCCGATCGCGACGAGCGGCAGCAGGAAGTCGTTCCAGCTCATCATCAGCTGCCACACGACGACGACCGCGGCGGCCGCCTTGCCGAGCGGGAAGTAGATGCGCCAGAAGATCGTCCACGTCGACGAGCCGTCCACCAGCGCCGCCTCGTACGTCTCGTCCGGGATGGCGAGGTAGGTGGTGCGGATCATGATGACGGCGAACGGCAGTCCCAGCGCGGTGTAGGCGAGGACGAGGCCGAGCAGGTTGTCGTACAGCCCGAGGCCCTGCAAGATCTTGAACATCGCCGTCACGACGCCGGCCATCGGCAGTACCAGCGCCAGGATCAGCCCGACGAACACGACGCCTTTGAACGGCACCCGCAGCCGGGCCAGCGCGAACGCCGTCATCGACCCGAGCAGCAGCACCAGCACGATCGACGGCACCGACACCAGCAGGCTGTTGAGCAGGTGCCGGGCGATCGGGTTGGTCTCGAAGATCGTCACGTAGTTGCGCAGCGTCGGCTCCTCGGGCACCAGCCCGAGCCCGGTCGTCGACGGGTTGGACGTCGGCAGCAGCGAGATGCCGATGACCATGACGACGGGGATCATCCACAGCACCGCGAGCGGGCCGAGCACCCAGTGCGCCCAGCGCGGCGGCGCGTCCACGTCGCGTATGCGGCGCCTCATGAGCGGTCTCCCGTGATGAAGCCGGAGCCGAACGTGCGCAGCATCGCCAGCGACGAGCCGACCGCGACGACCAGCAGGACGACCGCGATGGTGGCGCCGTAGCCGAACGACTGCAGCTGGAACGCCTGCTTGAACAGGTACGTCGGCATCAACTCCGACGCGTGGTTGGGCCCACCCTCGGTGAGCACCCAGACCAGCTCGAAGGTCTTCAGCGAGCCGATGATGCCGAGCAGCAGCAGCGCCAGGTGGGTCGGCTTGAGCAGCGGCAGCACGATGCGGCGGATCAGCTGCCAGCCGGTCGCGCCGTCGATGCGGGCGGCCTCGACGACGCTGTGGTCGACCAGCTGCAGCCCGGCGAGGTAGAAGAGCATCGAGAAGCCCGTCCACATCCAGACGTTGACCACGATCACCGCGAAGATCGCCGTCGACGGGTCGGACAGGTACGAGCGCGTCAGCAGGTCGATCCCGGTGGCCCGGCCGAGCTGGGCGAGCACGCCGTTGAACGGGTCCAGCAGCCGCTGCCACACGATGCCGACGACCACCGGCGACAGCACCGCCGGCAGGAAGAACAGCGTCCGGTACACCGTCCGGCCGCGCAGCCGGGTGTTCAGCAGCCACGCCAGCGCGAACCCGAGCGCCGCCTGCGGGACGATCGTCAGCACGATCCAGAACGCCGAGTTCCGCAGCGTCGTGTGGAACGTCGGGTCGGCGAACAGGTCGCGGTAGTTGTCCAGGCCCACGGGGGTGCCGGCGCTGACGCCGTCCCAGTCGAGCAGGCTGGACTGGACGTTGAAGACGATCGGGTAGACCACGAAGGTGGCGAACAGCACGACCGCCGGGGCGATGAAGCCCAGCGCGACCAGCCGTTCGCGGGTGAACCTGCGTGCCGGGCGGCGTGGGCCGGCCCCGGCGGCCCGGGTGTTCCGGGCCGCCGGGACGAGCGACGTCGAGGCGGTCATCAGCCCTGCTGGTCCTGCACGGCTTGGACCGACTCGGCGGCCTGCTGCGGGGTGAGCTGACCGGCGGCGACGCCGGCGAGCGCGTCGGCGACGGCGGTGTCGATCTCCGGGCTCTCGAAGTACCGCGACCACTGCACCTTCGGCATCCAGTCCTGGGTGAGCTGGTTCCAGATCTGCTCCTGCTTGTCGCTGGTGAACTCCTCCGGGTTCAGGCCGGTCACCGCGGGCAGGTCGTTGAACGTGTTGATCAGCACCTGGCCGCCGTCGCCGGCGATCCAGTCGGTGAGCACCTCGCAGGCGAGGTCCGGGTCGGCCGCGTCGGCGGAGATGCCCAGCGCGACGTCGATGCCGCCGACCAGCTGCGACTCGGGCGCGCCGCCGGGCAGTGTCGGGAAGAGGAACGGCTCGTAGCCGGACATGCCCTCGGACAGCGGCGCGATCTCCGTCTTCGACGGGTCCGACTGCTGGATCCACCAGGCGCCGAGCGGGATCATCGCCGCGTTGCCCGCCTCGAACTGGTTGACGCCGTTCGGGTACGAGTCCAGCGCGAGCGCGCCGTCCTGGGCGATGCCCTCGGTGAACAGCCTGCTCCAGTAGTCGAACGCCTCGACGATGCGAGGGTCGGTCCAGGGCACCTCGCCGTTCTCCGCCTGGTAGACGCGGCCCGGCTCGAGGTTGTTGGCGATCTGCAGGAACACGACGTTGCGCAGCCAGGCGTCCTTCGCCGGCAGCAGGAACGGCGCGGCGTCGCCGGCGTCGCCGAGCGTGGCGACAGCCGCCTTCAGGTCGTCCCAGGTGGCCGGCGGCTCGATCCCGGCGGCGTCGAGCAGCTCCGAGTTCGCCCACAGGTTCACCGTCTGCACCAGCAGGGGCAGCGCGTAGTAGTGCTCGTCGCCGTCGGGGTTGCCCATGCGGGCCTGCTCGAGGCCGACCGGGTGGAACCTGCTCTCCCAGTCGTCGCCCCAGGTGTCGGCCGCGCACTGCTCGAGCGGCATCAGCTTCTCGCGGTACTGCTGGGTCAGCGCACCCGGCTGCAGGCCGATGATGTCCGGCATGGTGCCCGACGACGCTCGCGTCTGCAGGTCGACGACGTACTCCGGGTAGTTGAAGATCGTCGCGTCGATCGTGACGTCCGGGTTCGCCTCGGTGAACGAGTCGATCATCTGCCGCGTGGTCTGCTCGATCGGGCTCCACGAACGGAACGTGACGGTCTGCTCGTCCCCGTCACCGCCGGCGGGCTCCTCGGGGTCGGCGCTGCCGGCGCAGGCGGCCAGCGCGGCGGCGCCCAGGCAGAGCGCCAGGCCCGCCTGGATGCGGCGGCGGGCCGCCAGGCGGCGGGCCGTGGGTGGGAGCGTCATTGCTTCCGTCCTCTCTGTGGATCGGCGCTGGGGGCTGAGCGGGTTGGCCGCCAGTAGAGGACGGGTCGCTGACCAGTGTCAACGTCGCCACCCAGCGCCCGGCACGACGTCCACGGCGGTGTCGGCCGATGGTCCGGCGGCCCGGGCGGACAGGTCGTGTCCGCTGTCGCGCCGGCCGTTGTCCGGTCGTTGACACGGCGGCGCTCCGTGTCAGACACGGCCGGCCCCGCACGCTGCGGCAGGTGGCGCACGCGGGTGCGGCGACGGGCCGCTGACACGCCGCGCCGGGGTCGCCGTCCGGGACCGGCCCCGCGCCAGCGTCGCACCGGCGGCCGGCGCACGACAGCCCGGTTACGATTTCGTTAACGTGAGCCGTCTCTCACCATGCGAGACGCCAACCTCCCGGCGCCAGCCAAGTTGATCTTGGAGTTGTTCGGCCATCTATCGGGCATTTCGGACGGTATTTGCCGAAGAACTCCAAGATCAACTTTCTGCGGCGCGACGAGGCGCGACGAGGCGCGGCGCGGTGCGAGCGGAGTTCGAGCGGGCGGCCGCGGCTGACCCGCAACGACCGCGAGCGCCGGCTGCTGCTCGACCGCGCCCGCCGGCTCGCGCCGTGATCAGGGGCCCGCGGACCGGCTGACGGCGTCGAGCTCGTCGCGGGTGGGCGGGTTGGCGCCGGCCCGCGACACGGTGACGGCGGCGGCCAGCGTGGCCCGGCGCACGACCCGCTCGACGACCTCGGCGGGGACGTCGCGCAGCCGCGGCCGGGCGGCGCCGCCGAGCAGGTCNGCTGACGGCGTCGAGCTCGTCGCGGGTGGGCGGGTTGGCGCCGGCCCGCGACACGGTGACGGCGGCGGCCAGCGTGGCCCGGCGCACGACCCGCTCGACGACCTCGGCGGGGACGTCGCGCAGCCGCGGCCGGGCGGCGCCGCCGAGCAGGTCGGCGTCCCACAGGCCGTCGAGCAGCCCGGCCGTGAAGGAGTCACCGGCACCCACGGTGTCGGCGACGGCGACGGGTGCGGCCGGCACGCGCACCTCGCCGCCGCGCGTGACGGCGACCGCGCCGGCGCCGCCCAGGGTGACGACGACCAGCGCCGGGCCGAGCCGCAGCCAGTCGCGCGCCACGTCGACCGGGTCGCGGCCCGGCGCGAGGAAGGCGGTGTCCTGGTCGCTGGCCTTGACGACATCGCTGCCGGCGATGAGCCGCTCGACCCGTCCGCGCAGCTCGCCGGCCGGGCCCATGAGCGCCGGCCGGATGTTGGGGTCGTAGCTGACCGTACTGCCAGGCCGGAGGTCGCCGAGCAGCCGTTCGACCGCCGCCGCTCCCGGCGCGACCGTCGTCGCCAGCGAGCCGGTGTGCACCACCAGCGGTGCCTCCGGCAGCGCGACCGGCCCGAGCTCCCAGGTCAGGTCGAACCGGTAGTCGGCCGATCCGTCGGCCCCGAGTCTCGCGATGGCCGACGACGTCCGCGCGGCGGCGCCCTGCGTGCGGACCTCGACGCCCGCGGAGGCCAGGTGCGCCCGGATCGCGTCGCCGTCGGGGTCGGCGCCCAGCTCGGTGACCAGCGCGGTCCGCCGGCCGAGCCGCCCGAGCCCGTAGGCGACGTTCGCCGGGCTGCCGCCGGGGTGACGGGTCTGCGAGCCGTCGCGCTCGACGATGACGTCGGTGAGCGCCTCGCCCACCACGACGGCGCCGCCGACCGCGGTCATGGGCGCCCCGGCGGAATCTCGCCCGAACCGCGCAGCACGGTCGTCGTCGGCAGCAGGATGCGCCGCGGCCGGCCGCGTTCGCCGTCGAGCCGCTCGAACAGCAGCTCCGCGGCGGCCCGGCCCATGGCGGCGGGGTCCTGCGCGATGACGCTGACCCGCGGCTTGAGCAGGTCGGCCATCGGGAAGTCGTCGAAGCCGAACAGCGCGACGCGCTGCTCCAGCCCGAGGTCCTGCAGTGCTGTGATGGCGCCGATGGTGACCAGGTTCTGGCTGGCGAACAGCGCCGTCGGCGCGTCCTCGGACCGCAGCAGCGCCGTGGTGGCGCGGGCGGCGTCGTCGACGGTGTGGAGGTCGTGGACGACGTGCGCGGGGTCCAACGGCAGCCCGCGCTCCAGCAGGCCCCGCTGGTAGCCGGCGAAGCGCTGCTGAGCGGTCGGGATGATGGCGAGGTCGCCGAGGTAAGCGATGCGGCGGTGCCCGGCCTCGGCGAGCCGGTGCACGGCGTCGCGCGCGCCGGCCTCGTTGTCGGAGAGCACGCAGTCGGCGAGCAGGCCCTGCGGCTGGCGGTCGACGAACACCAGCGGCGTGCCGGCCTCCATCTCCGCCCGCAGGTAGCCCTGGTCCTCGCCGACCGGCGCGATGATGAGGCCGTCGACCCGGCGCTCGGTGAAGGCGCGCACCAGCGCCCGCTCGCGCTGCTGGTCCTCGTCGACGCTGCCGGCGAGGATGAGCACGCGCTTCTCGTTCGCGACGTCCTCGACGGCCCGCAGGAGGGCGCTGGAGAACGGGTTGGCGAGGTCCTCGAGCACGGTGCCGATGGCGGCCGTGCGCCGGCTCGACCGGCGCAGCGCGCTGGCCGACACGTTCGGCCGGTAGTCGAGCCGGCTGATGGCCAGCCGGACCGCGTCGACCTTCTGCGGCGTGACGCCGCCCTCGCCGTTGACCACCCGCGACACCGTCTTCATGCTGACGCCGGCCATGGCGGCGACGTCGCGCAGCGTCGCTCGCGGCCGGTACGGCGTGGTCACCGGATCGGCGTGTTCGGTCATGGACCCCCTCCGATCGTCACAGTACCGGCACGGGCCGCTCCGCCTCCACGCCACCTTTGACAACATTGTCACGCCGTCTTGCCGGGCCGCATCATCACCCCGTAACACCGCAGAAAGCAAGTATTGACACACACGCCGCGAGCCCCCAGACTCCCCTGACAAGGTTGTCAGACGCCCGTCGCGGCGACCTTCATCTCCGCTTTCACACGATCACTGGCAAGGGAGCTGGGACGTATGCGCAGGAGAACACGGTCCGCTGTGGCGACGCTCGCCGCAGTCGTCGGCATCGCAGGGGTGATGGTGCAGTCCGGCTCGGCCGGCACACCGCAGGACTACCCGGAGTTCCCCTACCCCATCACCAACTACCAGGAGGACAACCGCGGGCAGTTCCACTTCAGCTCCCGCGGCGGCTGGATCAACGACGTCAACGCGCCGCTGTACTACGACGGCGTCTACCACCTGTATTTCCAGCACAACCCGCACGGCCTGCAGTGGGACACCATGCACTGGGGCCACGCGACGAGCACCGACCTCGTGCACTGGAAGCAGCAGGCGATCGCGCTGGAGCCCGGCGTCCACCCCGGCAACCTGTTCTCCGGCGGCGGCGTCGTCGACACCCGGAACGTCAGCGGCCTCAAGGACGGCGACGAGGACCCCATCATCGTCTACTCGGGCACCGACGGCGTCACGGTGTTCTACTCCACCGACGGCGGCTACACGTTCCAGACCTACGACGGCGGCAACCCGGTCGTGAAGCCGCAGGGCACCAGCCGCGACCCCAAGGTCTTCTGGGACGAGGAGGCCGGCCATTGGGGCATGGTCGTCTGGTCCGACCACGGCGGCAACGGCGTCGACTTCTACACGTCGGACGACCTGCTCGACTGGACGTTCGCCTCGCGGTTCCAGGCCGGCTGGCTGTTCGAGTGCCCCGACTTCGTGCCGATGCCGCTCGACGGCGACCCGTCGAACGTGCAGTGGGTGCTCAGCGACGCCAGCGGCGAGTACGTCGTCGGCGACTTCGACGGCACGACGTTCACCACCGACTGGACCGAGCCGCAGCGGTTCAACCAGGGGCAGAGCCAGTTCGGCGGCTCGTACTACGCCGGCCTGACGTTCATGAACATGCCCGACGACCGCGTGGTCTCGATGGCCTGGCAGCCCGGCAACTCCGGCACCATCTGGACCGGCAACCTGACGTTCCCGGTGGAGATGACGCTGACGACCGTGGACGGCGCGCCACGGGTGCTGAGCACGCCGATCGAGGAGATCGAGACGCTGCGGACGTCGACGCAGACCTGGAAGGCGCGCATGCTCGACGCGCAACGCGCCCGCGACCTGCTGGCCGGCGTCGAGGCCGACACCTACGAGATCGAGGCCGAGTTCGACGTCTCCGGGCGCGGCGAGTCCCGGTTCGGCTTCCGGCTCGGCACGGCCGAGGACGGCTGGTACGACTACGAGGTCGCCTACGACACCGCCTCCGAGACGCTGGACGGCGTGCCGCTCAGCCCGGTGGACGACCGGGTGAGGCTGCGGCTGCTGGTCGACCGCGGCCAACTGGAGATCTTCGGCAACGACGGCCGGCTCTACCGCAGCCTCAACGTCAACTTCGACAGCATGCCCGGCGACGACACCGTCGAGCTCTTCGTCAACGGCCGGGTGCGGCTGGAGAGCCTCACCATTCACCAGCTCGGCTCGATCTGGGGCGGTGAGTCGACGCTGCGCAGCAACCTGGACGGCAAGTGGTACGCCGACTCCGGCGCCTGGGCCGACGTCCCCGGCGGGAAGCAGGGCACCAGCGGCGGCGACGCGTTCTACCTCAACACCGCGTCCGGCGCCGACTTCACCTACGAGGCCGACGTCCGGCTGGACTCCGGCGTCGCCGCGGCCATCACGTTCCGCTCCAACCGCGACGCCAGCCGCCACTACACGGCCAACGTCGACGCGCACGCCAACGTGATCAAGCTCTGGCGGCCGGGCCGTGACATCGCGACCTACCCGCTCGACGTCGAGTACGGGCGCACCTATCACCTGAAAGTGGTGGCCGAGGGTCCGCGGATCCGGATATACCTCGACGACGCCGCGGAGCCGGTCATCGACGCCGTCGACGACACCATCGCCGGCGGCCAGTTCGGCCTCAACGTCTACAACGGCACCGCCGTCATCCAGAACGTCCAGGTCGGGCCCGTGCCGTGACCGTCAGCACCCACGAACAGAAGGAACCCACCATGACTCTCTCCCGCTCCGGACGGCGCCGGCTCGCCGCGCCTGTCGTGCTCGCGGCGGCCACGCTGCTCACCGCGACCGCGTGCGGCGGCTCCGACGACTCGGCGTCCACGGCCGGCGAGGGCGACACCGTCGCCGTCACGCTCATCACCAAGGACTCGATCAACCCGTTCTTCGTCGCCATGCAGGAGGGCGCGAAGGAGGTCGCCGAGGAGGAGAACGTCGACCTCACGATCGCAGCGGGCGCGGAGGACGGCGACGAGGAGGGCCAGATCCAGGCCATCGAGAACGCCATCGCCGCGGGCGAGCAGGGCATCCTCATCGTGCCCAACGGTCCCGGCGTCAACGCGGCGATCGAGCGGGCCCGCGACGCCGGCCTCTACGTCATCGCGCTGGACACCCCGCCCGACCCGGCGGACATCGTCGACATCACCTTCGCCACCGACAACTTCGAGGCCGGCGAGCTGATCGGTCAGTGGGCGGCAGCGCAGCTGGGCGGACAGCCGGCCACCATCGCGCTGCTCGACCTGTTCAACGACAAGATCGTCTCCGTCGACTACAACCGCGACCAGGGCTTCCTGTCCGGCATGGGCATCGACGTCGCCGACCCGAAGCGCAACGGCGACGAGGCGCCCACCGGCTCGTACTCCGGCGGCACTTACGAGATCGTCTGCAACGAGCCGACAGGCGGCGCCGAGGACGGCGGGCGCACGGCCATGGAGAACTGCCTGACCCGCAACCCGGACATCAACGTGGTCTACACCATCAACGAGCCGTCGGCCGCCGGGGCGTACGCCGCGCTGGAGGCCGCCGGCGTCGCCGACGACGTGCTGATCGTCTCCGTCGACGGCGGCTGCGACGGCGTCCAGGCGGTGAAGGACGGTCGCATCGGCGCGACGTCGCAGCAGTACCCGCTGCTCATGGCCTCGGAGGGCGTCAAGGCCATCGCCGACATCGCCCGCGGCGGCGAGCCGCCGGAGCCCAGCGACGGCCTCGACTTCTTCAACACCGGGGTCGCGCTGGTGACGGACACGCCGGCCGACGGCCTCGAGAGCATCGACACCACCGAGGGCGCGGACAAGTGCTGGGGCTGACCACCGAACCGGGCAGCGCGGCGGCGGAGCTGGAGCGCCGCCGCCGCTCCCCCGCCCAGCGCGCCCAGCACCTGCTGCACACCCACCCGGCGCTCAGCCCGGCGATCATCCTGCTGCTGACGTGCATCGCGTTCACGCTGCTCAACGACCGGTTCGCCGCGCCGGCCGCGTTGTCGCTGCTGATCCAGCAGACGGCGATCGTGGCGGCACTGGCGATCGGGCAGACGCTGATCATCCTGACCGCGGGCATCGACCTGTCCGTCGGCGCGATCGCGGTGCTCTCGTCCATGCTGGCCGCCATGCTCGCCGCCGAGCACGGCGTGCCGGCGCCGCTGGCGCTGGTCGTCGGCGTCGCGACCGGTCTCGCGGCCGGCAGCCTCAACGGGCTGCTGGTGACGCGGGTCGGGCTCCCGCCGTTCATCGTCACGCTCGGCACGCTGAGCGTGTTCACCGCCGTCGTGCTGATCTACACCGGCGGGCAGAGCGTGCCGGGCGCCGACCTCCCCGACGCGCTCACCTGGACCGGGACGACGTTCCCGCTGGGCGACTTCCGGCTGACGTACGGCGTGGTCATCGTCGCGCTGATGTACCTCGTGGTCGGCTGGGCGCTGAGCCAGACCGCCTGGGGCCGGCACGTGTACGCCGTCGGCGACGACTCCGACGCCGCTCGGCTGGCCGGCATCCGGGTCAGCCGGGTGCTGTTCAGCGTGTATGCCGTCGCCGGGCTGATCTACGGGCTGGCCGCATGGGTGCTGATCGGGCGGGCCGGCGCGGCCAGCCCGAACGCCATCGCCGACGCCAACCTCGAGTCGATCACCGCGGTCGTCATCGGCGGGACCAGCCTGTTCGGCGGCCGCGGCGGCATTCTGGGGACGCTGCTCGGCGCGCTCATCGTCCAGTCGTTCGCCGTCGGGCTGTCGCTGGCCGGCGTCGACGACCAGTACCGCCTGCTCGCCGTCGGCATCCTCGTCATCGCCGCGGTGTCGGTGGACCAGTGGATCCGGAGGGTGCGGGCATGACGACGACGCGGACCCCGGTGCTCGCCGCGCGCGGGCTGGTGAAGACGTTCGGCCGGGTCGTCGGCCTCGACGGCGTCGACGTCGACGTGTACGCCGGCGAGGTGCTGGCCGTCATCGGCGACAACGGCGCCGGCAAGTCGACGCTGATCAAGTGCCTCACCGGCGCGCTGGTCCCGGACGCGGGGACGATCACGTGCGACGGCCGGGAGGTGTCGTTCCGGCGCCCGCAGGACGCCCGCGACGCCGGCATCGAGACCGTCTACCAGACGCTGGCCGTCGCGCCGGCCCTCGACGTCGCCAGCAACCTCTACCTCGGCCGCGAGGAGCGCCGTCCGGGCGTGCTCGGGTCGGTGTTCCGCATGCTCGACAAGCAGGGCATGCGCCGGCGCGCCGAGGAGGCCGTCCGCGACCTCGGCATCAGCACCATCCAGAACATCACCCAGCCGGTCGAGTCGCTGTCCGGCGGGCAGCGGCAGGCCGTCGCGGTCGCGCGGGCGGCGGCGTTCGGCAGCCGCATCGTGGTGCTAGACGAGCCGACCGCCGCGCTGGGCGTCAAGGAGTCGAACCAGGTGCTCGCGCTGGTCGAGCGGCTGCGCGAGAACGGCCTCGGCGTAGTGCTGATCAGCCACAACATGCCGCACGTCTGGCAGGTGGCCGACCGCATCCACGTCCAGCGCCTCGGCCGCTCGGCCGGCGTCATCACGCCGCAGTCGCACACCATGGCCGAGGGGGTGGCGATCATGACCGGCGCCGCGGCCGCCTGAACGAGGGCCGCCGGGGCCCTACACTCTGGTCCCGTGATGGCGGAGTCGGGGGGTCGGCTGCGGCGACTGGGCCTCGGGGCCTCGCGCCAGCACCTGCCGCTGGCGGGGAGCGCGGCCGGCGCGGTGGTGCTGGCCGTGCTGGTCGCGGGCGGCTTCGACCCGCTCGAGAAGCCGGCGGCCGACGTCGCGCCCCTGGTCGTCGGTGAGGCCGTCGACCTCGGCCCGTTCACCGTCACCGTCGAGCGGATGCGAGTGGTCGACGAGCTGCCCGGCGTCTCCGAGGGCGACGACGACACCCGGGTGCTGGCGCTGGTCGCGACGGTGACGGCGACCGGAACGACCACGGAGTACGGCGCCATGCTCTCCGAGAGCGTCGCGCTGGACGGCGTGCCCGGCGTGCCCGCCGAGGTGCTGCCGGGCGACACCGCCGATCCCGACGAGCCGGTGCCCGCCGGCGACGTGTACGTCATGGCCGACGGCACCCGCCTCGACGCGGTGCAGCCGGGCCTGGAGTACGAGGTCGCGATGGTGTGGGAGCAGGACGCGCGGGCCGCCGTCCCGTCGGAGGCGCGGCTGGTGCTGGTCGGGCGGACGCTGCGGCAGAGCTCGATCGACCGCTCCCAGGAGTGGCTCGACCCGCTGCCCGTCGTCGCCGGCGACATCGACGTGACGGCGCCGTCGGCCGAGCCGTCCGAGCCCGCCGAGGAGGACTCCTGATGGGCGGCCGGCGCGTGGCCCGCCCGCCGGCGCGGCGCCTGAACGGGCTGCCGCGGCAGGCGGCGTTCGCCGTCCTGCTGGTTGCGGCGCTGGCGACCGGGCGCGCCGTCGAGGGCCTGATGCCGGTCGACGACGAGACGTCCGCGCCGTTCGAGCGGACCGGCGGCGTCGGTGACCGGGTCGAGACGCGCTGGGGCGACGTCGAGGTGACCTCCGTCGCCGGCTCCACCCGCATCTCCGACCCGTACGGCACCGTCCACGTCACCGGCGGCGTGTACGTCGTCGTCGACTGGACGTACACCGCGGCCGGTGAACCCCAGGTCCCGGCGTACGTCGCGCTGCGCGACACCGAGGGCCGGGTGTTCCGCACCAGCGTCGAGCGCAACCCGTACAGCTCCGGCGGCGCCGCCCAGCCGGGCATCCCCCGGCAGGTGGCGGCGGCCATCGAGGTGCCCGCCGACGCCGTCGCCGGTGCCCGGCTGGTCGTCACGCTGGAGACCAACCCCGAGGACCACCGCCGCGACGACATCGCCGTCATCGACCTGGGGCTCACCCAGGACGACGCCGACGCGTGGGCGGCGTCGGAGGAGACGGTCGAGGTCGCCGAGCCCGCCGACGGACCGGAGGCGGCGTCGTGAGGCGGCCCGGCTGGTGGCGGCGCAACCGCTGGGGGCTAGTCGCGCTCCCGGTGACGCTGGCCGCGGCGCTGGCCGCCAGCTCGTACCGCGTCGAGGACTACTGGTGGCTGGAGAAGCCGCGCGACCTCGTCCACGCCGAGCGGGGCGAGTGGGCGACGTTCTCCGCGAGCCAGTACGACCGCACCGGCGACGTGCCCTTCACCGTGCGGGTCCGGCTGGACGGCGTGCGCCCGGCCGAGGCGCCGTTCGGCGAGGACGAGCCGCTGGAGCCGCCGGACGGCGTGCAGGCCGTCGCCGTCGACCTCACGCTCGCCGCACCGCCGGACGTGCCGCTGTCCGGCTGCCAGCTGGTCGTCCGCGACGCCGCCGGCACCGAGTACGCCTACCAGTCGGCGTCGCCGTCGATCAGCCAGGCGACCTCGCCCTGCGTGCCGCCGGACGCGCGCGGGCCGGAGCTCGACCTGTTCGAGGGCATCGACCCCGACACCGGGCCGCGCCGCCCCGACGAGTGGAGCGTCAGCCCGGTCGTGCTGCTCCCCGACGGCGTCGAGGTCGCCGAGGTGCTGCTCAGCTGGGGTCCGCCGGAGGGCCTGGTGATCAGCGCAGACTGACGGTCTGCCGGTCGCCGCGGGCGAGGACGCGGTCGATGGCCGCGCCCAGCAGGCACACCACCACGACGGTGCCGATGACGTGCGACACCATGCTGGTGTGCGGGACGAACGCCAGGTAGGCGCCCAGCGGCAGCGGACCGAGCAGGTCGCGCCAGAGCAGCTCGACGGCGTACTCCAGCCGCTGCGCGACGACGAACGCGAGCGCGAACAGCAGCATCGGCGCCAGTCCGGCGACGGCGAGCCGGCGCAGCCCGCGCGCCAGCGCGCCGAAGCGGTCGCCGAGGCCGCCGGTGAGCTCGTTGCCGACCTGCCGGGCCGGCGCGTGCATGCGGCGGACCAGCCCGCCGCGCGGCCGCCGGTGCGAGGCCTGGCGACGCCGCTCGGGCTCGCGCAGCTGCTGGCCGTAGACGACGGCGCCCACCGTGAGCCACGCGACCGGGATGACCAGCAGCGCGTCGGCGTCGGCGAGCAGGCCGAACAGCCAGCGGCTCGCGCCGTCGACGGCGTCGCCGACCGGGCCGAAGAACGCCAGCAGCGACTGCCACCCGTCGGCGACGGCCCGCGTGACCGCCCGCTCCTGCAGCCACGCGATGGCGGCCTCCTGGTGGCTGGCGAGCATGCGGGCGAGGGTGACCAGCCAGAGCACCTCGACGTACGCCGCGACCCAGGGGATCCATCGCATCGGCCGCCGCCGGGCCAGGACGCCGAGCCCGTAACGCAGCACGATCGCGATCGCGACCAGCGCCATCGCCAGCCAGCCGGTCGCCAGCGCCGTCCGGTCCTGGTCGACCTCGCCGGTGCCCAGCAGCAGGTCGGGGTTGTTGAGCAGCTCGTCGGTGACCGCGGTGTTCACGAACCGGAACACGTCCTCGGACAGGTAGCCGTAGGAGGCGTAGATGGCGAGGAACGGGATCATCACGCTGCCGAGGACGGTGACGACGCTCGCGTGCTGGTGCGTCGCCGGGTCCTCCCCCGTCGCCGCGGCCTGGTCGGCCGAGGCCTGCAGGGACGGCAGCGAATGCCGCAGCGCGTAGAGCGCCGCGATCAGCGCCGACACCGCCGCCAGCGGGCCCAGGACCAGCACCAGCACGCCCAGCGTGCCGCTGAGGTCGCTCAGCTCGACCGCCGCCCACAGCGCGGCGTACCGGCCGGCCTCGCCGGCGAACAGGATCGCCAGCAGCACCGGCCAGTGCCGGCCCAGCAGCCGTCCCGCCCGCCCCACCACGGCGAACAGGTCGGCCACGGCGGAGCGCAGGCTCGCGCCCAGCCCGGGCCGGGCCTGGACCTGGGTCAAGGTCATCGCAGGTCATCCTGGGTGAGAGCGGACGCCTCAGGATAATCGCTGCGCGCGGTCGGGGAGGTCGACCGTGCCGAGCAGTGGCAGGTGGTCGGAGCCGGCGCGGCCGAGCAGCTCGGCACGGACCGTCAGTGAGGGCGACGCGACCAGGTAGTCGATCGGCTCGGCGGGCGCGGAGGCCGGGTACGAGGGCTGCGGCGTCCCGGGCCGGACCCGCACCGAGCCGTCCTCCGGCACCCACGACGTCGCCGGCGTGTTGAAGTCGCCGCAGACCAGCCACGGCGCGTCGAGGCCGCGGGCAAGCGTCAGCAGGCGGTCCAGCGCGGCGGCCCGGGCCGTTGCCGAGCGGCGGGGCAGGTGGGTGCTGCCGACCCAGAGGCCGGTCCCGCCGAGGTCGAGCCGCACCAGCAGCACCGTCCGCGCCTCCGACGACTCCGAGCCGTCGTACAGGCGCGGCGGCCAGCGCAGCTGCCACTGCTGCACGGCCTGGATCGGGGCCTTGACCAGCAGTGCGTTGCCGTAGCCGCCGCGCGGGCCGGCGTCGTCGCCGTAGTGGACGGTGGGCGGGAAGACGCAGGCGAACCCCAGCCGGCCGGCCAGCTCGCCGAGGGCCGACGGGCCACCCCACGGCTCGTCGACCTCGACCAGCGAGACGATCTGCGGATCGGTCTGCTCGATCAGCGCGGCCACGGCGCCGTGGTTCGGGGCGCCGGCATCGTCGCGCCACGAGTGGATGTTCCAGTGCAGGATCCGGGTGTCCGGCATGGCTCGCCACGCTAACCCAGCCGCGCCGTAGAGTGGCGGCGTGACGCCCGACGGCCGCCTGATCCGCGTCGACGAGCTGCGCGAATGGGACGGTCCGGGCGAGCTGGTGGTGTTCCTCGGGGTGAGGACGGCGGGCTCCCGCAGCCACGAGACGTTCTCCGGCTGGGCGGCCGCGCTGGGCCGGCCGGACTGGACGCTGCGCGGGCTCGACCTGCCGCTGAACGCGCCGGACGCGGCGTACGCCGAGCTCGTCGCCGCCGTCGCCGCGAACCCCCGGGTCGCCGGAGCGGTCGTCACCAGCCACAAGCTGCGGCTGCACCGGGCCGGCGCGACGCTGTTCCGCCGCACCGACGTCCTCGCCGGCCTCACACGGGAGGTGAACACGCTGGCGCGCGCCACGGACGGCGTCGACGCGCACGCGCGCGACCCGCTCGCGCTCACCGCCGTCCTCCGCGGGTTCGACGGTGCCGGCCATGCCGACGTCGTCGTCTACGGGGCTGGCGGGGCGGGGACGGCGCTGCTCCTGGCCCTGACCCTGGACGTCGGGGCGACCCTCGCCTCGGGCTCCCTCGTCCGGGCGGCCGGCCGCGGCCCGCGGAGCATCACCGTCCTCGACACCGACGAGGACGCGGTGGCCGCGCTGCGGGCGACGGCGCGGCGGTGCGGTGTGCTGGACGGCCGGCTCCGGTTGCTCGCCGCGGGCGACCCGGCCGCGCCGTTCCCGCTGCCGGACGGCGCGCTCGTCGTCAACGCGACCGGGCTGGGCAAGGACCGGCCCGGCTCGCCGCTCCCGCCGGGCACCGTCCTGCCTCCTGGGGCGACCGCGTGGGACGTCAACTACCGCGGCGACCTCACGTTCCTCGCCGACGCCCGCGCGCAAGGCGCCACGGCCGTCGACGGATGGGACTACTTCGTCGCCGGGTGGGGTGCGGCGCTGACGGCGATCGCCGGCGTGCCGTTCACCGACGACATGCTGGCCGGCCTGGCCGCCGCGGCCGCCGCCCACCGGCCGGGCACGCTGCCGTCCTGACCGCTGGAGCTCTGCCGTCCGATCGGACCGCAGACCTCCAGCGCGTCGCACACCTCCCTGGCTACACCGTGGCCAGGGCGAACGGCGGCACGCAGCGCGTCAGGGCTGCGCGGCGAGGAGGCCGAACGCCTGGCGCGCGGCGGCGTCAGCGGAACCAGCCGGTGAGCTGTGCCGCGAGCTCGGCGTCGTCGACGCCGTGCCAGTCGCCGGGGACCTCGCGGTGCTCGCCGGCGGGCAGCCGCGACGTGACGTCGCGGGCGGCGCCGCGCAGGTAGTCGTCGCTGCCGCTGCTGTTGAGGACGAGCACCGGCGTGCGCACCGCGGCGAGCAGCTCGGCCGTCATCGTCGAGGTGAGGTCGGCGCCAGCGCCTCCAGGCCGGGCCAGGCCGGGTGGGAGCGCAGCTGCTGGATCCACTCGTCCGGGACGCCGACGGCGCGGTTGAAGAACTCGACGGCGGCGCCGCGCTCACCCCGGCCGATCAGGTCCCGCAGCCGATCGGTGAACTCCTCGTCGGCCGGCTGCCCCACGACGAACGGCGGCTCGAGCAGCGCCGCCCTCCGGATCGGCAGCCCGGCGGCGAGCGCCCGCAACGTCACGGCGGCGCCGGAGCTGAACCCGTAGACGTCCGCCTCACCACCGGCCAGCTCGATCACCGCGGCGAGGTCCTCGACCTCCCGCTCGGGCGCGTACGGCGAGGTGTCGCCGCTGTCGCCCCGCCCACGCCGGTCGTACGTGTGGACGGCGAACCGCTCGGCCAGCAGCGGGACCACGCCGGCCATCGGCCGCAGCCCGTGGAACGCGCCCGCGGGGTCGACCATCACCAGCGCCGGGCCCTCGCCCGAGCGACTGACGGCGATCGGTGTGCCGTCGGCGGATCGAGCCCGCATGTCGACCACTCCCTCAGATACTGAACTGTTCAGTACTCACTCGACGGATACTGTACTGTTCAGTTCATGGATCGGGCAAGGGGCCGTGGCGCACCGAAGGAGCCGCTCATCCTCGACGCCGCGCGGACGGTGTTCCTGCGCCGGGGCTTCGGGGCCGCCGGCGTCGACGAGATCGCCGCGATCGCCGCCATCTCCAAGGTGACGCTGTACAAGTACTTCCCCGGCAAAGAGGCTCTGTTCGAGGCCGTGATCCGGCGCGACATCGAGGCCGCCGAGCGGCTCTCCGACGACCACCTCGACACCCTCGCCGCCACCACGGACCTCCCCCGCGACCTGCGGGCGTTCGCGCGCGAGTTCGTCACCACCGTCACCGCGCCGGACCTGCTGCGGATGCGCCGGCTGGTCGCGGCCGAGGCGGAGCGCTTCCCCGACCTCGCCCGCACCTGGGACGAGCGCGGCCGGCAGCGCGGCCTCGCCACGCTGCGCCGGCTCTTCGGCCACCTCGCCGGGCGCGGGCTGCTGGGCGGCGACATGGACGTCGCGGCCGAGCAGTTCCTCTGGTTGCTGCTGGCGGCGCCGTTCAACGAGTCGCTGTTCCGCCCCGCGGCGACGCCCGCGCCGCGCGACCTCGACGCCCACGCCGACGCCGCCGTCGCGACGTTCCTCGCCGCGTTCGGGCGGAAGTAGGCGTTTTCTCCCGGATGTGACGAATCGGCTGGCCAGTCAGGGCCTCTGTCACATACGGTCGAGGTGACGCTGCCCGATGACGAGAGGACGACGATGTCCGACCGCCACGCTCTGGCGCCGCTGCGCCGCTGGCTCATCGAGTCCGGTACGCCGGCCAAGCTCGCCGTCCTGCTGCTCGTGGCCGTTCTGATGATCGCCACCTCGGTCCTGCTGCTCACCAGCACGACCGACGGTGGCGACTCCGGCCTGATCGAGATCGAGACCCCGGCCGGCTGACCGGCCGCGCCGCCCGGGCTGCTTGCGGCGGCCCCGAGCCGCCCGCGGACGACGACCCCGCCGCGACGGATCGCGCGCGCGTACCGGCCGAGGTGCCGGCGGAGGAGATCGAGACCGACCGCTGACGCCTACGCCAGCGCGGACCGGTGCTCGTGCCGGCCCGGCGCGAGCTCGACGCTGACACCGTCGGGCAACTCGAGCACGCCCGTGGTGCCCACCGGCAGCTCCGTCGCCACGACGAGGCCACCGCCCACGACGCGCCACTCGATGGCGACGTCGCCGTACGGTGAGCGGTGCCGGGCCCGGGCGAACGTCAGCCCGCGGCCCGGCCGCGGCCGGAACCGCACGCGGCGGTACCCGGGCTCGGCCGGCGCCAGCCCCGCCACCACGCGGTGCAGCCAGTCGGCCACCGCGCCGAGCGCGTAGTGGTTGAACGACGTCATCGTGCCCGGGTTGACGGTGCCGTCGGGCAGCAGGCTGTCCCAGCGCTCCCAGATCGTCGTCGCGCCCTGGGTGACCGGGTACAGCCAGGACGGGCACTCGCGCTGCAGCAACAGGTCGTAGGCGGTGTCCAGCTCGCCGGCGTCCGTCAGCGCATCGCTGACCAGCGGCGTCCCGACGAACCCCGTTGCGATGCGGTTGTCCTCGGCGCGGACCAGCTCGCCGAGCCGCCGACCGGCCGCGGCCCGCAGCTTCTCCGGGATCAGGCCGAACCGCAGCCCCAGCGCGTACGCCGTCTGCGCGTCACTGGTCATCCGCCCGTCCGGCAGCACGTACGCCGCGGCGAACGCGTCGCGGACGGCGTCGGCGAGGGCCGTGTAGCGCGAGCGCTCCTCCTCGCGGCCGAGCACCTCCGCGAGCCAGGCCACCCGGCGGGCCGACGCGGCGAAGTACGCCGTCGCGACCAGGTAGCGGTCGGTGCGCGCGTCGGCCGGGTCCTGCGGCGGCGCGGCCGGGTCGAGCCAGTCGCCGAGCTGGAAGCCCTCGTCCCACAGGTGACCGGGGCCGGCCAGCCGGTCGACGAGGTCGACCCAGCGGCGGGCGCTCTCGAACTGGTCGGCGACGACGCCGGCGTCGCCGTAGCGTTCGTACAGCGTCCAGGGCAGGAACGTCGCGACGTCGCCCCATGCCGCACCCGGGCGGATCGGCGTCCACGTCTTGCGGGCCGGGATGACCGGGACGTACCACGGCACCGTCCCGTCGGGCAGCTGCTCGCGCTCGACGTCGCGCAGCCAGCCGGCCAACATGCCGGACACGTCGTACAGGAAGCTCGCCGTCGGCCCGAACACCTGGATGTCGCCGGTCCAGCCGACCCGCTCGTCACGCTGCGGGCAGTCGGTCGGGATGTCGACCACGTTGCCGCGCATGCTCCACACGACGTTGTCGTGGAGCCGGTTCACCAGCGGGTCGGAGCACTCGAACCAGCCGGTGCGCTCGAGGTCGGTGTGGTAGACGCGGGCGACGACGTCTCCGGCGGCGACGGCGGCGTCGAGGTCGCCGGGCCAGCCGCCGACCTCGGCATACCGGAAGCCGTGGAAGGTGAACCGGGGCTCCCACTCCTCGCCGTCCGGGCGGCCGGCCAGCGTGTACGTGTCCGTGGACCGCGCGTCGCGCAGCGGCCGGGTGTACAGCTCGCCGCCTTGGAGCACCTCGGCGGTGCGCAGCGTGACGGTGCTCCCAGCGGGCCCCGTGACGCGGATGCGGACACGGCCGACGAGGTTCTGGCCGAAGTCGAGGACGCGTTTCCCGCTGGGCGTGGTGAGCACCGCGACGGGGCGGACCTCCTCGGTGCAGCGGACCGGCGGGCCGGTGGGCGCGCGCAGCGTGGCGGGGTCGCGCTCGCGGACGGCGACCGGCGTCCAGCCCCCGTCGTCGAAGCCAGGCTCGGACCAGCCGGCGTGCTCCAGACGAGCGTCGTAGTCCTCACCGTCGTAGTTGCCGGTGCGCAGGATCGGGCTGGGCGCCGCCCGCCAGGCGCCGTCCGTCGCGACCGTCTCGACCCGGCCGCCGGCGTAGGTCAGCTCCAGCTGCGCGAGGAACGACAGGTCGCTGCCGTAGAGGTTGCGGAAGCCGCCGTTCCAGCCGAGCCGGCCGCGGTACCAGCCGTCGCCGAGCCAGGCCCCGATGACGTTCGGCCCCGGCCGGACCAGGCCGGTGACGTCGTAGGTGTAGTAGCGCAGGTGCTTCGGGTAGACGGTCCAGCCGGGCGACAGCGCGTCGTCGCCCACCCGCCGCCCGTTGAGCTCCGCCTCGTACAGCCCGTGCGCCGTCGCGTACAGCCGTGCCGCGACGAGATCGTCGCCGGCGGTGAACGCGCGGCGCACCAGCGACGGGCGCCGGTCGTCGGACTCGGGGTCCTCGTCCCACGCGCCGCCCACCGGGACCGCCGACCAGTCGCCCGGCTCCAGCAGCCCGGCCTCGAGCGCCGTCGGCTCGCTCCAGTCCGTCGTCGAGCCGTCGTCGCCGTGCAGCCGGACCCGGACCGTCACCCGCTCGCGCGACCGCAGCGGCTCGCCCGGCCAGGGCACCAGCACCTGGTCGGCCGAGTCGACGGCGACGACCTCGGGCGCGCCGCCGCCCCGCGTCAGCTCGACCTCGTAGCCGGACTGCCGCCACGGCCGGTCGGCCGTCACCGTCCAGGACAGCCGCGGCCGGCGTTCCCCGATGCCCAGTGGGCGGCGATGGTGCTCGACGCGTGGCGCGGACGGCGTGACGGTCATCGGCGCACTCCCTCGGCGGAATGATTCGTTTCAAGACGGCACACTAGCGCAAGCGACGTGGTCATTGACACGATTCAAGGCAGCCGCGACGATGGGTCCATGCGGATCGCGGTCACCGGCAGCTCGGGCCGGCTCGGGACGGCCACCGTCGAACGGCTGCGGGCCGGCGGGCACGACGTCGTCGGGTTCGACCGCACAGGGCCGGCCGGGCCGGGGTTCACCCGGGTCGACCTCGGCGACTACGGGCAGACGCTCGACGCGCTGCTCGGCGTGACGGCACGGCACGACGGCGTCGACGCGCTCGTGCACCTGGCGGCGATCCCGGTGAACGGGCTGGTGCCCGACGTCACGACGTTCCACGTCAACCTGACCGCGTCGTTCAACACGGTGTTCGCTGCGCTACGAGCCGGGGTGCGCACGGTCGTCATCGCGTCGAGCATAACCGCGATGGGCTTCCCGTTCGCCGAACCGCCGCCCTACCTCCCGCTCGACGAGGGCTACACGGCCGCCGACAACACCTACGGCCTGGTCAAGGTGCTCGAGGAGACGATGGCGGGCCAGCTGGTGCGGTGGGACCGCGAGCTGTCGGTCACGGCGCTGCGGTTCACCAACATCGTCACGCCGGACGACTACGGCACGTTCGCCCGCGCCGGCGACCCCGGTTACCGGCGCGACCTGCTCGGCTCGTACGTCGACGTGCGCGACGCGGCCGCCGCGGTCGAGCTCGCGCTGGCCGCGGCCCGCCCCGGCGCGTCGGTCTACGCCATCGCGGCGGCCGACACCGGGCTGACCATCCCGTCGGCCGCGCTGGCGCGGCGCTGGTTCCCCGACGTCCCGCTGCGCCGCGAGCTGGGCGAGTTCGAGACGCTGATCTCGATCGACCGCGCCCGCTCGGTGCTCGGGTACGCGCCCGTGCACGACTGGCGCACCGAGTACGCCGCGGCTCAGGCGGTGCGGTGATGCGTCGCCGACCGAGTCGTGGTGCGGATCCGGTACAGGCTGGTGGTCGCGGTCACGAACAGCTCGGTGCCGTCGTCGCCGCCGAAGCAGACGTTCGACACCGTCTCCGGCACCGGCACGGCCGCCACCCGCTCACCGTCCGGCGTGAACACCTGCACGGAGTCACCGCTGGACGCCCACACCCGGCCCTCCTCGTCGACGCGGATGCCGTCGGCCGCGCCCGGACGCACCGTCGCGAACACCCGGCCGTTCCCGCACCGGCCGTCCACCACGTCGTACGCGCGGATCGACCGCGCCCCGGGGACGGCCCGCAGGTAGCCGGTGTCGGCGACGTACAGCACGGACTCGTCCGGCGAGAAGGCCAGCCCGTTCGGGTGCACCATGTCGGTGACGACGGCGGTCAGCTCGCCGGTCGCCTCGTCGTAGCGGAACACGTGGCAGCCGCCGTACTCCTGCTCCCCCGGGTGGCCCTCGCGGCCGCTCGGGTCGATGCCGTACGGCGGGTCGGTGAACCAGATCGAGCCGTCGCCCGCCACGACGACGTCGTTGGGCGAGTTGAATCGTCGTCCCCCGACGGCCTCGACGATCGGGGTGACGACGCCGTCGGCGTCGCGCTCCACCCGGCGCCGTCCGTGCGAGCACTGGACGACGTGGCCCTCGAGGTCGAGCGTGCGGCCGTTGGTGTACTCGACGCCGGTGCCGTAGACCGTCGTCTCGCCGGTCGCGGCGTCCCACTCGAGGATGCGGTCGTTCGGGATGTCGCTCCAGCGCACCCGGCGGGTGCGGGGCAGCCACACGGGACCCTCGGCCCACACGGTCCCGGTGTACAGCCGCTCCAGCGTGGCGCCGTCGGCCAGGGGGCTCGTCACGCGCAAAGGATGCCAGAGCCGTGACGACACCGGCGCGGAAGGTGGGCATCCGCGAGGTCGCCGCGCTGGCCGGGGTGTCCAGCGGCACCGTCTCGCACTATCTCAACCACCCGGACCGGGTGTCGGCGGAGAAGGCGGCGCGGATCGAGCGCGCCGTCGAGACGCTGGGCTTCGTGCCGAACAGCTCGGCGCGGCAGCTGCGGCTGGGCCGCAGCGACGCGATCGCCTTCCTGGCGCCGGACGTCAGCAACCCGTACTTCTCCACCATCGCCGAGGGCGTCGAACGGCGTGCCAGCGAGGCCGGGCTGACGGTGTTCATCGCCAACAGCCACGCCGACCGCGACCGCGAGGACGCCTATCTGCGGATGTTCGGGCAGCACCGGGTCCGCGGCCTGCTGGTCGCCTCGTTCGAGCCGATCGAGGAGCGGCTGGCCGGGCTCCGCGCGCGCGGCACGCCGTCGGTGCTGCTGCGGCGGCCGGGGCGCGGCTCCGCGCAGCCGTCGGTCGCCGTCGACGACGTGCTCGGCGGCCGGCTCGCGG
>NZ_QUAL01000184.1 GCF_003579925.1 Jiangella rhizosphaerae | reverse complement strand
GCGCCCGACGAGGGCGCCGGCCGCGTTCTCGCGTGCATGGGCGTACAGAGATGTGATCGACATACGCGCATCACGTGGCAGGCCCTGACGGCTCATGGTCACGATCCGGTCACGACTCAGAGCCTGCTCTTGCCGGTATCTCAGCACGGCTGAATGATGAGTCGATCGAAATATGAGCTATTTACGATCACCCATCGAACCGACCGTGTCCGGCGATCCGTGGAGGTTCCGTCCATGCGCGTAGGGCTGGGTCTCATCGTGCCGGCCGAGGCACGTTCCCTGTTCCGCCGCGCCCTCGAGGGTCTCGACGGGGTGCGCGTTCGATGGGGCGTCTACAACGACGAGGCGTCGATCCGGTCCACCGTCGAACAGGTGCTGCCCGACTGCGACGCGCTGTGCTTCGCCGGTCCGCTGTCGCTCGAGCGGGCTCTGCCCGTGATCCCCGAGGACATGCCGTACGCCGACGTGGTCCCGACCCCGCTGGACATCTCGCTGAGCTTCCTGCGCGCCCGTGCCCTCGGCATGGAGCTCACCCCGGCGAGCATCGACAGCGTGCCCGAGCACCTGGTCGTCGACCTGCTCGCCGAGCTGGGCCTGGCCCGCGACTCCGTGGCGGTGCTGCCGTTCGACGGCCGGACCGGCCCCGAGGAGATCGCCGAGTTCCATCGGCGGCAGCAGTCGGCCATCGGGGCGCGCTACGCCCTGACCGCTCGCAACAGCGTGTTCCACCTGCTCGACGGCACGCTCGGCGCGCCCGTCGTCCGCGTGCTCTCCACCGCGTCGACGATCACCGCGACGGTCCGCGAGTTGAGCCTGCGAGCGGTGTCGATCCGCAAGGAGGATCTGCACCTGTCGGCGGCGATCTTCCGTGCGGAGCCGTCGCCCGATGACGCGGTCCCCGATGCCGCCGAGCGCATCGCGGCGGTGCTGCAATCGACGATGGGCTGGAAGGACGCCTGGATCGACGTCAGATCCGGCACCGAGGTGCTCGTCCTGGGGCACAAGAAGCTGATGCGCGACATGACCCATCAGTGGCGGTCCCTCGACCTCCTCGACCAGCTCGGCGACGTCGTGCGGGGCCGGGTCGTCGCGGGGTTCGGGCTGGGGGAGTCGACCCGCAGCTGCGTCCACTACGCGACGCTGGCAGCGGAGCGGGCCCACCACGCCGGCGTCTCGTGCGCGTTCCTGCTCACGGAGCAGGGCGTGGTGCTCGGCCCGCTGCTCGACACGGGCGAGCGGCCGACTCGGTACCGGTTCAAGTCCGACGACGCCGCGCTCGAGCGTCTCAGCCGGCAGACCGGACTGGGGGTGGCGACGCTCACCCAGCTCATCGAGCTCGACCGCCGGCTCGACGGCGCCAGCATCTCCGCGGAGGACCTGGGCACCAGCCTGAACCTGACCGCGACCAGCGGACGGCGGATCCTGCGCGCGCTGCGCCAGGACGGCCTGGCGGCCGCCGTCGGGTCGTCCCAGCCGTCCACGCGCGGGCGGCCGAAGCATCTCTACCGACTCCGCTTCAGCGAGTTCCTCCGCGACGAGACCAGCTCGCGGCACGACTCCGCCGACATCGGCGACGAGAGGACAGGCACATGACACGCGTCACGAGGAAGACCGTCGCCCTGCTCGCCGCCGCCACCGCGGCGACGCTGACCGTGGGCGGCTGCTCGGCGACGAGCGGCGGCACCGAGCCGGACGGCGGTGAGTCGGCCGGGCCCGGGGACGGCGAGATCGAGTTCTGGACGATCAACCTCAAGGAGGGCTACCAGGCCTACATCGAGGGGTTGATCGACACCTACGAGGCAGATCACGAGGGCGTGACGGTCACCTGGGTCGACGTCAGCGACTACCAGCAGACCCAGACGCGCCTGATCAGCGCCCTGACCAGCGGCGACATCCCCGACGTGGTGAACGTGACGCCGTTCATCCTGCCGCTGCTCGCCGACAACGGCACCGTGCTGCCGATCGGCGAGATCACCGACGACGTCGAGGACATCGCCGCGGAGTACACCGAAGGGTTCTGGGACGCCGGGGTGATCGATGGCGAGCCGTACGCCGTTCCCTACTACGGGAGCGGCAGCGCGCTCCTGTACAACAAGGGCATCTTCGAGGCGGCCGGGCTCGACCCGGACCAGCCGCCGACCACCTGGGCCGAGGTCTTCGAGTACGCCCGCCGGATTCACGAACGCACCGGCCTCGCCGGCTTCGTCCACACGCTCGACGACTTCAACGACGCCGGCAACACCGCGGACATCCTGGCCAGCCAGGCGGGGGTGCCGCTGCTGGACGAGGACGGCACGGCCGCGGCGTTCAACACGCCCGAGGCGGTCGAGCACGTCCAGAACTACGTCGACGGCGTGGCGGCGGGCTGGATCAGCGGCACCAGCGTCAACGGCACGACCCTTGACGGCGCGCGCGAGTTCGCGCAGGGCCAGGTCGCGATGATGTTCAACGGTCCGTGGCTGTTGCGCTGGATCGAGGCGAACGCCTCCGCGGAGGTGGTCGAGCAGATCGGCCTCGCGCCCCACCCGGAGAGCCCGACCGGCTACGCGAACGCGTTCCTCCAGCAGTTCGCCATCCCGGCCGGCTCGGACGACCCGGCCCTCGCGCTGGACTTCGCGCGCTACGTCAGCGGCACGGTGATCGAGCTGGCCGCCGAGGCGCCCGTCCTGCCGACGCTGAAGGCGGACGTCGAGGACCCGGCCTACCTGGAGCTCTTCGGGGCCGACGTCCTCACCTCGCAGCCGATCCGGTTCTTCTGGCCCAAGCACCCCGACGTCGCGAAGCTGCTGGAGAGCCTGCGCCAGAACCTCCAGGCGGCGCTGCTGGGCGAGGTCGGGGTGGCCGAGGCCCTCGACGCCGCCGCGACGGAGTGGAACGGCCTGCTCGCCGACTGACGCCGGTCCGGATCGACTGAGGGGAAGGAGCAGCGTGCTCCAGACACGCCCGGTGTCAGAGCCCACCCAGCCCGCGGTGCGCCCACGACGCACCTCACGCGGAGCGGGCGGATGGGCGGCGATCTTCGTCCTGCCGGTGGCCGTGCTGGTCGGCGTGTTCGTGATGTATCCGATCGTCGACACCGTCGGCATCAGCCTGACCGACTACAACGGCCTGCAGCCGGGGAACTACGTCGGCCTGCGCAACTACGGCGCCCTCCTGGACGACCCGACCTTCGCGACGGCGATCGTGAACTCCGCCGTCATCGCCGCTGCGGTGACGGTGGCGCTCACCTGCATCCCGCTGCCGCTCGCGTACTGGATCCACCGGCGGATCCCGTTCCGGCGGTTCTTCCGCGCGGCGCTCTACCTGCCGGTGGTGGTGCCGATCATCGTGTCGTCGGTGGCGTGGAAGGTCATCCTCGACGACCACGGGATCCTCAACTACCTCCTGCAGTGGTCCGGTGTCCGCGACACGCCCGTGGGCTGGCTGACCGACCCGGCCTGGGCGAAGTGGTCGGTGATCGTGGTGATCGTCTGGCGGTCGCTCGGGGTCTACCTGCTGATCTACCTGGCGTACATCCTCACCGTCCCCGACGAGCTCTTCGAGGCGGCCGCGGTCGACGGCGCGAGCGGCGTGCGCACCTTCTTCTCCGTGGTCGTTCCGCTGATGCGCCCGGCGATCCTGCTGTGCACGATCGTCTCGCTGGCCAACTCGCTGAAGGCGTTCGACGAGGTCTACGTGCTCACCAGCGGCGGACCGTTGAACGCCAGCAAGAACGTGGCGTACCTGATCTGGGAGACCGCGTTCGAGAACCTCGAGTTCGGCGCGGCGAGCGCGATGGCCGTCGTCCTGCTCCTGGCGGTGGCGGTCGTCGTCGGCGCCGTGCTCCTGCTCGCTCGACGGAGGTCCGTGTGAGCTCGCCGTTCACCCGTTCGGGCCGCCTGACCGTGGTCGGCGTGCTCACGCTCGTCATCGTCGCGATGCTCTTCCCGTTGCTGTGGCTGGTCTCGATCAGCCTGGAGGCCGACGGCGACGTGTTCGCGGTGCCGCCCCAGATCCTCCCGCAGCCGCCGACGCTGGCGAACTTCGAGTACGTGTGGGGATCCAGCGGCGTGCCGGGGTACTTCGCGAACAGCATGATCGTCGCCGTCGGAACCGTGACGGCCAACGTGGGCTGCGCGACCCTCGCCGGGTATGCCTTGGCGCGGCTGCGTTTCCGCGGCCGGGACGCCGTCTTCGCCGCGGTGCTCGCCACGATGCTGATCCCGTTCCCGTCGATCATGCTCTCGCTGTTCGTGGTGAGCAAGAACGCGGGCATGTACGGCAGCCTCGTCGGGGTCATCGTGCCGCTCGCCGCGGCCTTCGCCTGGCTGACGGTGTACATCATGAAGGAGGCGTTCGCGGCGCTGCCGGTCGAGCTGGAGGAGGCGGCCTTCCTCGACGGGTGCGGGCACGGGCACACCTTCGTGCGCGTGATGCTGCCCTTGGTGAAGGCGCCGATGGCGACGTCGGCGATCCTGGTGTTCACGCTGACCTGGAGCGAGTTCCTCTGGCCGCTCCTCATCCTGCGCGATCCCGGTGACTTCACGATCTCGATCGGCCTGCAGTACTTCATGTCGATGCTGACCGGGAACTGGCACAACATCGCGGCGGTGGCGGTGCTCGCCTCGGTGCCCACCGTCGGCGTGTTCCTCCTGCTCCAGAGGTACTTCTTCAGCGGCACGCTGACCGGCGCGACGAAGGGCTGACCGATGCGGATCACTCATCTCACGGCGACCCCGTACCGCGTCCCGCGGCGCTCCGTCATGACCAGCGCGCTGGGGGAGCAGCACTGGTCGGAGTACGGGCTGGTGCGGCTCGGCCTCGAGGACGGCACTGAGGGGATCGGAGAGATCTCCCTCATCTGGCACGGCGACGGCGCCCGCCTGTGCACCCTGGTCGACGACCTCGTCGCGCCGGTCGTGGTGGGCGCCGACGTCTTCGAGTACACCCGGATCGTCGGGGCGGTCCGGCGGGCGTTCGAGTTCGGCCGGCACTCGCAGACGGCCGTCGCCGCGGTCGAGATGGCGGTGCTCGACGCGCAGGGCAAGCTCCTCGGGCGGCCGGTGGTCGACCTGCTCGGCGGCAGGTCGCTCGACCGTGTGCGGCTGTCCATGTCGCTGTCCATCGCCGCTGCGCGGGAGTGCGTGCGGGAGGCGGCGGGCTACGTCGACGCCGGGTTCACCGCGGTGAAGGTGAAGGCGCATCGCGACGCCGACCACCTGGTCGCGACGGTCGCGGCGCTGCGGAAGGAGTTCGGCGACGACCTGGGCATCCGCGTCGACCTGAACATGGCGTGCGTCACGGCGAAGGAGGCGGTGCGCACCATCCGCCGGCTCGAAGGGTACGACGTGCTCTCGGTCGAGCAGCCGCTGCATCCGGACGACCACGACGGACTGGCGCTGGTGCGCGAACGGACCGACGCCCCGGTCATGGTCGACGAGAGCGTGTGGACGCCCGAGGACGCGCGCGCCGTGCTCGCGCGGGGAGCGGCGGACTTCATCAACGTGTACGTGGCGGAGTCCGGCGGCATCCGGCCGGCGCGGCTCATCGCCGAGATGGCGGCGCTGCACCATGTCGGCATCGCCATCGGCAGCATGCCGGAGACCGGGGCGGGCACGTCGGCGGCCGCGCACCTGGCCTTCTCGCTGCCGCGGCTGGAGCATCCGAGCGACGTCGCCGGCTGGCTGTACCACGCCGACGACGTGGTCTCCACCGACCTCGAGATCGCCGACGGCCATCTTCTGCCCCCGACCCGGCCCGGGCTCGGGATCGATGTCGACGAGGAGCGCCTTGAACGTCATGCCATCTGAAGCGGACCCCCTGGACCCGGCGGGAGGTGAAGGCCCGGTCGCCGGCCCGGGGGTGTCGTTCCTGGACTGCGGCGTCCACATCGGGCGGCGGTCCGGCGCACAGTGGACCGCCAACCGGCTGCTGACCGCGGCCGGCCTGCTGGCGGAGCTGGACCGGGTCGGGATCGACGCGGCCGTGGTCCACCACACCCTCGCCCGCGAGTACTCGCCGCGGATCGGCAACGAGTTGCTGGCCGACGAGCTGCCGGGGGACGACCGCCTGCTCCCGGCGTGGCTGCTCCTTCCGCATCACACCGGCGAGTTCCCGCGGCCGGAGGAGGTCGTGGCCCGGATGCGCGAGGCCGGAGTCGTCATGGGCCGGCTCCACCCGTCCACCGACGCCGCGGCGCACCGGTTCCTGCTGGCCGAATGGGTGGTCGGGCCCCTGCTCGACGAGCTCGAGCGGTCGGGCATTCCGGTGGCGCTCGACTTTCACCTGTTCCGGCGCGCCGAACCACCGTGGGCGGTCCTGCACGAGGTGCTGCGCCATCACCCCGGACTGAAGGTCATCCTCATGGAGGTCCAGGGCCGGAACAACCGCACCTTGTACCCGTTGCTGGAGCGGCACGACAACCTCTACGTGCAGTCCGCCGGGTTCAACGTGCACCGCGGGATCGAGGACTTCGTCGCGCGGTTCGGAGCCGAGCGCATGGTCTTCGGGTCCGGCTACCCCGAGCGGAGCATGGGTGCGGCCCGGTTCCACCTGGAGACCGCCGACATCTCCGCCGCCGACAAGCAGCGCATCGCGGCCGGCAACCTCCGGGCGCTACTGCCGCGGGCGAACGACGTGGCGGAGGTGGCGCACCATGCATGACGCCCACCCGGCGAGGCACCGTCCGGCCAGGATCGTCGACGCGCACGTCCATCTCGGTCACTTCCGGAACTTCCACATCCCGCAGAACGACGTCGACGGCGTCGTCGCGGCGATGGACGCCATGGGGATCGACGTCGCCGTCGTGTCGGCGCACGCGGCGATCTCCTCCGACGTGGTCTACGGCAACGACCTCGTCCTCGAGGCGATGGCACGCCGTCCCGACCGCATCGTCGGCTACTGCGTCGTCAACCCGAACTACCCCGACAGCGTGACCGGCGAGCTCGAACGGTGCTTCGAGCATCCCGGCTTCCGTGGCGTCAAGGTGCACCCCGAGCTCCACGGCGACCACCCGCTGGACTCCCGCGCGTACCGCCCGATGTGGGAGTTCGCCGCCGAGCGCGGGCTGCCCGTGTTGTCGCACAGCTACTTCGGCGGCGACAGTCTCGACGTGTTCGGACAGCTCGCCGAGAGGTATCCGACGGCGCAGGTGATCCTCGGTCACGCCGGGCAGGACTTCCCCATGGACGACGTCGTGGCTCTGGTCGAGAACCACGACAACGTCTGGCTGGACCTGTGCGGAGCACTGTCCAACGACGGGGCGGTGGACGCGTTGACCGGCGCGCTGGGCTCGACGCGCATCCTCTTCGGCAGCGACCTTCCGTTCGTGAACGGGGCCCTGCAGCTCGGAACGCTGCTCTACTCCCGGCTCACCGCCGAGCAGGTCGCCGACATCGCCTACCGCAACGCCGAGCGGCTCTTCCGGGTGGCGCGCCGATGAGGACCCTTCTCGAGGACTACGCCAGTGGCGAGCTGCGCCGGCTGGTCGGCACCGCGACGCTGGTGGTTCCGCTCGGTGCGACGGAACAGCACGGACCCCACATGTCGCTGGCCACTGACGCGATCCTGGCCGAGTACGTGTCGCGGGCCGCCGCGGAGCAGGCCAGCACGCCGGAACGGCCGGTGCTCGTCGCTCCGGCGCTGAACGTCGGGGCGTCCGACCACCACCTCCCGCACCCGGGCACGCTCTCCGTGCGCGGACGGACCTACCTGGCGCTGCTCGTCGACGTCGTGGAATCCGCCGTCCGCGGCGGATTCCGGCGCGTGATCCTCCTCAACGGCCACGGCGGCAACGAGGACCTCGCCCGGCAGGCCGCGCGCGAGGTGACGCTGGAGCATCCGGTGATCGTCGCCGCGACCGGCTACTGGACCGTCGCCTGGGAGCGACTCGCCCGCCTCGGCGCCGACCACGGCCTCGGCCCGGTGCCGGGGCACGCCGGCGCGTTCGAGGCGTCACTGCTCATGCACGCCCGCCCGGGCGGAGTCGACCTCGCCGCGACCCGCCGCGTCGAGGCCGGGCCGTCCGCACCCACCCACCCCCTCGCCGCGCCCTGGGTCGAGACGCACGGGTGGGTCGCGGCGATCGACGGCTACAGCGACGGCGCGCACCGGGCCGACCCCGCCGTCGGCGCGGAGGCGCTGCGTGTCGTCGTCGCCGAGGCCGCCGCGTTCTTCCGCGACGTCGCCGCCCGGACCCCGCCGGCACACGTGCCGGGCTCGGGACGGCGGAGCCGGCCCGGTGCGGAGGAGACGGAATGACCGGGGACTACTTCGCCACCAGGACGGCGCTGGTCACCGGCGGCGCCCGCGGCATCGGACGCGCGATCGTCCGCCGGCTGCTCGCCGAGGGGGCGCGCGTCGCGACCTGTGACGTCCGGGAGCGGGACCTGGAGCTGCTGCAGGCGGCGGCCGGCGACACACCGGGCCGGCTCGCCTGTTTCACCGCCGACGTCCGCGACACCGAGCAGGTCGTCGCGGCGCTCGACCGCATCGGATGGCCGGTCGACATCCTCGTCAACAACGCCGCGCTGGCTCCGCGCATCCCGAGCCTCGAGCTGTCCCCGGCGCAGTTCGACCTCGTCCTCGACGTCAACGTCGCTAGTGCGTTCCGGCTCGCGCGCGCGATGGTCGAACGTGCGCGCGGCGCGGAGCTGAGCATCGTCAACGTCGCGTCGGTCAACGCGCTCACCGGGCAACCGGAGATGGCGCACTACAACGCGTCGAAGGCCGCGCTGCTCTCGCTCACCCGGACCCTCGCGGTCGAATGGGCCTGCCTGGGCGTCCGGGTGAACGCCGTCTGCCCGGGCTCGACCTGGACCGACGCCTGGGAGGAGGGCGGCTGGGACGCGGAGACGAAGGAGCGCCTCGCCGCGAAGAACCCGCTGCGGCGCTTCGCCCGGCCGGAGGAGATCGCCGGCCCGGTCGTGTTCCTCGCCGGGCCGGACGCGACCTTCGTCACCGGCCACGGGCTCGTCGTCGACGGCGGCCTGACATTGGCGGTGTGAGCGGCGCGACGCTAGCTCGCGCCGAACACCGTCGACGTGAAGGACGGGTTCGCGACCAGGAGCCCGCCGTCGAGGACGACGGAGGAGCCGGTCATCCATGCGGCGTCGGCGGAGGCCAGGAACGCGACCACACCGGCGACGTCGTCGGGCCGGCCCACGCGGCCCAGCGGGAAACAGGCGCGGAGCTTCTCGAACACCTCCGGGTCGCGCTCGACGCGTTCCCGCCAGGCCGGGGTGGCGACCGTGCCCAGCACCAGGGCGTTCGCGCGGATGCCGTCGCGGCCGTGGCGCGCGGCCACCGACCGCACCAGTGCCTCCAGCCCTGCCTTGGCCGCCGAGTAGGCCGGGTTCCCGAAGTCGGCGTGCGCGTTGACGGAGGAGATCGCGACGATCGCGCCGCCGCCCCGCGCACGCATCGCGCGCACGGCGGCACCGAAGAGGCCGACGTTCGCGGTCAGGTTGACGTCGATGTCGTCCCGCCAGAGATCGTCGTCACCATCGAGGTCGGCGTCGGTCGCCTTGCCGGCGTTGGCCACGAGGACGTCGACGCCTCCGTGCTCCTGGACCGCGGTGTCGATCAGGTGCCGCCCGGCGCCGTGGTCGCGGAGGTCGAGCGGCACCCGGGTCACCCGGGCGGTGTCATCGGCCTGGGCGAACCGCAGGTCCGACGCCACGACGGTGGCGCCCTCGTCCAGCAGGCGAGCCGTGATCGCCGAGCCGATGTGACCGGCCGCCCCGGTCACCACGGCCACCGTGTTCGCCAGCCGCATGGCGCCACCTCCGTGATGCGCGCTCACAGCACCCCGTAGGTCCGGAACGCCTCGACCGCCGACATGCCGTTCTCGATCGCCGTGCGCACGACGTTCTCCGTTGCCGCCTTCTCCAGCGCCCGCTCGATCACCTCGGCCTCGATGCCGCCCGGGACGACCACGACGCCGTCGACGTCGCCGACCACGAGGTCGCCAGGCTCGATCCACACGCCGCCGATCTCGATCGGCACGCGGTAGTCGATCGTCGTCAGCCGGACGGCGGAGTCCTGGGTGTACGCACCGCGGCTGAACACGGGCCAGCGCTGGTCCAGGACCTTCGCCGTGTCGCGGTGGTATCCGTCGACGACGGCGCCGGCCGCGCCCCGGGTCCGCGCGGCGGCCGTGAGGAGCTCGCCCCAGTAGGCGCACCTCGACGTGCCACCGCCCGCCACGTACACCTCGTCGGGCGCGAGCTGATCGAGCGATTCGGTCAAGCGGCCGAACGGCGTGCGCTGCGGCCCGTGGACGTCGGCGTTCAGGACCGGCATCGCCCGGCCGGCGAGCTTCAGGTGCGGTGCCAGCGGCCGCAGCCGGGGAGGGAGGACCTGGTGGACCCGTCCCAGCGCGTCGAGGACGTCGCCGATGACCGCGGTGCCGAGCCGCTCCCGGACCGCCGAGACCACACTGTCGTCCGTCGCCGCAGAGCTCACTGACCAATCCTCCCATTTATCCTACAAATGGGAGGGTAATGAGCGGCTGAGATATCGTCAAGACGACGATCAGCGAGCTGTGGAACCGGAGGTGCGCCGTCGTGGCCGAACGGCTCAGCAAGTCCGTCGCCGACGACCTGCTGGCTCGCATCGCCCGGGCGGAGTACGGGCCCGGCGACACCCTGCCCTCCGAGCAGCAGCTGGGAGCGATGTACGGCGTCGGCCGCAACACCGTCCGCGAAGCGATGCAGACGCTGCGCGTCCTCGGCCTCGTGGAGGTGCGCCCGCGCCTGGGGGCTCGCATCGTCGACTCCGGGGCCCGAAGCGCCCTGGCCACCGCGGCGATCTCGCACCTGCTGCGCGGCGAGACCATCGACCACCTCTACGACGTCCGGCTGATCCTGGAGCCGGCGGCGGCCGAACGGGCGGCCGGGCACCGCACCGACGAGGACCTGCTGGCGATCAAACGCGCACTGGCGCATTTCCGGGCGGCGTTCGAGCTGGGCGTCAACGTCTGGGAGGCCGACATCGAGTTCCACCAGGCGGTCGCCGAAGCGAGTGGCAATCCCGTCCTGGCTCGCCTGCTCGCACCGATGTCGGACCTCCTCGGCAAGGCCCGGGAGGCCACCGGCGCGATCCCCGAGGCCGTCGAGCGAGCGCTGGGCGAGCACGAGGAGATCGCCGCGGCCATCGAGGACCGCTCACCGCGTCGCGCGCGTGACGCGATGGAGGGCCACATCCGCTCCGCCGTCTGGGCGCTCGAGCAGGCCCGCGAGCGCGACCGGCTCGCGTCCGACGCCGTACGGGCGCGCCCCGGCGCCGCACCGGGCGCGCAGACGTAGGGCGCGCGGGCAGCCGCGGCCGCCCCGTCAGCACTTGACGGGTTCGGGCGCGCTTGCAATCATCCCATAAATCCCATGATAGGAGCACCGGTGGCGACGAAGATCCGTTTCAGCACCGACCAGGCACCCGCACCGGCCGGCGCGTACTCGCAGGCCATCGGCACCGAGACGCTGGTGTGGACGGCGGGAATCGGCCCGCAGGACCCGGAGACGGGGGAGATCGTCGGCACGGATGTCGCCGAGCAGACCGAGCAGGTCCTGAGGAACCTGGAAGCGATCCTGGCCGCGGCGGGCTGCGGCTTCGCCGACGTCGTCAAGACCACCGCTCACCTCGCGCACCTCGAGCGGGACTTCCACGCCTACGACGCCGTGTACCGGCGCGCGTTCAGCGAGCCGCTGCCGGTGCGCACCACCGTGGGCTCGCAGCTCTACGGCATCCTCGTCGAGATCGACGTCGTCGCGGTCCGGCCGCAGTGACGCTTCCGCCGCCGGAGCACGCGCTCGTGACGGGGGCGCATCCGACCGCCGGTCAGACCGCGTCGACGAGCCGATAGGTCTGCCGCGGCCGGCCGGGCGTCACGACGTCGGCCGGCGGCGGCACCGGCCAGGCCAGTCCGACCCGTGCGAGGTCCTGCAGGACCCGCCGTGCGGTCCGCGGGCTCACGCCCAGCACCTGTGCCGCGGACTCGGCGTCGACGATGGTGACCCCGGCACCCGCAGCCGGCAGGCCGCCGCGCAGCGCATGGAAGGTGTCCAGGTGCTTGGCCTCGACGAGCTTCGGACCGGCGTCCTCGCCCTCGTCGGCCAGCGACAGGGTCGACCCGTCGCCGAACTTGACGACGGCGCGCGTGCTGCCGTGCGACTCGGAGACGGCCTGTTCGGCGCGTCGCTCGGCGGCCGCGGCGGTCTCGCCGATGCCGAACCCGACGAGGGGAGCGACACCGGTCCGCTGCTGGATCAGCCCGACGAAGTCGGCCCGGCTGAACTGGTGGGTGAGGCGTCCGAGCGAGGCCACGGTGGCCAGGAGCATGATGCTGCGGTCGTCGCGCGGGAGCACGCTGATGCCGGCGCGCTCCGCCTCCGGCCGCAGCGCCGTGACGATCTCGAGGCGCAGCTGCTGCAACCTCCAGGGCTGGCGCGACTCGCCGGACGAGCCCTTCGGGAGGTCGGGCACCTCGACGACGCCCACGGCGACGCCGGCCGACTCCAGCAGGCTGCCCGCGCCGAGGAACGCCGCCGCGCGCAGCGACGTCCGCAGCGCGGAACGGGTCGCCCGGATGCGGACGACGGGCACCCCCCGGCTCATGAGGTGGTCGGTGACGTCACCGACGGTGGTGAGGGCTCCGGTCGTCCGGCCGGCGGTGTAGAGCCGCTCGTGGAACGCGGCGAAGCCGGCCGCGCTGTCGACCGCGTCGTACGGCATGGCATGGACCTGCCGCTGGGAGAGCTGGCACTCCTGATAGGCCTCGGCCACGGCGTCGGCGCCCAGCGAGTCGATGCTGACGCGCTCGACGTCGATCACGCCCTCGCGCATCGCGCGGATCATCGCGCCGTAGAGCGAGGACCCCGTGAGTTCCACGTGGGTGGCCGGCCGGGTCAGGACGCCCTCGGCGAGGGCGATGTCATGCGGGAGCGGGCCCGCGAACAGCAGCGCGTCCACTCGGTCGACCATGCCGCGCACCCGATCGGCGATCTGGGACTGCTTGCTGTAACTGGCCGCGACCACGCTGATCGCCGGCACGTCGCGGCCGATCATCGCCTGCCCGACGTCGACGATGCGCTGCACCGCGTCGGAGGGGCCGACGACGCCGACGCGGACCGCGCCCGAGCGGCGGGGCGCGGTCACGCCGATCCGCCCGGGAGCGAACCGGCCCGCGCGAAACGCGGATTATGCCCGACCACAACGCTCATGCCCGCGACTCTAGCGACCATACGGCCGTCAGAGCGCCCGCAATGCGTCCGCGGCCGCGGCCACCGTCTCGGTCACGTCCTCCTCCGTATGGGCGGTCGACAGGAACCAGAGGCCGCGCGGGACGATGTTGACGCCGCGGTCCATCAGCAACCCGTGCAGCCGTGCCGCCGCCGCCAGGTCGGTGCGGGCGAAGTCCCGGTAGTCCCGCACGTCGCCGGCGTCGGTGACGTAGGTCTGGATCATCGGCCCAGGACCGGTGACCAGCAGCGGGACACCCGCCTCCCGGGCCGCCTCGCGCAGGCCCTCGGCGAGCAGCGCGCCCAGGTGGAACACCCGTGGGTAGATCACGTCCCGGTCGCGTTCGAGCACCTCGAGGGTCGCCCGGGCCGCGGCGACCGCCACCGGGTGGGAGTTGAAGGTGCCGGCGTGCGCGACCTGCCCCGATGAGATGCGATCCATCACGTCGGCCCGTCCGGCGAACGCCGAGAGCTGCATGCCGCCGGCGATCGCCTTCCCGAAGACGGCGAGGTCCGGTGTGACGCCCAGATACTCCTGCGCCCCGCCGAGGGACAGCCGGAAACCGGTGATCACCTCGTCGAAGACCAGGAGCGCCCCCGTCCGGCGGCACAGGTCGTGAACCGCCTCGAGGTAGCCCTCGGCCGGCATGATCACGCCGGTGTTGCACAGCACGGGCTCCATGATGACGGCAGCGACGTCGTCCCCGTGCCGCTCCATCAGCTCGGTCAGGGCGTCGAGGTCGTTCCACGGGGCGAGGAGCAGGTCGCCGGCCGAGCTGAGCTGCTGCCCGCCGGTGCCCGGGACCGGGCGGGGCTGCCGGGCCGGGCCCGCCGCGTCGACCGGCGGGTGGACGCTGTACAGCACCGGGTCGAGCCAGCCGTGGTAGTGCCCTTCGAACTTCACCACCTTGCTGCGTCCGGTGTGCCCGCGGGCCAGCCGCAGCGCCCCGTGGACCGCCTCGGACCCCACCGAGTTGAACCGCACCTTCTCGGCGCCGGGCACCACCCGCACCAGTGTCTCCGCCAGTTCGACCTCGTCGCGGTGCTGGGCGGAGTAGCTCACGCCCCGCCGGACCTGCGCCGCGACCGCGTCGGCGACCGGGCCGGCCGCATGGCCGAGCAGGGCGGGTCCCTGGCCGAGGACGTAGTCGATGTACCGCTTGCCGTCGACGTCGTAGAGGTGCGCGCCCTCGGCGCGGTCGACGAAGAGGGTTCCGTTCGGCAGGCGCCGGGCGTCGCTCGACACGCCGCCGGCGAGCACGCGCGCGGCGCGCTCCCGGAGCACCGCTGCCTCGCCCGGGGACCGGCTCACCACTGGCATCACCACGTCACGTCCTCCGATGGGTCTCGTCGCCTCCGCAGCGTGGCCCACACCACCGCAGGCGGGGGAGGTGGTCAACAGATCGAGCAAGTCGGCGTACCCGGTCGCAACAACTGGTCCTACCGGGCCGCCGCGGACGCGGACAGACTTGCTCGGCGAGAGGCACCCACCACGGACGGGAGACAGACACGTGCGACTCGCGCGCATCCGCAGGACACCCGAGGGGCCGGTCGAGCTCGCCGCGGCGCTCGACGACCAGACCCTGATCTCGCTACGCGACGTCGATGCCGGCGCCGATCCGGTGGCGGCACTGGACCGGCTCGGCGCCGACGGGCTGGCCGACGAGACCGCACGACGCGCCGAGAGCGCCGACCGGCTGACGGCGAGCGACGTGATCTTCCAGACGCCCGTCGCCTCGTGTTCCAAGGTGTGCTGCCTGGCCCTGAACTACCGATCCCACGCCGAGGAGAGCAGCCTCGACGTGCCCCCCGTCCCGGTGCTCTTCTTCAAGCCGCCGAGCGCGCTGATCGGGCACGGCGCGCCGGTGCGCCCGCCGCGGCGCACCCGCCACGTCGAGCACGAGGTCGAGCTCGCGGTCGTCATCGGCCGTCGCTGCCGCGACGTCCCCGAGGAGGACTGGGCCGACGTCGTGGCCGGCTACACCATCGTCAACGACATGACGGCTCGCGACCTGCAGCTGGAGAGCATGCGGCGCCAGGAGCCGTGGGACCACTCGAAGGCGTTCGACACGTTCGCTCCGCTCGGGCCGTTCCTGGTGACACCGGACGAGGTGCCCGACCCGCACGCGCTGAGCATGACCCTGACCGTCGACGGCGAGGTCCGCCAGCGCGCCCACACCGGCGACATGGTCCATCCCATCCCGAAGCTGATCGCGGACCTCACCGACGGGATGACGCTGCTGCCCGGGGACGTCATCGCCACGGGCACGACGGCGGGCATCGCGCCGGTCCGGGACGGCGACGTCATGCATGCGCACATCGACGGCCTCGGGACGCTCGTGAGCCCGGTGCAGTGGGCTAATTAAGACCTTCCGTAATACTGATTTTGTCGCGTACAATTCAACGATGATCGGTTGCGTCGTCGCGTTGTGCGTCGATCTCGACGATTACCTGGTGCAGGCGCAACGCCGCGGCCGGGACTGGGCCGAGCATGCCCGCGCCGAGGCGGAGCGCGTCGTCACCACCGCCTGCGCCGACCACGGTGCCGGCAGCGTCGGAGCGGTGCCGCCCGACTCCTGGCTGGTCACCCTCTCGGGCCCGGCGCCCGACGGTCTGCGGGACGACGCCTGGGAGCTGGCGACGCGGATCCGGGGCCGGATCGCCGGCTCGACGTCGGCGACGGCCTCGGTGGCCGTCAGCTCGGTGGCCGACGGCCGCGGAGCCGCCGCGCGGGCGGCGCGGCAGGCCCGCGAGACGCTCGCGGGCAAGGTGCTCGGCGGCGGTGGGCAGATCCTCACGGCGCGCACCGGCGACGTGCCGCTCGAACCGCCGGACATCACCCGCGCCATCGTGGGGCTGGTGCGCCGCGGCGACACCGCGCGGGCGGTCGTCCGGGTGGAGATGTGGGTGGACACGCTGCTGCGCCACGGCGCCTCACCTCGCGACGTCTTCGCCCGTTGTCTGCCCGGGCTGGTCATGGACGTCGCGGCCGCCGTCGACCCGTCCCGCGCCGAGGACGGGTCGCCGCGGTGGCGCAGCACGCTCGGCCTGGTCTCGCTGGCCGACCTGGTCGCGCTCAGCGAACTGCACGAGCGCAGCCAGGTCCACGAGTGGCTGGTGAACCGGTTCGGTGCGTTGTCGCGTCTCGCCGGGCCGGCCGACCGCCCGGGCCTGGCGGGCCGGGCCCACGACCTGCTGCGGCGGCGGTTCACCGACGACCGGCTCACCCTCGCCCGGGCGGCCGCCGAGCTCGGGGTCAGCCCGTTCCATCTGGCGCACACGCTGCGACAGGACTCCGGCACGACGTTCCGGCGACTCCTCACCGGGCTGCGCGTGCGGAAGGCGCTCGGACTGCTCGGCGGCGGCGAGCTGCCGGTCGCCGAGGTCGGCCGTCGCTGCGGCTTCGCGACGACCCGGCAGTTCCGGGCCACGATGCTGCGCGAGGTCGGCCTGAGCCCGAGCGAGCTACGCGCTCGCGGCCGCGCCGGGCTGCTCGGCCAGGGCGGGGACGAGGCCGGCGATGGTGCCGCCGAGCACCTGCGTCAGATCGGCGTCGGCCAGCCCCGCGAAGATCACGCGGCCCAGTGACGTACGCATGTCGATGAACGGGAAGTCCGAGCCGTAGATCACGCGGCCGGCGCCGACCTCGTCGACCATCCGCGCCAGCAGCGCGCCGTGGCCGCGCGACCCGCAGATCTCCAGGAAGACGTTGGGGTGGTCCTGCGCCAGCGCGATGACGCGGTCGATGCCCTCGCGCAGCACCCCGGCGTGGCCGGCGATGATCCGGACGCCGGGGCGCCGTTCGGCGACCCGCGCGACGTGGCCGAGGTCGTCGTACTCGCTGCCGAGCCAGGTGTGCGTCAGCACCGGCTGGCCGGTCTCCTCGGCGTAGTCCCACACCGGGTCGTACCGCGGTGCGTCCAGCGCGTAGTGGTGCAGGTCGGGGTGGATCTTGATCCCGGCGAAACGGTGGTCGCCGTGCCACCGCTCCAGCTCGGCGACGGGGTCACGCCACGGGTTCACGACGGCGTAGCCGAGCAGCCGGCCCGGGTGCCGCCGGATCATGGCCGCGGTCGCGTCGTTGCCGCTGGCCGCGTCCAGCTGGATGGCGAGGTTGCTGGAGACCAGCGCGGTCCGCACGCCGCACCGGTCCATGACGGCGACCATGCCCTCCGGCGAGCTGCGGGGGATGTAGAACAGCGAGTAGGGCCCGGCGTGCGCGTGCGCGTCGACGATGCGGACCGCGGTCTGCGGGCGTCGCTCGCGCAACGCGCGGGTGAGCTCTTCCGCTCGACGGTTCATCGGGGCTCCTCGGGGAGTAGCGCATCCAGGTTGCCGGCCGCGACCTGCGCGATCGCTTCGTCGTCCAGGTCGGACCACAGCAGCCGCGTGACGGCCTCGGCCGGGTCTCGCAGGGGTGCCCCGGTGCCGAACACGACCCGGTGGGCCCCGAACGTCGCGCACACCCATTCGAACCCTTCGTGGGTGGACAGATCCGACAGGTCCAGCCGGGCGTTGACGTGCCGGTCGAGCAGGCCGGCGGCCGGGCGCATGGCTCGGTAGCCGGTCGCGCACACGACGACCACGAGATCCGGGTGGGCGAACAGCAGCCGGTCGACGGCCGCCCACGACGTGGAGTCGATGTCGACGAGCAGCGGCAGCCCGGCCTCCGCGAGGGCGTCGGCCTGCGGGGCGAAGTCCGGGCCGTCGAGCGCGAACCCGTGGTCGCCGGGGAAGACCCGGATCGCCCCGACGCCGGCGCGCAGCGCCTGCTCGGCGAACTCCTTCGCCGGCGGCATCTCCGCGCACGTGCTGGGGACGCCGACCCAGCACGGCCGCAGCCGCGGCCGGCCGGCGAGCGCACTCACCACCAGGGCGTTGCCGGTCGCGGGGTCGTGTCGCCAGGCGGCGGTGTGGCAGACGAGGCTCCGCTCGATGCCGAAGCGGTCCATCCGCCGCTCCAGGGCGTCGGCGTCCAGGTCGCCGGGCAGCCCCCAGGGCGTGGGCCCGATCATGCAGTTGGCGTCGTACAGCCGCAGCCGCGGATGGGGCGCCGTCATGCGGGCCACTGAGCAGACGCGAGCAACCGGCCCGAGGGGGTGCGCCGTTCCCAGCTGCCGTCGGCGAGCCGGTCGACGACCTGGCCGTTCCCGACGATCCAGCCCTCGCCGGTGCGCCGCAGCGACCACGGCGGCTCGCCGGCCTCCCGGCCCGGCGCGAGCAGCACGTCGAAGCTGCCGGTGGCGGAGCGCAGCCGCAGGGCGGTCAGCTCCTGGTACCGCGCCGCCCCGTCACCGGGCACCTGTCCGGGTCCCTCCTCGACGGCCACCTCGTCGGGTGGATCGGCGGGCACGACGGACAGACACGGCGCTCCGTCGGTGCGGAAGCTCCCGGCCTCCGGCAGCCACGGCCGTGGTGCGAGGATCGACCAGGTGGCGGGTGCCTCGCCGTCGACGCGGTCCGAGACCAGCCAGTAGCAGGGCTCGGCCGCCACGAAGAGGACGCGCCTCGTGACCCGCAAGGGATACCCGTCGTGGTGGGCCACCACCAGCTGGACCGGCCCGGCGAGGACGGCCGCGTCGACGGCGGCGTCGCGCTGCTCGGACATCACGTGCCCGTCGAGGGTCAGCGTGTTGTGGGACCGCGGGCTCCGGTACCAGTCCTGGTACCGGGGGTCGTCATAGGTCGGCGGTCCGCCCGCCTCCACCGCCAGCGGAGCGCCCCACGCCGACAGGACGAAGTCGGTGACCGCCAGGTGACTGTGGGACTCCAGCTCGTGGGCGACGTACGGCCCGGCGTTGAGTGCCAAGTACGCCGCCGACGGCCCGTCCCCGCGCAGCACGACGTATCCGCTGTCGGCCAGGTGCGCACTCCGTCCGGCGGGCTCGTCCACGCCGCTGCCCGGCAGGATGCCGGCGCCTCGTGCGAGCGCCTCCCCGGGCCAGACGGTGCCGCTGTCCTGCCAGGGCGGCACCCATCCCGCCGGCGTGGCCATCTCGGCCAGCCAGCGATGTGCGGCGTGGAACGTCGGATGGGCGGCGATGTCCAGACCGTGGTCGCGGCGCGCGACCACGGCCGCCCGCTGCAGCGCCTCCAGGCACAACGCGTGGTAGCCGGGGGATCGCTCGAGGTGGCCGCCGTCGGCGTAGAAGTCGCGGTCGAGGTGCTCCACCAGCCTGGCCCGTCCGGTCTCCACCCACAGCGGCGCCTCCGGCGCCTCGTGGAGCAGGCCGGCCACGTGCAGCAGCTCCCCGGCGCAGACCAGCTGCCAGTTGCCCGGGCGGAAGGCGTCGTGCTCCTCGGCCGCCCAGCGCGCGCCGCCGAGCAGCGTCGCCAGCACGGCCGCCATGGTGTCGTCGGGCATCGCGTCGCTCTCGGCGAACGCCGCCACGGCCGGCACCAGCAGCGTGGCCCGCGCCCACACGCCGAGGGAGTACCAGACGACGTCGAGCCCGGGCCAGTCGCCGACGACGTGGTCCCGGCTGGCGTACCAGTCGTCGAAGTGGCGCGCGAACGCGGCGGCGTACCGGTCGTCGCCGGTCGCCAGGTGGGCCGTGATCAGGGGACGCATCCAGCCGAGGTAGTGCAGTCCGTACAGGCCCGAGCGCGCCGCCTGTGGCGAGAGGAAGTCGGTTCGCCGGGTCAGCAGGGCATCGGCGGCGGAGATCTCCTCGGCGAGGGCGGCCGCGTCGAGGTCCTCGAGCCGCCGCCGCGGATCCCAGACCGGCGGGTGCGCCGCCGCCCGCCGGGCGAGCCGGCGGCGTACGTCGTCGATGGCGGCGCCGTCGGCGCCGAGCCCGGCCAGCAGATGCGGCCGGGAGATGTGCCGCATGCGGGCGGTGTCGACGTGGTGCGGCCGTTCGACCGGTGTGGCTCGCATCGTCACCCCTCCGCCCCCGCGACACGCACCGGCGCACCGGTCCGCAGCGACTCGTGCGCGGCCGCCAGCACGGCGGTGACGTGGCGGGAGCTCTCGAGGGTGACCAGCGGCGCCGCGCCGGTCCGGACGCAGTCGATGAAGTGCCGGATCGCGTCGTGGTAGGCGCCGGACGGCCGGCCGTGCAGCGTGCGGAGCAGGACGTTGCGCGGATGCCGGTACGCCGTGTGGTCGGCGACGGTGATGTTCTCGGCCAGCCGGTCGAGCTGGACGACCCCGTTCTCGTACACCACCTCGACGAAGCTGTCGGTCATCGTGGGGAACGTGTCGGGGTAGATCCAGCACGACTCGAACGTCGCCACGGCACCGCCGGCGAAGCGGCACTGGATCTGGACCGCGTCGGGGGTGTCGATGCCGCGGGCGCGCAGGACGCCGCTGCGCGACGAGGCGACCACCTCGGCCACGTCGTCGTCGAACAGCCAGGTGACCAGGTCGATGTCATGACTGGAGAGGAACCATGCGCACGTGGTGTTCTCCGCCCAGCTCAGCATCTGGGTGGGCACGTGCAGGGTGTCGTTCTTGCGCGCGTACGCGAGCACCGGGGCGCCGAGATCGGCGGCCAGCTCCTTGGCCTGCGCGTACGCGGGCACCCAGCGGTGGTTGAACAGGCACATGCCGAGCGTGCCGGCGTGGCGGACGGCCTTCAGCGCCCGCTCGGCGTCGTCGATGCGGGTGGCGAACGGCTTCTCCACCAGGACGTGGACGCCGGCGGCGGCCGCGGCGACGACCGCGTCCGCGTGCTGGTCGTCCGGCGTGGCGACGATGAGGGCATCGACGACGCCGGCCGCGAGCAGGTCGTCCAGCCGGTCGAAGACCTCGGGGCGGTCCCGGCCGGTGGCGCGCAGGTCGTCGGCGAGGCCGTCGGCGCCCGGCCGGCTGCGGTTGGCGAGAGCGGTGACGGTGACGTCGACGTGGGAGACGGCGGCGATCGCCGCGGCCCGTCCCATCAGTCCGGTCCCGACGACGCCGAGCCGCACGTGGTGCGCTTGCTGCATGCTCATCAGCCCTTCATTGATCCCTGCATGCCCTCGATGAACTGGCGCTGCATCGCGAGGAAGACGATGACGACCGGGGCCAGCGCGATCAGCGCGCCGGCGGCCACCGTCCTGGCGTCCGCCCCCAGGGTGCTGTCCAGGTAGGCCAGGCCCAGGGCGATCGGGTACTTGTCCGAGTCCTTGAGGACCACCAACGGCCACACGAAGTTGTTCCACACCGACACGAAGCCGAAGATCCCGAGGACCGCGAGGGTCGGCCGCACCTGCGGCAGCATGACGCTCCAGAAGATCCTGAACTCGTTGGCCCCGTCGACCCGCGCGCTGTCGGGCAGCTCCGCCGGGATCGCGGCGAACGCCTGCCGGAGGAGGAACACGCCGCTCGCGGACAGCCCGCTCGGCAGGATCACGCCCAGGAAGGTGTCGGTGAGACCGAGCTCGGAGACCACGAGGAACCTCGGGATCAACATGACCTCGGGCGACAGGAACAGGATCGAGAGGATGAGGTAGAAGCACAGCTGGCGGCCGCGGAACGCATAGCGGGCGAGTGGATATGCCGTCAGCGCGGAGACCGTCATGTACAGCGGCACGGTGGCGACGACGTAGATGAGCGAGTTGAGCAGGTAGCGGCCGAACGGGATGGCGTGCCACGCCTCGACCAGGTGGTCGACGGCCGGCGGCCACGGCAGGAGGCTGGGCGGGAAGCTGAACACCTGCTGGTCCGACGGCTTCAAGGCGGTCGTGAAGAGGATGAGGAACGGGCCGACGAACAGCAGCGCCACCGCGGCCATCGCGACGTAGCGCACCGGGATCGCCCACGAGCGGGGCCTCATGCGGCGTCACCCCGCGACAGACGGTGGCTGACGGCGGCGAAGGTCAGCAGGAGCGCCCACAGGATCAACCCGACCGCGCTCGCGTAGCCGAAGTTGAACCGCTGGAACGCCTCGGACCAGATGTAGAAGCCGAGCGTGCTGCTCCCGCCCTGCGGGCCGCCCCCGGTCAGGACGTAGATCGAGGCGAACGCCTGCATGGAGAAGACACCACCGAGCACGAGGCACACCGCGAAGTACGGGCGGATCAGCGGCATCGTGATGCTCGTCAGCTGCCGCCACCATCCGGCGCCGTCGAGGGCGGCCGCGGCGTACAGATCCTGGGGGATGGCCTGCAGGCCGGCCAGGTAGATCACCATGAAGTACCCGAGCCCGTGCCAGACCTCGACGGCGACGACCGCCGGCAACGCCCAGGTGGAATCGAGGAGGAACTGGATCGGCTCGTCGACCACGCCGAGCTCGAGCAGCGCCCAGTTCAACCCGCCACGCGGATGGAAGACGTAGCTCCAGGCGATGGCGATCGCCACCATCGGCGTGACGACCGGCAGGTAGTACAGCAGCCGGAACGTCGAGACCGCGCGGATCTTCGCGTTGACCAGGACGGCGAGCAGCAGGGGCAGGAAGACGACGAGCGGCAGGTACATGAGCAGGAACAGGGCGGAGTTCCTGAGCGCCTGCCAGAAGTCCGGGCTGGTGAAGGCGGTCGCGAAGTTGTCCAGTCCGATGAACTCCGGCGGGGACACGACGTCGTAGCGGTAGAAGGCCAACTGGATCGCCGTGAACGCCGGCCAGGCGAAGAAGACGCCGAGGAACGCCAAGCCCGGGATGAGGAAGGCGTAGGGGATCCACCGTGCCTGACCTACCGCGTTACCACGGGCCGGTCCTCGGCGGGCGGGGCCGTCGCTGGGCGCGGGGACCGGCGACGTCGCCGTTGGCGCGGCCGAGGCGATGGTCGTCATTCGGAGCCTCCGTGGGGGTTGACATCTGCCTTCGTGCCGCTAGTCTTGCGCAATCGCAGTTATGGACGTCCGGATCGGGACATTACGGCGGCCATAAAGTTGCTGTCAAGAATCTCGGGTCGCTGGTGGCCGATGGGGTCGCCCTTCCACGGAGGTGTCGGATGCGCAGTTCCAAGACGCCGGCGGTGCTCTCGACGGCGCTGCTGTCGATCGGTGCCCTGGCCGGATGTGTCGCGGGGTCGACCGAGGACTCGTCGGACGATCAGCAGACGTCCGGCACGGTGGAGTTCTGGACCATCAATCTGAAGGGCAACTACGAGGACTACATCCAAGGCCTGATCGACGACTACGAGGCCGCCAACGACGGCGTCGAGATCGAGTGGGTCGACGTCCCGGGCGGGGAGATCAACCAGAAGCTGCTCGCGTCGCTGGCGTCCGGCGACGTCCCCGACGTGGTGCAGCTGATCGACGCCGACCTCGGCTCGTTCGGCGACGCGCTCTCCGACCTCACGCCGTTCTACTCCGAGGACGACCTGAGCGCCTACCTGCCCACGCTGGTCGACTCCGTGCGGCGCCAGGACGCGCTCATGGCGGTCCCGTGGATCTACGGCGGCGCGCCGACGGCCTGGTACAACGGCCAGCTGCTGGAGCAGGCCGGCATCGCGGCCGCCGACCTGCCGACGACGTGGGACGAGGCCTTCGAGTTCGGCCGGCGCGTCAAGGAGACCACCGGCCTGTGCGGGTTCTCCGAACTGCCGAGGGTCGCGGTGCTCCAGAGCGAAGGCGTCACCGTGCTCAACGACGACCGGACGCAGGCGACGCTCAACACGCCGGAGGCCGCCGCCGTGCTGGACAAGTGGCGGGAGGCCTACCGCGCGGGCGCGGTCTGCCCGGGCGCGGTCTCGGAGGACATCCGCAACCTGCCCGAGACGCTGGACAACGGCCTGGCCGCGGGCGTGGTCGGCGGGGTGTACGGCCTGCCCGCGAACCTCATCAACACGAAGAACAACGCCCCGGAGGTCTACCAGCACCTGGTCGTGTCCGATGCGGTGCAGGGAGCGGCGGGCAACTACGTCATCCCCGGCGTCAACGCGCTCGCCGTACCGCAGGGGAGCGACATCAAGGAGGTGGCCGCGGACTTCATCCTCCACGTCACCAGCCCCGACGCCCAGCTCGAGTTCTGCGGGCTGGCGCCGATCTTCCCGTCGACGACGCAGACCCTGGAGGGAAGCGTCTTCACCGACCTCGACGAGAGCGATCCGCAGGACGCGGCGCGCAAGCACGCGATCGACGCGTTGCCCGTCGTGATCACCCAGCAGATCCCGGCCCAGCTCGAGGACGCCTACCTGAAGGAGATCCGGGCGTTCATGACCAGTGACGTGGCGGCCACGGACACGCTGGCGACGGTGGAGGAGGCGTGGAACACCCTCCTGGCCGAGCAGGCCGGCTGAGCGCCGTGTGGTTCGACGACCACGACTCGATCCGGCGGTTGCGCGACCGCTACCACCACGACCTCTTCGACCGGTTCCTCCCGTTCGTCGACGAGTTCGTCGTCGACCATCGGGAGGGCGGGTTCCTGTGTCACGTCGACCCGTCCGGCCGGCGCGTGGACGAGCGGAAGCTGACCTGGTTCGACGCCCGCGGCGTCTGGGTGTATTCGTTCCTCCACAACCACCTGGGCGGGCGCGAGGAGCATCTGGCGGTCGCCCGCCGTACGGTCGGCTTCCTGGGCCGCACCAAGCCGGCGACCGATGAGCCCTGGCCCCTGGAGGTCACGCGCGACGGCGTGCCGCTGGTCGCCAGTGGCGGCGCCGTCTACGGCGACCTGTTCGTCGCCGAGGGGCTGGCGGAGTTCTCGAAGGCCACCGGTGACGACCGGCACTGGCACACGGCCAAGGAGCTGCTGCTGCGGAGCCTGCGGCGCTACGACGCGCCGGACTTCCAGCCCGCGATCGGGCAGACGTATCTCGGGCCGGGTGCACCGCCGCTCCCGGGAGCGCGGGTGCTGGGCATCTGGATGGTGCTCCTGCGCGTCGCCACGCAGATGCTCCAGATGCGCGACGACGCCGAGCTGGAGGGCGTGGCCGCCCGGTGCGTCGAGGCGATCGTCGGCCATCATCACAACCCGCGGTTCGACCTGCTCAACGAGCTGCTCGAGCACGACCTGAGCCGCCCGGACAACGAGTACGAGCAGCTCGTGTACACCGGTCACGGGGTCGAGGCGCTGTGGATGGTGATGGCCGAGGCCACGAGGCTCGGCGACGACGGCCTGTTCGACACCGCCGCGACGTGGCTGCGGCGTCACGTCGAGGTCGCCTGGGACGACGTCTACGGCGGCCTGTTCCGCAACCTCCAGCACGTCGACCGCAATGTCTGGTCCACCGACAAGCAGCTGTGGGTGCAGGAGGAGGTGCTCATCGGCGCTCTGCTCGTCATCGAGCGGACGGGCGCCGGCTGGGCGAAGGAACTCTTCGAGCGCACGTATCAGTACGTCCAGGACACGTTTCCACTCCACGGGCACGGATCACCGACGTGGCGGCACGCCACCGACCGCCAGGGCAGTCACGAGTCGTTCGCGGCGCTGCCGGCGCGGATCGAGAACTACCACCACCCGCGGCACCTGATGCTGGCCATCTCGTGCCTCGACCGCATGCTCGAGGAGGCCCCATGAGAGTCGGACGTCCGCGGCGAGCACTGGGCACGATCGTCGCCTCGGCGGTAGTCACGGCGCTGCTCGGTGTCAACGCGCCGAGCGCCCAGGCGATCGGCAACGACCCGATCTCCACACCGCCGACAGCGGAGTTCCATATCGACGCCACTACCAACAGCAACCCCGTCAACCTGCCCGGCAGCGATCTCACGATGAATCTCGTCCAGGGCGAGGGGGTCTGGCTCTACACCCGCAACCTGGTGGCTCGCACCGAGTGGCCCAACCAAGACCCCGATCCCGGTGCGACCTTCATCGTGCAGTGCTATGGACCCGGCATCGCCAGCACGGGCACCGGCTGGTACGCCGCGCGGAACCTCGACCCGCCGCACAACGAGTTCACCTTCCGGCCGCAGATCCGGGCCATGTTCCGGGCTCCGTCCACCGGCACGTACACCTGCAGGCTGCGCGTGGCCGCATACCAGCCGCGCAGCGGCACGATCCGCGTGTGGTTCGACGCCGGCGCGACTCTGCATGCCACGCCTGTCAAACCGACCAGCAGTGTCGGCGTGACCGCGGGCTACGGCTGGACCGTGCCGGACAGCGGTACCGGCCCGCAGCCGTACATCAGCCCGGCGAGCCCGTTCCGGCGACACAACTACGGGAACTACACCTTCCAGGACTCCGGAAGCTCCAAGGTCACGATCGCCATGGACCAGAACGTGACGACCTGCACCTACGGCGACGGACCTCGGTATCCCGTGTGCGTCGGCGCGGATGCCGACGGCACGCGGGTGAAGTTCGACATCGTCGTTCAGCCGCAGCACCTCGACGGAAGCGCATGCGGCGTGTCCAGCCCGATCCGCGTCTTCGAGTACCAGATCCACGTCATCGCTCCCTACCATCACTATCCGCTGAGCGCGACCGCGGTCCTCGACAAGAACGAGCACCTGTTCGGCTGTCCACGGGTGAACATCGCCATGGATTTGACGTGGCTGTCCGGTGAGCCGATGGTGATCCACACTCAGCGTGCGCACGACCAGCGACCGGGCTGGGGCGGGATCTACGAGCACGGCTGACGCCTACGGCCGCCCCGTCCGCGTCGGTCGCACCGCCACGACGCAGGCGGGGCTCGCCACGTCGACCAGACGGCCGGTGAACTCCGGCACCCCTCGCCGAGGATCGACGGCGAAGATCGCGACCGAGTCCGAGCGTTCGTTGGCGGCGTAGAGGTGGTCGCCGATGCGGGCGATGTGGCGCGGCCACTCACCCTCCACGCCGGTCTCCGCCACGGGCTCGAGGGCACCGGCGGTGACGCCGAACGTCGTCACGGTGTTCGCCCCGCGGTTCGCGACGTACACGAAGCGGCCGTCCGGAGAGACGACGATCTCGCTCGGGTAGCTGCGCTCCCGGGGCGGTGCGATCGTCGCCGGCATCGTCGCCCGTTCGCGGAGGTCGCCGGCCGCGGTCGCGACGAAGACGCTGACGGTGGAGTCCAGCTCGTTGGCGACGAACAGCCGCCCGTCGGGATGCTCGGCGAGGTGACGCGGGCCGCTGCCGGGCCGGGCCGGAGTGACCGGCCCCGGGACGAGCCGGCCGTGGCGCAGCCGGAACGCGCGGACGGCGTCCGCGCCGAGGTCGGTCACCCGCACGGTGCCGTCAGGAGCCACGTGGACGTGGTGCGGGTGGGCGGCGTCCTGGCGCTCGGCGTCGGGCCCGGACCCCTCGAGGGAGACCAGGTCGGTGCGCTCCGCCAGCCGGCCGCCCCGGCCCACGCGATGGACGCTGACCGAGCCCGACCCGTAATGGGTCGCGAGCACGTGCCGCCCGTCCGGGGCCACCGCGAGGTGGCACGGGACGGCGCCTCCCGCCGGGCGCCTGCCGAGGTCGCGCAGCGCACCCGACGCCGCGATGCCGAAGGCGCGGACGCCGCTGCGCTCCCACCCGTCGAGCGCGTAGAGCACCCGGCCGTCCGGTCCGCCGGCGAGGAACGTCGGAGCCTCGGCCGGCGCGGGAGGCCCCACGCTCGTCAGCTCGCCCGTCCGGGGGTCACGGATGAACGTGTGGATGCCCGTACCCCGGCCGCCCGCGACGGGGGTGAACGTCCCGACGCACACCAGTTCGGACATCGGCCGGCCTAACCGGCGAGCAGGCCGCCGTCGATCACCAGGTCCGTCCCGGTGACGTAGTCGGCGTCGTCCGACGCCAGATAGAGCGCGGCCTTGGCGATCTCGGTGGGTTGCCCGAGCCGGCCCATCGGCTGCCGGGCCGTCAGCTGCGCGTGAGCCGCGGCCGCGTCGGGCGCCTGAGCGAGCAGCCGCGCCACCCACGGCGAGTCCACGGTGCCCGGCGACACGCAGTTGCAGCGCACGCCGGTGCCCGCGTACTGGACGGCGACCGCCCGGGTGAACGCGACGACCGCGCCCTTGCTCGCGCAGTAGGCGGCGCGGTCCTTCAGCCCGACGGAGGCCGCCGCGGACGCGGTGTTGACGATCGACCCGCGCCCGGCGGCCAGCATCGGCGGCAGCGCGTACTTGGTGCACAGGAACACGCCGAGGGCGTTGACGTCGAACACCCGACGCCACTCCTCGGCGGTGCACGAGACCGGGTCGGCGGTCGAGCCGATGCCGGCGTTGTTGCACAGCACGTCCAGGCGGCCGGTGTCGTCGACCACCGTCCGCATGAGCTCGCGCACCGCGGACTCGTCGGTCACGTCCAGGTGCACCGGGCGGGTGCCGCCGGGCCGCGACTCGTCGGTCCGGTCGGCGGCGTAGACCACCGCGCCCTCGGCGGCGAACAGCCGCGCCATCTCGTAGCCGATGCCGGACGCCGCCCCGGTGACCACGACCGTGCGGCCGTCGAACCTGTTCATCGTGGTGCCTCTCGCCAGGGGTTGCTGAACACGGTGTCCTCGGTGGCCTCCAGCTCCAGGAGCCGGTTCCACTTGGCGCAGCGCTCGGAACGGTGCACCGACCCCACCTTGATCTGGCCGGCGTTCCAGCCGACGGCGAGGTCGGCCAGCCAGTCGTCCTCGGTGTCGCCGGACCTGGCCGACACGACGGTGGCCCATCCGGCTCGCTGCGCCGCTTGGAGCACGCCGCGGGCGCCGCGCAAGGTGCCGTTCTGGTTCACCTTCACCAGCACGGCGTTGGCCGCGCCGCGTCGCACGCCTTCGGCCAGCCGGGAGGGGTCGGTCGCGAACAGGTCGTCACCGATCACCTGCACACCCGCCAGCCGCCGGGTCGCCGCCGCCCAGCCCGCCCAGTCGTCCTCGCGGAGCACGTCCTCCACGGACACGACCGCGTGGTGCGCGACCCAGCCGGCGATCTCGTCGATCAGCTCGGCGGCGCTCAGGGTGCGATCCTCGGCGGCCAGCTCGTAGCCGGCGCCCGTCCACAGCTGGTTGGCCGCGACGTCGATCGCGACCGCCACCTCCGTCCCCGGGGTGAGGCCGGCCGCGTCGATGGCCCGAGTGAGCAGATCGAGAGCGTCGCCGTTGCCGCCGAGCGGCACGCCGAGCCCGCCCTCGTCGGCCACCAGTACCGCGGCGGCGTGGCCGCCGGCCAGGGCCAGCCGGCGCGCCGCGTCCCGGACCCGGGCACACCACTCCAGCGCCTGGGCGAAGGAGGCGGCGCCCACGGGGATGACGAGGAAGTCCTGGACGTCGATGGCCCGGCCCGCGTGCGCGCCGCCGGAGATGATGTTGACCATCGGCATCGGCAACGGCAGCGCCCCCGGGCCGTGCAGCCAGCACGCGAGCGGGACCCCTGCCGCGGCGGCCGCGGCTCGGCTCGCGGCCACCGAGACCGCGAGCACCGCGTTGCCGCCGAGACGCTCGAAGCGGTGGCCGCCGTCCAGCTCTTCGAGCACGCGGTCGACGGCGTCCGGCTCGGCCGTGTCCAGTCCGCGGACCGCGTCGGCCAGTGTGGTGTTCACGTGCTCGACCGCGCGCCGGACGCCCATGCCGTCGTACCGCTCGTCGCCGTCGCGCAGCTCGAACGCCTCGTACGATCCCGTCGACGCACCCGACGGCACCAGGGCGCGAGCCGACGAGCCGTCGGTGAGCGACACCCGGCAGGCCACGGTCGGCCGGGCCCGCGAGTCCAGCGCCTCCCACGCCACCACCTGCTCGACACGGGTCATCGGTCCTCCTCGGCCAGCGCGTCCCACACGTCCGCCACCGTGACGTCCGACCCGTCCAGCACCCGCAGCGCGGCACGCCGGACCTGGCCGGCCTGAGCGGGGTTGAGATAGTCGACCGGCGACATGCCGTCGATCCGGGCCAGCAGCAACGCGGCGACATGCCACCCCAGGCGCGGCGGGGGCTCCGCGACGCCCGCGGCCTCCCGGTACGCGGCGTCGAAGCGCCCGGCCGCCGTCCGGAACACCGCCGCGCGGCCGGCCCGGACGTACTTCAGCATCAGGTGCGCGACCATGAACGCCACGTCGAACACCGGCGCGCCGGCCTTGGCGACCTCGGCGTCGACGACCCAGCACAGGCCGGCGCCGACCAGGACGTTCTTGGGGGAGAAGTCGCCGTGGACCAGGCACTCGCGCGCCGTGGTCAGGTCGTCGACGCACGCGTCGAGGGCGTCGGCCACCGACGGGTGGAGGCGCCGCACCTCCCGGTGGAACGGCGCCACCCGCAGCTGCTCGAACGCCTCGTCGTCCTGGAAGCGGCTCAGCAGCTGAAGGTCTCCGCGGGTGTGACGATGCCAGCGGCCCAGCGTCCGGCCGAGGAGCTCGGGGACGTCGCCGGCCGCGGCGTCCGGGCCGGACATCAGCATCGACTTCCAGTTCGCGACGCCGAGTGGTGCGGCCTCCATGACGAGCGCCATCGACGTCTCGTCGACGTCGACGACGCCGGGCACCCGGTCGGGGGTGATGTCGTGGTACACCGTCAGGGCGGCCGCCTCGCTCAGCGTCCGCCGTCGCGTGGCCGACCACTCCGCCTGCACCCGCAGCCGCGGCAGCGCCTGCTTGACCACGACCGACCGCTCGCCCGCGTCGACGCGCAGCACGACGCACGAGACGCCGCCGCTGAGCTCGCGGACCGTGGGCGTCGCCTCGTCGATGACGCCCCGCCGGCGCAGGAACGCCACGACCGTGCCCGGGGTGAGCAGCGGCGCGGCCGGCTGCCCGGCATCCGTCGCGGCGTCGGTCATGCGAAGTAGCCCGGGAAGTCGCGCTGCAGTTCACCCTTGAGGTGCGGCACCCGGCCGGCGTGGGCACGCACGCGCCGCTCGGCGGTCGCGACGTCACCGGACTCGAGCGCGTCCACGATGCCGTCGTGCTCGGCGATCACCTCGGCGATGAGCGCACGGTCCGGCAGCACGAGCCGCCGCATCCGGTCGAGATGGACCTTGGTGCGCTGCACCGTCGTCCAGGCGCCGCGATGTCCGCTCAGCGTGAAGATCCGCTCGTGCAGCGCCTCGTCCAGGCCGAAGAACCCCTCGAGGTCGCCGGCGTCGAGCGCCTTCCGCTGCCGCTCGATCACCTCCCGCAGGCCGGCCGCGTCGGCGGCCGAGAGCGGCACCGCGTCCTTCAGCGCCGCCACCTCCAGGCTCTCGCGGATGAACCGCGCCTCCTCCACCTCCGCCAGCCGGATGACCGACACGGTCGTGCCCACCTGCGGCACGACGTCGACGAGTCCGGCATCGGCGAGGCGGGCGATCGCCTCGCGTACCGGTGTGCGGCTCACGCCGAGCTCACGGGCGAGCTCGGTCTCGCTGAGCGGCTGACCGGGCAGGAGGCGCAGGCCGCGGATCGCCTCCATCAGCTGCTCGAACACCTTGTCGGACGTGCGGCCGCCGCGCCTCGCCCGCTCGATCACCGACAGCGCCGGCGTGCGTGGCCCGTCGGCCGCAGAGCCGGACACCTCGTTCGAGCGAGCGGGTGGCGTCATGGGTGGATACTTGCATACAAGTATTCCGCGGTTCAAGGCCGGCCTGTCCGGGCGTGCTGCCGGTTCAGTCCTTCGTCGCCGGGAGCTGGGCGACGCACAAGGTGCAGGTGTTGCCGTCCTGGTCGGCGATCACGGTGAGCGACGGCGCGTCGCTGTCATCGACGACGGTCCCGCCGACGGCGACGGCGGCGGCGATGCGTTGCGCGGCCACCTCGGGCGCCACATAGACCTCGACGTGGAACCGCTGACGCGGGGACTCGTGCGCGTCGCCGTCGCCGAACCACAGGTTCGGCACCCGTCCGGTGGCGTCGCGGATCTCGTCGCTGGGGGACCCGTGGCCCTGCGACTCGGCGTTCCCGGTCAGCAGGGCGGCCCACACCGGGGCGATGGTCGCGGAGTGCGCCGTGTCGAGGCCGAGCTCGATGACGCTCACGGAGGCCGGGTCGGCCTCGAGCTCGTGGCCGGCGGCGATCTCGCTGATCCTCCTGGCGAGGTCGACGTCCTGCCGGGTCACCCATTCGACGACGTGTTCGGTGCCCTCGTCGTCGCGGTAGATGGCGTCGGCGCTGACCAGCTTGAGGTCGACGTACCCGGTGCCGAGCGACACGCTCGGGTGGTGTCCGAGCGCGTCGCCCGCCTCGCCCACCGCGGCGACGAACCGTGCGCCGGCGCCGAAGTCGGCGACCAGGTAGCGGGCATGCAGTCCCTGGGCCAGCTTGCGCCAGTCGGCCAGCCGGGCCGCGGCGATCTCCTCACCCGTCAGCATGTCCATGCTCGGCGACCCTATCGGCGTTTCGGCCGCAGCGCCCGTGCCGTCGAGCGTCCGGCGACCGGCCGGACTTCGCCGATGCGACGCGCGGCGATGGGCAGACCCTGCACTTCCACGCCACCGGCGGATCGACCACATGGACTGCGTCACCGACTGATCCCGTGCTCATGATCATCCAAGAAACGAGGCGCTCTGACGCCCCACTTCATGGATGATCCTGGGCGGTCTAGGGGCGGCCGAACAGCAGTGCGAGCTGGGCGTCGAGCGCGGCGACCGCCTGCTCCTCCGCGTACTGCTGCGACAGCACCTGCAGGCCCAGTCCGTCGACGAGCGCGAGGAGGCCGGCCGCCGCACGCTCGGGGTCGACGTGGCCGGCGCCGGCTTCTCGCAGCTTGTCGGCGAGGAACCCGCGCATCGCCGCCGCGGGCTCACGCAGCTCTGACGCGATCGACGGCTTCACCGCCGCGTACGCGAGGAACGCCAGCATGACGTGGTTCTCCAGCCGGCGCGTCTCGTCCAGCGGCAACACCTGCAGCAGCAGAGAGCGGACGACTTCGCGCGGCGTCTCCGGCGGGGACGCCGCCATCGACCGTTCGAGGATCCGGTCGGTCACCATGTCGTAGGCGAACGTCATCATCTCGTCCTTGGTGCGGAAGTAGTGCTGCACCATCCCGGTCGAGACGCCCGCCTCGGCCGCCACGTGCCGCAGGCTCACCTTCTCGAGGCCTTCGGCGGCGGCGAGCCGCATCAGCGCGTCGGCGAGGAGTTCCCGGCGCTCGCGATGGTCGACCTTGCGGGGCACGTGACCCACTTTACGTTGCGACTGTATTGCCGTCGCGATACATTGCAGTCGTATTGCAAACGTAAGGAGTCGGCATGTTCGTGCTCGAGCTGACAGCGATCGACCCGGGACGGCCTGACCTGGTGGGCGGGAAGGCGGCCGGTCTCGCGAGGCTGATCCAGCTGGGCGAGCGCGTGCCGGAGGGCTTCTGCGTCACGACCGAGGCCCACCGCCGCGGCGAGGTGCCGCGGGCCGAGGTGCTCGCGGCGTACGAGCGGCTCGGGTGCGGACCGGTCGCGGTTCGGTCCAGCGCCACCGCCGAGGACCTGCCGGACGCCAGTTTCGCCGGTCAGCAGGACACCTTCCTCGGGGTCACGGGCGCCGAGGACCTGCTCGAGGCGATCGGCGCCTGCTGGGACTCGCTGCACTCCGAGCGCGCGAACGCCTATCGCGAGGCCGTCGGGGTCGCGGACGACGCCGTCCACATGGCGGTCGTCGTGCAGCGGATGGTCGACCCCGAGGTCGCGGGCGTGCTGTTCACCGCCAACCCGCTCACCGGCTCGCGGAGCCAGACCGTCGTCGATGCCGCGCCCGGACTGGGCACGGCGGTCGTCGACGGGACGACGGCGGCCGACCACTACGTGCTTGACGGCACGGATCCGGACGAGCGCGGCTGTCTCACCCCAGCCCGGCTGAAGGAGTTGCGTGAGATCGGCGAGCGGCTCCAGCACCGGATCGGCGCGCCGCAGGACGTCGAGTGGGCCTACGACCGCACCGGCGCGTTGTGGCTGCTGCAGTCGCGGCCGATCACCACCCTGTTCCCGGCGCCGGCGAAGAGCGGCAGGCCGGAACCGCGGCTGTACGTCGAGTTCGGTCATGTCCAAGGCATGCTCCAGCCGGCGACGCCCATGGGCATGTCGACGCTGAAGTCGCTGCTGGCGGACATGCTCGCGTCGTTCGGCCTCACGGTCGAGATCGTCGACATCGGCGGGCGGTTGTACGGCGACCTGACCGATGCGATGCGCGACCCGTCGACCCGGCAGCGGCTGGTGAAGCTGATGGCGGTCGACTTCGGACCGCGCGCGCAGGCGGTGGTCGAGCATCTGCTGAACGACCCGCGGTTCGCCCCGGAGCAGGGCGCCCGCCGGCGTAATGCGGCCGCGTTGACGATGGGACCCAAGGCGGTGGCCGGGATCCTGCGTGCGCTGGCCCGGCCGGCGGCGGCGCGGGCGCGCGTGTTCGGCGAGATCGACCGCCTCCGGCAGCAGCCGGTCACCGACCCGCCCACGGCTGCGGAGCTGCTGGAGCTGGTCGAGGACGCCGGCTCGAGCGCGGGCCTCGACCGGATCGTCTGGCCCGTCGTCAGCGGACTCCTGGTCTCGGCCGTGCTGCCACCGCTGCTCGAGGGCATCGCGAGCGACGACGAGATACGTACGGTGTTCGGTGGCATGCCGCACAACGTCACCATCGAGATGGACCTCGCCCTCTGGCAGGTGGCCCGGCGCGCGACGTCATACCGAGAGGTCTTCCTGAGCACGGCGCCGGACGAGCTCGCCGCGGTGTACCTGGCGGGTGAGCTGCCGGACATCGGCCTGAGCGCGTTCCTCGACACCTACGGCAACAGATCCGTCGCGGAGGTCGACGTCGGGGTACCGCGCTGGTCGGAGGATCCGGCTCCGGTGTTCGCAATGCTGGCGAACCTCTTGCGGGTCACCGATCCCGAACAGGCCCCGGACCGGCGGTTCGCACGCGCCGCGGCCACGGCCGAGGCGATGGTCGCCGAGCTCGCCCGGCGGGCCCGCCGCAAGCGGCCGGTGCGCGGCCGGCTCGCCGGCTTCCTCCTGCGCCGGGCGCGGGAGCTGAGCGGACTCCGCGAGGCGGGGAAGTTCGCCGGGCTGTACCCGCTGCGCGATCGGCGCCGCCGCCTCCTTCTGATCGGTGCCCGGCTCCACGCGGACGGGCTGCTCGAACGCGCGGACGACGTCATGTTCCTCACCCTGCCGGAACTGCGTACGGTCGTGGAGCGCGGCGACGACCTGCGCGCGGCGGTCGCCGGACGGCGGTCGGAGTACGCGCGTGAGCTGCGGCGCCGGACCGTTCCGGTCGCCCTGCTCTCCGACGGCACCGACGTCGAGACACTGCTACCGGCTCGGCCGTCCGACGGCCGCACGCTCACCGGCATGGGCGCGGCATCGGGGCGGGTCACCGGGCGCGCCCGGGTGGTGCGCGATCCGGCGACCGCGTCGGTGGAGCCGGGCGACATTCTCGTCGCGCCGACGACCGACCCCGGCTGGACGCCGCTGTTCCTCACCGCGCGCGGGCTCGTCACCGAGACCGGCGCGGTGATGGCGCACGGGCCCACCGTGGCGCGCGAGTACGGCATCCCCGCCGTGATCTGCGTCCCGGGCGCCACCGAACGAATCCGGACAGGGCAGCTGATCACTGTCGACGGTGCCGCCGGGACGGTCACGATCGAGCAGCCCGCCATCGCAGGCGTGACGACGACGCCCTGATCGCGCTTCACCATCGGCGGGACAGGGGTTTCGACCACCGGAAATGGGCACAGGACCCGTGGCGCAACCTACCCGACGACCTGTTGTGAGGCGGTGCATGATGCGTACCTACGACGTCGGCTACTTCGTCGGCAGCCTGTCCTCCACCTCGATCAACCGCACCCTGTCCAAGGCCCTGATCCGGCTGGCGCCGGACGACCTGCGGTTCACCGAGATCCCCATCGGGAACCTGCCGCTGTACAGCCCCGACTACGACAACGCGTACCCGCCCGAGGCGACGGCGTTGAAGGAGGCGATCGCGCAGTCGAACGCGGTGCTCTTCGTGACGCCGGAATACAACCGGTCGATCCCGGGCGCGCTGAAGAACGCGATCGACTGGGCCTCGCGCCCCTGGGGCCAGAACTCCTTCGACCACATCCCCACGGCGATGATCGGCGCCTCCATCGGGCAGGTGGGCACCGCGGTGGCTCAGCAGAGCCTCCGGGCGGTGATGGCGTTCTGCAACGCGCGGCAGATGACCGCGCCGGAGGCGTACATCACGTTCACGCCGGAGGTGTTCGGCGACGACGGTGAGGTCGAGGACGACTCGACCCGGGAGTTCCTGGGCGACTTCATGTCGGAGTTCCGCGAGCACGTCGTCCGGGTGCTCACCGTGCTGCCGAGGGAGTGACGCGAGGTCAAGAGCCGGTGGCCTCACCCACCGTCATCCGGACGGGTGATCGCGCTGCCCGGCGGGCCGGGCCGCCCCGGCCGGCCATCGACCCCGTCGGCTCCGGCTCGATCGAACATCAGACGAACTGTCACGCCCGCCGCGGCGGCCCGCACAGTGGTGAGAAGTCCGAAGCTCGCCGCTCACCGCAAGCCCGCGCCATGGGCGCCGCGGCGGCCGACCTGGCGTCCGTACCGGTGGTCGCCGCGGCGCGGCGCGATATGACGACTGCCGAGGGTGTCTCGCCCGACCATCTCAAAACCTGCTGGTAACCCCTTGGCAACACGCGCCCGAGGTGGCAAGGTAACGCCTACTTCGCGCTAAACATCAGATCTATCAGGGAGGATCGGTCCGGCGATGACGACAGTCGATCACACCGCCGACGTGCCGGCGCGGCCCGGTGACTGGGTACGAGAGCGGCTGTCCAACGCGCTCTCGGAGTTCACAGCCGCCGCTGCGCTGGTCGTGCTGTTCGTGGTGCTGTCGTTCGCCAGCCCGCATTTCCTGACGGCCGACAACCTCTTCAACATCGGCGCACAGACCGCCGTGATCGCGATCATCGCCACGGCGCAGACGATGGTGATCATCACCAAGGGCATCGACCTGTCTGTCGGTTCCGTCGCCGCACTGGCCGGCGTCGTGGGTGCCATCACCGTGCGCGACCTGGGGTTCTCCATCTGGGCGGCGACGGCGGTCGCGATCGCGGTAGGAGGCGTGGCCGGCCTGGTCAACGGCCTGCTGGTGACGGTGGCGCGGATCCCGCCGTTCATCGCCACACTGGGGACGATGTCGGCCGCTCGCGGCCTGGTCTTCATCATCACCGGTGCGGTCGGCGTCTACGGGCTGCCCGAGTCCTTCCAGCTCCTGGGCAACGGCGAGATCCTCGGCATCCCGTTCGCGGTCGTGCTGACGGCTGTCGTCGCCGTGGGCGTCGCCTTCCTTCTCTCCCAGACGCGGTTCGGTCAGTACACCTACGCGATGGGGTCGAACCTCGAGGCCGCCCGCCGCTCCGGTATTCCCGTCGGCCGGCATCTGACCGCCATCTACGTGCTCGCGGGCCTCCTGGTCGGGCTCGGCGGGATGATCGCCGCCTCCCGGGTCAACTCCGGCCAGCCCAACTACGGCATCGCGCTCGAGCTCGACGTCATCGCCGCGGCCGTGATCGGCGGGGCCAGCCTGTTCGGTGGCCAAGGCCGGATCATCGGCACTCTCATCGGCGCCTTCCTCATCGCACTGGTCCGCAACGGCGCCGTCCTGCTGGACATCAGCATCCACTACCAGATGGTGATCGTCGGCCTGATCATCTGGGCCGCCGTCTACTTCGATCAATACCGCCGCCGCCGGTTGGAGTCACGAGGCTGACCTCTGCCGGCCACACGACCACCCGAATGGAAGGGACACACTGATGGCACACAGCACCACCGGCCGGCGCACGTCCTCGCACCGTGGCCGCGGCGGCACTGTCCTCGCCGCCGTCGTCGCCACCGCCGTCCTCGGCGCGTGCGGCGGAGTGGAGGTCCGCGACGGATCCGACGAGGAACCGGCGGCGACGGGCGAACCGGCCGAGGGCTCCAGCGGCCCGCTCGAGCTGGCCGTTCTCCCCAAGGCTGTCGGCCACGAGTTCTGGAACACGGTGCGTGCCGGCGCCGAGTGTGCGGCGGAGCTCGCCGGCGACGTCACGGTCGAGTGGGACGGGGTGACCGCCGAGACCGATGTCGAGGGACAGGTCAACCTGGTCCAGAACTTCGTGACCAGGCAGGTCGACGGCATCGTGTACGCCGCCACCGACTCGACGGCGCTCGCTCCGGCGACGCAGGGCGCCCTGGACGCGGGCATTCCAGTCGCGATGATCGACTCGGGCACCGACCCTCAGCCCGAGGACGTGCCGCTGTACGCCACGGACAACCGCGCGGCGGCGGTCGAGGCGGCGAATCTGCTCGCCGAGGAGCTGGGCGCCGGCGAGCACGAGGTGGCGCTGATCGAGTTCCAGCCCGGCTCGCAGACGAACACCGAGCGGGTCGAGGGCTTCACCGAGGGCCTCGCGCAGCACGACAACCTCACGCTGGTCGGCCAGCAGCCCAGCCACAGCGACGTCAACGAGGCCCGCCGGGTGACCGAGGACATCCTGACCGCCAATCCGAACCTCGCGGGGATCTTCGCCGCCAACGAGCCCAGCGTCCTCGGCGCCGCCCAGGCCGTCGAGGCGGCGGGGCGATCCGGCGAGATCGTCATCATCGGCTGGGACGCCGCGCCGGACGAGGTCGCGGGCCTGCGCAGCGGCCAGATCTCCGCGCTCGTCGTGCAGAACCCGTTCAACATGGGCTACCTCGGCGTGAAGAACATGGTGGAGCACCTTCGCGAGGGGACGCCGCTGGAGTCGGCCGACACGGGCGTCACGTTCCTGACCCAGGAGAACGTCGACACCGAGGAAGCTCAGGCGATTCTCGAGCCCAGCTGCGACAACCCGCCGGTCGGATGATGAGCGCCGCACCGGACACGGAACGGAGCACTGAGTCGCACGACGTCGCGAGTGATGCGCCGGTGCTGGAAGCGCGCGGGATCGTCAAACGGTTCGGCCACGTCGAAGCCCTGCGCGGCGCCGACTTCACCGTGCGCAAGGCGGAAGTCGTCGCCCTCATCGGGGACAACGGTGCGGGGAAGAGCACCTTGATCAAGACGCTGTCCGGCGTGCACGCACCCGACGAGGGCGAGATCCTCGTCGAGGGCCGGCCCGTCCGGTTCTCCACACCCGTCGACGCGAGGCAGGCCGGCGTCGAGACCGTGTACCAGGACCTCGCCGTCGCCGACGACCTGAGTGTCGCCGCCAACCTCTACCTGGGGCGCGAGATCGTCCGCGCCGGGCCGCTGGGACGCATCGGCCTGCTCGACAAGCGGGCGATGCGGCGTGGCGCCGCAGAAGCACTGAGCCAGCTGGGTGTGCGCATCCCACGGGTCACGACCCCCATCGCGATGCTGTCGGGCGGCCAGCGGCAGAGCGTCGCGGTCGCCCGGGCCATCATCTGGGCGACCAGCGTGGTCATCCTCGACGAGCCCACCGCGGCGCTCGGCGTCGTCCAGACCGAGCGGGTGCTCGACGTCGTGCGGCGCGCCCGCGACGCGGGCATGTCGGTGGTGCTGGTCAGCCACAACATGCCGCAGGTGCTCGAGATCGCCGACCGGGTCGAGGTGCTCCGGCTCGGCCGGCGCGCGGCACGGTTCCGTGCGGACGACGTGACAACGGACGAACTGGTCGCCGCGATGACCGGCTCGCTGGTCACGGAGACGGACGAGCGATGACGGTCTCAGGCGCCTGACATGAGGCCGGGGGTTGCTGGTCTGTTCGACCTCACCGGACGGGTCGCCGTCGTGACCGGGGCACGGCGTGGCGTCGGTCTGGCGGCGGCCGAGGCACTCGCGATGGCGGGCGCCGACATCATCGGCGTCTCGGCCGGGCTGGAGTCGGAGGGAAGCGACGTGCAGCAGCGGGTCAGTGCTGCCGGGCGTCAGTTCACTCCGGTGTGCGCTGATCTGAGCGACCGGACGTCGGTGCACGAGCTTTTGCGGGAGCTCCGGTCGTTGGGACCGATCGACATCCTGGTGAACGACGGTGGAGCGAGTGCGCACGAGGCCGGCGCGGAACGCCCGCCGGAGACCTGGCATCACCGCATCGAGGTGGAATTGACCAGTCAGTTCGTTCTGAGCCGGGAGGTCGGCGCCGGCATGGTGCGCCGGGGTCACGGGAAGGTGATCTTGACCGCGTCTCCGCTGAGCCGTCAGGCCGGCCCCGCCGTCCCGTCCTATGCCGTCACGACGTCGGGTGTGGCAGGTCTCACGAGAGCGCTGGCGCACGAGTGGGCGGCCCATGGCGTGAACGTCAATGCCATCGCGCCGGGCTACATCGCCACGGAGCAGACACCGGCCACGCGAGAGGACGGCGGTAGAAGGCGCCCGGTCGACCCGCGGATCCTGGCCGGGCGCTGGGGCCGCGCCGAGGACCTCGGCGGGGCGACGGTGTTCCTGTCGGCGCCCGCCTCCGACTACGTCCACGGCGTGGTGCTGCCGGTGGACGGCGGATGGCTGGGCCGCTGATGGGCGCGACAGCGCAGCCGCGGCTCGGCATCGTCGATGCCCATCACCATCTGTGGACGCGCGCACGGCACCAGCAGCCGTGGATCGACCCGGTGACGATGGCGGCGATCGACGCCGACTTCGAGGCCGACGACCTCGCCGCCGCGGCCGGAGCCGTCGGCGTCACTCGAACGGTCGTGGTGCAGACCGTCGCGTCCGAGGCGGAGACGAGGGATCTGCTGACGATCGCCGCCGGCAGCGAGCTCGTGACGGGCGTCGTCGGATGGGTGGACCTGACCGCCGCGGATGTCGCAGCCCGTCTCGAGCGCTTGTGCGAGGCCACGGGCGGCGACCGCCTGGTCGGTATCCGCCACCTGGTGCAGGACGAGCCGGATCCCGGCTTCCTCGACCGCGCCGACGTGCGTCGAGGCATCACGGCAGTGGGGGCGGCCGGCCTGGTGTTCGACCTGCTGGTCCGCGATCACCAGCTGCCGGGAGCGGTCCGCCTCGCCCGCGACCTGCCCGACGTCCGCTTCGTCCTGGACCATCTCGGCAAACCCGCGCTCCGCCGCGGCGAACTCGGAGAGTGGATGCGTGATCTCGGCGCGCTCGCCCGGCTCCCCAACACCGCGGCCAAGCTCTCCGGTCTGGTGACCGAGGCCGACTGGTCGACATGGACGCCCGCGTCGCTCCGGCCCGTGGTGCGTACGGCGCTCGAGTGCTTCGGGCCGGAGCGGCTCATGTTCGGCTCCGACTGGCCGGTGTGCCTGCTCGCGACGTCGTACCGCGAGTGGATCGCCACGCTGTCAGAGCTGCTCGAGGAGTGCGATGCCGGCGCACAGGCGATGATCTGGCACCGTACCGCGCGCCGCATCTACGGACTGGATGACCGATGAACCGTGGCCGGCCGGCGCGAGGCGCCGATCTCGGGCTCAGCGAGCTGGGCTTCGGGGCCGCCCAGGGCGGGAACCTCTTCCGCGCGACGTCCGACGACGAGTTCGGGGCGGCGGTCGATGCGGCCTGGGACGCCGGCATCCGATACTTCGACACCGCCCCGCACTACGGCCTGGGTCTGTCCGAGCGGCGTCTCGGAGCTGCGCTGCGCGGCCGTCCGCGCGGCCAGTTCGTCGTGTCGACGAAGGTGGGCCGGCTGCTGGTGCCGTCGCCGGAGACCGCGCACCTGCGCGACACCGAGGGCTTCGACGTGCCCGCCGATCACCGGCGGGAGTGGGATTTCAGCCGTGACGGCATCCTGCGCTCCCTGGAGTCGAGCCTGGAGCGCCTCGGCCTGGACCGCGTCGACGTCGTCTACCTCCATGATCCCGACGATCACTGGGAGCAAGCCGTCGCCACCGCGGTGCCGACGCTGATCGAGCTGCGTGACCAGGGTGTCGTCGGTGCGGTCGGCGCCGGCATGAACCAGTCGGCGATGCTCGCACGGTTCGTCCGTGAGACCGACATCGACATCGTCATGTGCGCGGGGCGTTACACGCTGCTCGAGCAGGGCGCGCTCGCCGATCTCCTGCCCGCCGCGGCCGGCCGCGGAGTCGGCGTCGTGATCGCGGGCGTGTACAACTCGGGGCTGCTCGCCAGCGAACGCCCCCCGGCCGACGCCACGTATGACTATCGGCAGGCGCCTGCACGGCTCATCGAGCGGGTGCGCGCCATCGCCGAGGTGTGTGAGGACTACGGCGTCACCCTGCCGGAGGCGGCGCTGGCCTTCGTCAGGGCGCATCCCGCGGTCGTGTCGACCGTCGTCGGAATGCGCAGTGCCGGTCAGGTGCACGAGACGTTGCGCCGGGCCGGGGTGCGGGTGCCCGAGGAACTCTGGGACAGCTTGCGCACGGCGGATCTGCTGGCGCCGGCGAGCTGAGGATGCGCTCAGGCGCCGTCATCGGGGCCGGGGGAGGGGTCGCCGTCCTCCGGCCGGCCGCGCAGCGACTCCTCGACGCCGATCAGGTGGTTGGCCATCCGGATGCGCGCGGCCTCGGGATCGCGTGCCTCGAGTGCTCGCAGTATCGCGACGTGCTCCTCATGGGTGCGCCGGTCCGCACCCTCCTCGTGCAGGCTTCGCCAGAGTCGTCCACGGACGGTGCGGCCGGCGAACGCCTCGATCAGCCCGACCAGGACCGGATTGTCGCTGTGGGCCGCGATGATGCGGTGGAAGGCGATGTCGGTCTCGATGAGGCGCTCGTGGTGTTGCGGCTCGTCTCCGACGATGCGGGCGGCCTCGTCGAGCAGGGCCCCTGCGTCTCGGAGCGCCTCGTCGGTGATGCGGGTCGCCGCGAGCCGTGCGGCCTCGCATTCGAGCAGACGACGGACCGCATGGGTGTGCTGGGCGGCGAGGTCGCCCTGGATGTCGATGACGAACCCCATGGGGGCGAGCAGACGGGTGACGTCGAGGTTGGTGACGTACGTACCGTCGCCCTGGCGCGTGTTGAGGATGCCCAGAATCGACAGCGCCGACACGCCTTCACGCAGCGGGCCACGGGAGACACCCAGGACCTCGGCGAGTTCCTTCTCGATCGGCAGGCGGTCGCCCGGGCGCAGCGCACCCTCGAGGATCATGCGCTTGATGCCGTCGACGACTTCCTCGGTGCGGGACATGACACGAGTATGTTCCTAGAGGCCCACGGCGGTGGGTGCTTGGCCGCCCGTGAGCGCTGGTGTCGCCGTTGCCGCCCAGTACCGCCCATCGGGGAACCGGTACTCGTCGACCGACTCCGGTCGCATGCGCGTCGAGTAGCCGGGAGCCTCCGGAAGGACGTAGGCCGTGCCCGAACCGCTGTCCCGCACGACGCAGGCGTCGGTGAAGTGCTCGTGCAGATGGTCGACGAACTCCGTGACCCGGTTCGTCAGATCACCGGAGACGGCGACGTAGTCGAGCACGGCGACGTGCTGGACCATCTCGCACAGACCGACGCCGCCGGCGTGCGGGCAGACCGGCACCCCGAACTTGGCTGCGAGCAGCAGGACCGCGACGATCTCGTTGATGCTGGCCAGCCGGCCCGTGTCGAGCTGGCAGAAGTCGATGGCCTCAGCCTGGAACAGCTGCTTGAACATGACCCTGTTGTGACAGTGTTCCCCGGTGGCGACTCCGATGGGCGCGACGGCGCGCCGAATGGTCGCGTGGCCCAGGATGTCGTCGGGTCCGGTCGGTTCCTCGATCCAGTGTGGCTCGAACCGCGCCAGCGCTCGGACCCAGTCGATGGCCTGGCCGACGTCCCACACCTGGTTCGCGTCGATCATCAGTTTGCGCTCGTACCCGATGATCTCGCGGGCGATGGAGCAACGGCGGATGTCGTCGTCCAGATCCGCGCCGACCTTGAGCTTGATGTACCCGTAGCCGGCGTCGACGGCCTCCTGGCAGAGCCGGCGCAGCTTGTCGTCGTCGTAGCCGAGCCAGCCCGCCGACGTGGTGTAGGCGGGATACCCAGTGCGGGCGAGCTCGGCGACGCGGGCGGCCTTCGTCGCCTCCTTGGCACGGAGGATCCGCAGTGCGTCGTCGCGGGTGAGAGCGTCGGAGAGATAACGCAGGTCCGCGACGTCGACGAGCTCCTCGGGGGACATGTCGACCAGCAGACGCCACAGCGGCTTGCCCGACCGGCGCGCCACGAGATCCCACGACGCGTTCAGGACGGCCGCGAGCGAGAGGTGCACGACGCCCTTCTCCGGCCCCAGCCAGCGCAGCTGGGTGTCCGAGGTGAGGAACCGATACACCCCGCCCATGTCGGCGGCCATCTCGTCGACGTCACGGCCGACGAGGCGGGTCGCCTGCTGGAGCGCCGCGGCCACGACGATGTCGTTCCCCCGGCCGATCGTGAAGGTCAGGCCGTGGCCGGTGAGTGGGGCGCCCGCGGTGTCGGTGCCGTCGGTGTGCACCACGACATACGCCGCCGAGTAGTCGCCGTCCTTGTTCATCGCGTCCGAACCGTCGCCGGTCAGCGACGTGGGGAAGCGGACGTCCTCGACGGTGACGCCGGTGATCTGCGGCATAGGGTCCCTCGCCAGATTCGGACCAAAGATCAGATGACTCGGGCAGTATATGGAGGCCGTTCCGGCAGCGTCAACGCTCGACTGCGCAGGTCCGTCCGCAGTCATCTTATGTATCTGGGCAATCTGATGGCGACGAGCAGGCGCGAGGCATCGTCGTGCGCGGGTCCCCGAAGAGCCTGGGTGCGCAGAACCCCGGACGGCGCCATGGCCGCGCGATCCGGCAGAAGATTAGATGTTTAACCCGCCGAACTCGTCCGACAGTGCTGATTGTCCTGGTTGATCCAGTCTGTTGACGCGATACGTCACATCTTTGTAGATTTGCCGACACCCTAGCTCAGCTGCCGCGCCGTCCGCCCGGTCGGACCCTTCCGCTTCGACGAGGCCGGGCTCACGTGGGTGCGGTGAAGGCCGCTCGCGTTGACGACGTCCAATGGAGGACCGAGATGCCAGACGTGACCAGAAGGCAAGCGATCAAGTTCGGCGCCGCGGGTGTGGGGGCCTTGCTGCTTCCCCTGCAGTGGACGGCGGCCGCTCGGGCTTCGTCCACTCCGCCGCCCGAGGTCCAGGCGGCCGACGACCTCGCACTCTGGTATGACGAACCGGCCGGGAACGACTGGCTGCGCGCGCTTCCGCTCGGCAACGGCCGGCTCGGCGCCATGGTCTTCGGCAATCCCGAGACCGAGCGGCTGCAGCTCAACGAGGACACCATCTGGGCCGGCGGGCCGCACGACGCGGCCAACCCGCGGGCATTGGCGGTCCTGCCCGAGGTCCGGCGACTGGTCTTCGCCGACCAGTGGGTGCAGGCGCAGAACCTCATCAACCAGAACATGCTGGGCAACCCGGTGGGTCAGCTGGCGTATCAGACCGCGGGCAATCTGCGCCTCACCGTCCCCGGCATGAGCGGCGCGACCCAGTACCACCGGCAGCTCGATCTGACCACCGCCACCGCGCTGACCAGCTTCGTCGTCGGCGGGGTGACCTATCGGCGCGAGACCTTCGTCAGCGCGCCGGACCAGGTCGTCGTCATGCGGCTGACCGCCGATGCGCCCGGGTCCATCTCGTTCACCGCGGCGTTCGACAGTGCGCAACGGAACACCGTCGCCAGCCGGGACGGCGCCACGATCGCGCTGGACGGCATCTCCAGCAACCAGGAGGGCGTCTCCGGCCAGGTGCGGTTCCTCGCGCTGGCGCGAGCTGTCGCCGACGGTGGCAGCGTCAGCAGCGCGGGCGGCCGGCTGACGGTGGTGGGCGCGAACAGCGTGCTCCTGTTCGTCTCGATCGGAAGCAGCTACGTGAACTACTCCGACGTCAGCGGTGACTACCAGGGCATCGCCGCACGTCACCTCGAGGCGGCCGCCGGTAGCTCGTTCGACGAGCTGCGCAGCCGGCACGTCGCGGAGTACCAGGAGCTGTTCGATCGGACCACGCTGGACCTCGGGCGCACGCCGGCGGCCGATCAGCCGACCGACGTCCGGATCGCCCAGCACGGCGCCGTGGACGATCCGCAGTTCTCCGCCCTGCTGTTCCAGTTCGGCCGGTACCTGCTGATCTCCTCGTCGCGGCCGGGCACCCAGCCGGCCAACCTCCAGGGCATCTGGAACGACCAGCTCTTCCCGTCATGGGACTCCAAGTACACGATCAACGCCAACCTGCCGATGAACTACTGGCCCGCGGACACCACGAACCTGTCCGAATGCTTCGAGCCGGTGTTCTCGATGATCGACGACCTCACCGTCACGGGTGCGCGCACCGCCGAGGTGCAGTACGGCGCCGGCGGCTGGGTCACCCACCACAACACCGACGGCTGGCGGGCGACCTCCGTCGTCGACGGGGCGTTCTGGGGAATGTGGCAGACCGGCGGAGCCTGGCTGGCCACGATGATCTGGGACCACTACCTGTTCACCGGTGACCTGGACTTCCTGCGCCGGTACTACCCCGCGATGAAGGGCGCCGCGCAGTTCTTCCTGGACACGTTGGTGGAGGAGCCGAACCTCGGCTATCTCGTCACCAATCCGTCCAACTCCCCGGAGCTCAGCCACCACGCGAATGCCAGCGTCGCGGCCGGCCCGACGATGGACAACCAGATCCTCACCGACCTGTTCACCGGCTGCGCGAGGGCGAGCGAGATCCTGGGGCTGGACGAGGACTTTCGTGCTCAGGTCCTGGCCACCCAGGAGCGCCTGGCCCCCATGACGATCGGTTCGCGGGGAAACATCCAGGAGTGGCTCTACGACTGGGTGGAGACCGAGCGCACGCACCGCCACGTCTCTCACCTCTACGGCCTGCATCCCAGCAACCAGATCACCAAACGCGGAACGCCGGAGCTCTTCCAGGCCGCCAAGCGAACGCTCGAGATCCGCGGCGACGACGGCACCGGATGGTCGCTGGCATGGAAGATCAACTTCTGGGCCCGGCTGGAGGAGGGCAGGCGGGCGCACGACCTGATCAACTACCTGGTGACACCGGCCAGGCTGGCGCCGAACATGTTCGATCTACACCCGCCGTTCCAGATTGACGGCAACTTCGGCGCCACCGGTGGCATCGCGGAGATGCTGCTGCAGAGCCACACCGGAGAGCTGCACCTGCTGCCGGCACTGCCGCCGGCCTGGCCCGACGGCACCGTGACCGGCCTGCGAGGACGTGGCGGCCACACGGTCGGCGTAACGTGGAGCGACGGGCAGGCCGACGAGTACCGCATCACCCCCGACCGCGACGGCACCGTCACCGTGCGCGGGAAGCTGTTCGCCGGACGGTTCGCCGTGCTCGATGTCACCCGCGGCGGACGAGCGCGCACGTCGAAGGTGGGCTCCGACCTCATCGAGCTGATCGGCGAGGCCGGTCACACGTATCGCGCCTACGCGGTGCAGAAGCTCACGGTGTCCGCGCCGGTCGAGGTCTCTCCGGCCCAGCCTGCCACGGTGAGTGTGCGGCTCCGCGCGGTCGAGCTGCCGGTCGTGCGCGCGGCCGTGTCGCTCCAGGTCCCCGAGGGCTGGACGGTCGAGCCCGAGCAGGTCGATCTGCGTCCGCTGCCACCGGGCACGGAGCAGACCGTCGAGTTCCGCGTCACCGTTCCCGAGGGCGTCGAGACCGAGGCGGCGCTGCTGACGGGGGTCGCGAGCGGCCCCGACTGGACGGCGACGGCGGATGCCGAGGTGCGGGTCTGGGACGGCACCGCGATCACGCTGGAGGAGAGCTTCAGCAACGTGGCCGTCACCGACGACACCAACACCGGAACCGGCAACTTCGACGGCAACGGCGCATCGATCTCGGCGCAGGCGCTGGCCCAGGCCGGCGTCACGCCGGGCAGCGTCGTCAGCCATGGTGGCCTCGACTTCACCTGGCCCGACGTGCCGTCGGGCACGCCCGACAACGCCGTCGCCACCGGACAGTCGCTGGCGATGTCCGGCCGAGGGTCCACGATCGGCTTCCTGGCGAGCGGTACCTACGGAGCGGTCGCCGGACCGGCGACGGTGGTCTACGCCGACGGAACACGGCAGACCTTCACGCTGAGCGTGCCCGACTGGTACGGCGCGCCGCGGCCCGAAGGCGACGCAGCCGTCGTGGCGCCCTATCAGAACCGGCCCGGCAACCAGCAGGTGAACACGGCCGCGACGATCTATTTCGCCAGCGCCTCGCTCGAGGACAAGGAGGTCGTCCGGGTGGACCTCCCACGGGTCAGCGACGGCGTCGCCGGCGGCGTGCCGGCGATGCACATCTTCGCCATCGCGATCGGGTAGACCGTGCGCGAGCGCAGCCGCCGCGGCGGTGTTCCGCAGCGACCGCCGATCGCGTCACCGGACGAGTCGCGTGGGATCTCCTTGACCGCTGCGGCGGACGACCCACGCCTCAGTGATGTGGGTGAACATGGCCTCCGCCGCACCGTCGGGGTCGCCGGCGGCGATGCGCTCGTAGATGCGTCGGTGACCGCGGTTGGATGCCACGCACAACTCTCGTGCCGTCTGCCCCATGTAGCGGGCGGTATTGCTGACCTGGCTCTCGAGGGAACGCACCACGCCACGGGCGATGCGGTTGCCGGAGGTCCGCATGACGGTGTCGTGGAAGGCGCGGTCGTGTTCGTGGTAGGCGACGTGGTCGTCGACGAGCTGATCCATGCGCTCGACGAGAGACGCCAGTTGCTCGATCACATCCTCGGTGGCCAGGCGTGCGGCGACGTTGGCCATGTCCGCCTCCAGCAGGCGTCTGGTGACGACGAGGTCGTCGAGGATGGCCAGGCTGTCGTCCTCGGCGATGGTGGCGCCGAGGACGAGCTCGTCGAGCATGTTCCACGACGACGGCGGCAGCACCATGGTGCCCGATCCCTGCCGGATCTGGACCAGTCCCTTCTCCTGCAGGATCTTCACGGCCTCGCGTACCACGGTTCGACTCACCGAGAACGACTCGCAGAGAGCGGGCTCCGGCGGAAGGGCCGAGCCGGGAGGATGCTCGCCGCGGACGATGCGCTGCACCAGTTCCGCGGTGACGGCCTTGGCCAGGTTGGCCGGCCGCTGCACCCAGGCGGGAGGCGCTGTGGCGCTCACCGTCGTTCCCCGCGGTGCGGTCATGTCCCCTCCGTTGCCACGACGCGTTCACGACGCGTCTTCCTGTTGTCCACTATACGTCATTCGATTGACGTCAGACGTCATACGAGTTACGTTTCGCCCCATCTGCACACCTTGGCCGGGGCAACCGGCCACCACGCGAGAGTGAGCGGCAATGAAGCAGCGAGCACTGTGGTCCGCGGTCCTGGTCGGAGGACTGGCGCTGGCCGGCTGTGGCAGCGCCTCGGACTCCGAGTCCTCGTCGTCCGGCGAATCCACCGACACGCTGGTCGTCTGGGACTGGAAATCCGGTGAGGAGAACGCGGCCGGCTACTACGAGCAGGCGAAGGCCGACTTCGCGGAGAAGCATCCCGACGTGACGGTCGAGTTCGTGGCGCAGCCGTTCGATCAGTACTACACACTGCTGGGCACGGCCATCCAGGCAGGGGAGGGCCCCGATGTGGTGCTCTTCAACGGCGGCGGTCAGATCCGCGACCGGGTGGATGCACTGCTGCCGCTCGACGACTACGTCGCAGACGACCGCGAGCGTCTCGCCGGATGGGAGGCGTTCAGCCAGGACGGCCAGGTCTTCGCGGTGCCGCTGACGCTGCAGGGCCACCCGATCTACTACAACAAGGCGCTGTACGAGCAGGCCGGGCTCGACCCGGAGAACCCGCCGGCCACGTGGGACGACTTCGTCGCCGACTGCGGCACCATCAAGACGGCCACCGGCGCCGACTGTATCGCGCTCGGGAACAAGGAGGGCTACGGCATCGAGTTCTTCCTGTCGGCGATGGGTTCGGCGGTTCTCACGCCGCAGGAGTACGACGCCTGGATCGCCGGTGATCGGGACTGGTCGTCGCCGCATGTGAAGCAGATCTTCGAGCTGTGGAAGGCCGCCGGTGACACCGGACTGAACAACGAGGGCGCGAACTCGACGGCGATGTTCAACGACTCGTTCGCGATCTTCCAGGCCGGTGAGGCGGCGAACATGATCGGCCTGATGTCGGACATCGGGCACTGGAAGGACTTCAACGAGTTCCTCGGCGCGGAGAACGTCGGCGTGATGACGGCGCCCGTCGTCAACCCGGAGGCGACCCCGAGCCTGCCGTACGACGGCGGCATCGGGTACGCGGTGATGAACTGGACGTCCGACCCGGACCTGGCCGCCGACCTCGTGCGTTCGCTGAGCTCCACGGAGGCGTTGGAGGCCTTCTACGCCGATGCCGGCGCGATCGTCTCCGACACCACGATCGACGTCTCCGATGCCGGCCCGGCCGTGTCGACGATCGTGGGAGAGATCCAGACCGGAAAGCAGGCGCTCCACGTGGCGCTGTCGTCGCAGACGCTGGAGCTGATCCACCGGTTGTCCCAGCAGCTGTTGAGCGGGTCGGTCACGGTGGACGATGCGGTCGCTCAGCTGGCGGCCTCGGACCAGGCGGGTTGAACGAGTGCCGGTAGGAGGCTCGCCGCCGTCGGCCGGCTCCGTCAGTACGACGGAGCCGTTCGCGGCGGCAGACGGGCGGACCGTGGACGACCGCTCCGGACCGGATGGCAGCCGGCGGGCCCGTTCGCGGGCTCGGGATTGGGAGCGGCTGGCGCCCTACGTCCTGGTGGCGCCCGCAGTGCTGATCATCGTCGGGCTGCGGCTGTACCCGTTGCTGCTGGGGGTGAACTTCTCGTTCACCGGCGACGGCGACCGCAACGGCGAGGCGGTGGGCCTGGACAACTACCTGGCCCTGTTCGACGACCCGCTGTTCCAGCAGGCGCTGCGCAATGTGGGCCTGCTGGTGGTGCTGCTGCCGGTGGCCGTCGCGGTCCCCGGTCTCCTCGCGACGTTCATCTACCTGCGAGTTCCGGGTCACCGGTTCTTCCGGAGCGTGTACTTCTTCCCGGCGGTGTTGTCGCCGGTGATCGTCGGCGCGATCTTCAATCTCCTCCTCGCGTTCGACGGCCCCCTCAACACCGTTCTCGGAAGCGTCGGCGTCGGTCCGGTCGACTGGCTCGGCGATCCGGACGTCGCCATGTTCATGGTCGTCGGCGTACACGTGTGGGCGACATTCGGCATGGGGCTGGTGGTCTTCCTGGCCGGCTTCGCCACCCTGGACGCGGCCCTGCTGGACGCCGCTCGCGTCGACGGCGCCTCGCTGCGGCAGGTGATCCGGCACGTGATCATCCCGGGGCTGACCCGCACGATCCAGTTCGTCTTCGTGACCACCATGATCGGGATGCTGACCTCGATGTTCGGGCTGCTCTACGTCATGACGAGCGGTGGCCCCGAGGGGTCGACCTACCTGCCGGAGTACTACATCTGGATCCAGCAGGGGCAGATGAACCGTCCGGCGCTGGCTTCCGCCGCGTCCACCATCCTCTTCCTGATCATGCTGGTCGTCGGGCTGCTTCAGCTCAGCATCCTCCGCCGGACGGGGAGGGAGGACTGATGGGCGGCGCGCGGGTCGGGAAATGGTTCGTGGCCATTCCCATGGCCCTGCTGGCTCTGGCGACGATCTACCCGCTCGTGTTCACCACGAACGTCGCGATGAAGACACGACACGAGTACGTGCTCGATCGGTTCTCGGTGGCGGAATCGTTGCGCTGGAGCAACATCGAGGGAGCCTGGAACAGCGTAGGAATGGCTCGCTATTTCGTGAACTCCATCGTGGTCGTGGGGCTCTCGGTGACATTCCTCCTGATCATCGGTTCGATGGCCGGATTCGCGCTCGGCCAATTGCGCTTCAGAGGTTCACGAGCCCTGTTCCTGGGTTGCCTGGCGGCGTTGTTCATTCCCTTCCAGGTGATCATGGTTCCGTTGGCCCGAACGATGGCCGACACCGGATTGCTCGACACCTATCCTGGTCTCGTCCTGGCATATGTGGCGCAGTTCCTGCCGTTCACCATCTTCCTGATGACCAGCTACTATGCCGGAGTTCCCGCCGATATCATCGACGCGGCCAGGATCGACGGCAACACCCTGTACGGCGTCTACCGGCGAATCATGCTGCCGATCGGGCGGCCGGCGCTGTTGTCCGTCGGCATCCTCAACGCACTGTTCTGCTGGAACGACGTGCTCATCTCGCTCCTGCTCATGCCGTCGGCCGACCATCGCACGCTCATGGTCGGCGTCACGGCGCTGCGCGGGCAATATTCCGACAACATCCCGACCTTCGCAGCCGGCGTGCTCATCGCCGCCCTGCCCGTGCTGTTGATCTATCTCTTCTTCCAGCGGCAGATCGCCGACGGCGTCACGGCCGGTTCCACGAAGGGCTGATATGCGCATTACCGGGTTTCGCACCTTCACGACGTCCCAGGACTGGGGCCGGCCCGTCGGCGATGCCAACGGGGTGTTCGCCGACGGCATCACCACCCTGCCGTTGATCATGGTGGAGACCGACGAGGGGATCACCGGTATCGGCCCGGGCTCGCACGTCGAGGCCGATACGATCTTCGCCGCCATCGAGGGTGAAGATCCGCGGAGCACGACGGCTCTGTATGACCGGATGCTGCGGCAGACCTTCAAGGCCGGTCACGCGGGGGCGCTCTTCGGCACCATCGGTGCTTTCGACACCGCGTTGTGGGACATCAAGGCCAAGGCCGCCGGTGAACCACTGTGGCGGTTGCTGGGCGGACGCGACCGGACGATCCCGGCCTACGCCTCCGGCCTGGACATCGGGCTCACCGACGACGAACTGGTGTCGGTCTACCGCGATTACGCCGCTCGTGGACTGCGAGCGGCGAAGCTCAAGGGCGGGCTCGACATCGAGCGTGATCGACACCGGCTCGGTCTGGTCCATGACGTTCTCGCCGAATCCGCACGTGGAGTGCGGCCGGGGCTGATGATCGACGCGAACGAGTCCTGGACACGCAAGCAGGCCGTTCGTCACATCGGTGAACTGGAACAGGCCTTCGACCTCACCTGGGTCGAAGAACCGGTCCGTCGTTGGGACGCCGAAGGCCTGGCCGTGGTCGGTCGCGGGATCCGCGCCTCGGTCGCCGCCGGCGAGAACCTCACCGGCCTGGAGCAGTTCCGGCCGCTGCTCTCCAAGGGCGCCATCGACATCGTGCAGACGAGCGCGGTGTGGGGGATCAGCCACTTCCTCAGAGTCGCGGTCCTGGCGCACGCGCACGATCTCCCCGTCAGTCCGATCGGGAACCTGCCGATCGGACTGCTGCACGCCGCGACCTGCGTACCGAATCACATCGTGAGTGAGCTGCAAGACCTCGAGCCGCCGCGGGGGGTGTCCCTCGACATGCGCATCGAGGACGGTTCCTTCGTGCTCGGCGACAGCCCCGGGCTCGGGATTCAGGTCGACGAGGACGCGATCGCGTCGAACGTCGACGGCCGGCGCATGTCCACACCCAACGGACCTCACGTGCGGCCCGAAGCCGCCGGCCGGCGGTTGTTCGCCGCCACGCCGCGCAATGGGGCGGTCCAGCCGACGACACCGTTGACACCGGGTTGACGGCTCGAGCCGACGTCATGCCGGTCGGGCGGTGATCTTCGCGTGTCACCGTGCGGCCGGGCAGCCGCTGCGATCAACGCCACTCGAGGAGCGTCGCATCGAAGTGCGGAGAAATCGCTCAGGGAATGAGACGGCTGCGGCCGTCACGAGCTTGGAAGGGAAGTGCAAGCCATGACCGGAACAGCAAGGGCGCGGGTTCGGCGAGGGTTCGGCACCTGCACCGCGTTGGTGGCGACGGCGCTCGTCGTCGTGACCGCGCTCGTCGGTGGTTCGGCGCAGACGTCGGCAGCGGCCGAGAACGCGTTCTATGTCGCCCCCGACGGTGATGACGCGAATGCGGGCACGCTCGAGGCTCCATTTCGGACGCTCGAGCGCGCGCGTGACGCGGTGCGCGAGATCAACTCGAACATGTCCGGTGACATCCACGTCTACCTTCGCGGCGGCTCGTACCCGATCGAGAGCACGGTCGAGTTCGGTCCCGAAGACTCGGGCACGGACGGCCACCGGGTGATCTACTCGGCATTCGAGAACGAGACGCCGGTGCTCGAGACGGGCACCGAGATCACCGGCTGGACACAGCACGACGGAAGCATCTGGTCGGCTCCGCTGGATCGGGCGGACAAGCTCCGCGCCCTTTACGTCGACGACCGGCGTGCGGTCATGGCATACCAGGACGTGCGGTCGCAGGGATGCTACGGCGAGTACACGGTGACCGCGGGGCAGGCACCTTGGGCGTGGGAATCGGGCACTGAGTGCGACGGCGCGATGTATGCGCTGGCCGACGTGCCGGAGATCGACGACAACGTCGAGGACATCGAGATCCAGACGGCCACCACCTGGACCACGGCGATCGTCGGCGTGCGCGATGTCACCACCAGCGAGGACGGTGCGAGCCGCGTGCTGTTGCTGCAGCAACCTGGCGCCGCGATCGCTGCGGGTGCCTTCAACGGCAACTTCCAGATCCGCGGGAATCACAAGCTCATGAACGCCTATGAGTTTCTCGATGAGCCCGGCGAATTCTACTACGACCGCACCGCCAAGACCGTCTACTATTACAAAGCCGCGTCCGAGGACATGGCTGCCGCGTCCGTTTTCGCGCCGAACGGCGTTCAGACGGCTCTGCGCATTGCCGGCACGTCGAGGACGGAACGCGTCCACGACCTCAGCTTCGAGGGTATAACCGTGCGGCACACCGACTGGAACCTCGCCGACGTGGACGGGGCCTCGTTCAAGCAGGCGCAGCAGGGCAACATCATCAACTCCGCCTACGTGCACGGCAACTTCCACGTCTACCATTACCGGAACGTCGACCTGCAGCCCGCTGCCATCGAGGTGACCAGTGCGGCGAACATCTCTTTCGAGCGTAACCGGGTCGAGCACACCGGAGCCGACGGCATTTCGCTGATCAACGACGTCGTCGACTCACAACTCACCGGCAACGTGACGAGGGACGTCGGCGGCACGGCGATCAACATCGGCCACCCGCAGCACGTGTACATCGGCGATGCGACGGCGGACAACAAGGAGAAGTTCCCGGCGGACGTCGAGGGCGCTCCGACGAACATTCAGATCACGAACAACTACGTGTACGAGAGCGCGCAGCTGTTCCTCGGTTCCGCCGCGGTCGCCGCCTACTTCGTCGACACGCTGGCGTTCGAGCACAACGTGATCGAGAAGACGTCCTGGGCCGGAATCTCGATGGGCTGGGGCTGGTGGAACTTCAACGGGTCTCCCGGCTCGATCGAACCGGGCAACCCCACCACGGTCGCCAGGAACAACAGCATCCGATACAACACGTTCATCGACACCGTGAACGACCGGAACGACACCGGTCCCGTCTATACACTCGGCGCTCAGCCGGACACCGTCATCTCGCACAACTACATCGACGGTGTGCGGGCCGGACACACCTACGGATTGCATGCCGATGAGGCGTCGGCCTACATCACGTTCGACAGCAACGTACTCGACATCTCTGAAGGCGTGACCTACACGATCAACTCCGAGGACTGGGGCTCCAAGCACCATCTGACGGTCACCAACACGTGGGCGACCGTGTGGAACAAGTACGCGAACGACCCGCCGGACAGCCTCATCGAGCCCATCATGGTGTTCCCGGACGGAGTCTGGCCGCTGGAGGGCTACGCGGTCACGGTGAATTCCGGCCTCGAGCCCGCCTATCGCGACCTCCTGGGACCGGGCGCGACCCTGTCGCCCGACCACGTACTTCCGTCCAGCGTGGAGGTCGACCCGTCTGTGGCCTCGATCCCGATCCGAGGCACGGGCGACGAGTCGGCGACCATCTGGCTCGCGCCCGAGGGCACGACCCGTTTCGCCGCCGGCGACACGATGACCACGGCGACGGGAGACGCGACGAGCATCGCCGTGCCACGGAGGCCGGGCACGTATCGCCTGTTCGTCGTCACTGCGAGCGGTGACGTGGCCGCCTCGACCGATCTGGTGCGACGCAGTGGACCGCTCGAGGTGTCCCTCACGGCAGACCCGGCGACTCTGGACGCCGGAGGTTCCACCGTCGTCACCGCCTCCATCGAGAACCTGACCGGTGATCGGCTGTCGGGCCTGCGGGCCGCGATCGACGTTCCCGAAGGATGGAGCGCCGTCCGGGCCGGCAAACCGGTGTCTCCCGTGCTGGCACCGGGAGCGACGGCCTCCGCGTCCTGGACGGTGACGGCGCCGGCCTCGTTCTCGGAGCCCGTGAGCCGGGCGACGATCGAGGCCGCGCTGACGGTGCGCTACGACGGCATGGAGTACGCCGAGGACCGGTCTCTGACGCTCACCGCCCTCAACCCGTTGACCTCGTTGAACGGCTACGGCTCCGTGGCGAGCAGGTTCGCCGAGGCCGGATCGGGCTACGCGATCCTCACGTCCGGCACCGACATGTGGCAGGACGGCGCCGGATCGTTCGACGAGTACGGCGCGATCTACGACGACGACGCCGTCGGCCAGGACTCGACGGTGACGGCGCGAGTGACTCACCTGGACGACACCAATGCCTGGGCCAAGGCCGGTGTGGTCATTCGCAACGACGTCACGGCTGCCGGTGCGTCGGCCGGCTACGCGGTCATGGTCGTCACCCCCGGCAACGGCGTCTCCTTCCAGTGGGACGCCAATGGCAACGGGTATCTGGACTCCGTCAGCAGCGTCGGCGGTGTCCGTGCGCCTGCCTGGGTGCGGCTGGTCCGGTCGGGGAACGACGTCAGCGGCTACTACTCGATCGACGGCACGACGTGGACGAAGGTCGGGCCCACCGTGGCCCTGGCCGGCATCGCCGCCACACAGGACGGCGGGCTCGTCGCCACCTCGCATGCGGCCGGCGTCACCGGGCAGTTCAGCTTCACCGATTTCAGCGTGAGCTGACCACGAGACTCGCCGTGGGCGCATCCGCCGCAGAGGATGCGCCCACGGCGCCGTTCTCCTGGACGGTCCTGGGTACTCTCGCCGCGCACCTCCGATTGTCTTCGAGCGCGCTCGAATCCGTAGCGTCGTGGACGGACGCAACCGGATCAGGAGGCAGCGAGATGACCGACATCCCCACCCGGCGCCTCGGCGCGCTGGCCGTCTCGGCGCAGGGCCTTGGGTGCATGGGCATGAGCCACGGCTACGGGGCCACCGACGACGCACAGTCGACCGCGACCCTGCACCGCGCGCTCGACCTCGGCGTGACCCTGCTGGACACGGCCGACTTCTACGGCGCCGGGCACAACGAGGAGCTGATCGGCCGGGCCGTCGCCGGGCGCCGCGACGAGGTGGTGCTGGCGACGAAGTTCGGCTTCGCCAACCGGCTGGGCGAGCCCACCGTCATCCGTGGTGACGCCGCCTACGTGCGGCAGGCGTGCGACGCGTCGCTGCGCCGGCTCGGGGTCGACCACATCGACCTCTACTACCAGCACCGGGTCGATCCGCGGGTGCCGATCGAGGAGACCGTCGGCGCGATGGCCGAGCTGGTGCGGGCCGGGAAGGTCCGGCACCTGGGGCTGTCCGAGGCCGGGGCGCAGACCATCCGGCGCGCGCATGCGGTGCACCCGATCGCCGCCCTGCAGAGCGAGTGGTCGCTCTGGACCCGCGACATGGAGGCGGAGATCGTCCCGGTGTGCCGCGAGCTCGGCATCGGCATCGTCGCGTTCGCTCCGCTCGGGCGCGGCTTCCTCACCGGCCGGTACACGACGGTCGACGGCCTGGCGGACACCGACGTGCGGCGCGGCCAGCCGCGGTTCGCCGACGGCAACCTCGAGCGGAACCTGGCGATCGTCGCCACGCTCGAGGAGCTGGCCGCGGCGAAGGGCGTCACCGCCGGCCAGCTCGCCCTGGCATGGCTCCAGCATCGCGGCGGCGACGTGGTGCCGATCCCGGGCACCCGGCGGCAGCGGTACCTGGAGGAGAACCTGTCGGCCCTGGCCATCGAGTTGTCCGCCGAGGACGTCGCCGCCATCGAGGCCGCCGCCCCGCCCGAGCGGGTCGCCGGCGGCCGCTACGACGCGACCAGTCTCACCTTCGTCGACGGCTGACCGGTTGGCTGGGCGCCATGAGCGGCATGAGGTTGTCGGCGATCGTCCTGTCAGGCGTCGAGCGGCCGACGCCCGGGCGGCCGGCCGTAGGTCTCGAGGAGCCGCAGCCAGATCTCGCTGATGGTGGGGTAGGCGGGGACGGCGTGCCAGAGCCGCTCGATCGTGACCTCGCCGACGATCGCGATGGTCGCCGCGTGCAGGAGCTCGGCGACGTCCTGGCCGACGAAGGTCGCACCGACGATCACGCCGCGGTCCTCGTCGACGACGAGCTTGGCGCGGCCGGCGTAGTCGTCGGCGTGGAGGGCGGCCCCCGCGACCTGGCCGAGGTCGTACTCCACGGCCCGGACGTGGAGTCCTCGCTCGCGCGCACGGGCCTCGGAGAGCCCGACGCTGGCGACCTCGGGGTCGGAGAACACCACGCGGGGCACGGCCAGCTGGTCCGCCGAGGCCGCGTGCCGGCCCCAGAGCTCGTCGGCGACCGGCCGGCCCTGCAGTCGTGCGGCGATCGCCTCGCCCGCCGCGCGCGCCTGGTACTTGCCCTGGTGGGTGAGCAGCGCACGGCCGTTGACGTCGCCCACGGCGTAGAGCCAGTCGGTGCCGTCGACGAGCATCGTCTCGTCCACCGTCAGCCCCGCGCCCGGGTCGAGCCCGACGGACTCGAGGCCGAGGTCGTCGGTGTTCGGGCGGCCCCCGGTCGCGGACAGGAGTTCCTCGGCGACGAGCCGCGTGCCGTCGTCGAGGACGACCGTGACGAGCCCGTCGGTGTCGCGGTCGACGCGTGCGGGCGTGACGCCGAGCCGCACGTCGACCCCCTCCTCGGCCAGTGCCGCCGCGAGGTGGTCGCCGACGAAGGGCTCCTCGCGGTCGAGCAGCCCGGTGCGAGCCAGGAGGGTGACTCGCGAGCCGAGGGACGCGAACGCGAAGGCGAGCTCGACGCCGGCGACTCCGCCGCCGATGACGACCAGCCGAGCGGGGACGTGGTCGGCCGCGGTCGCCTCGCGGGTGCCCCACGGCGCGGCGGCGGCGAGGCCGGGGATGTCGGGCAGGATCGGAACGGAGCCGGTCGCGAGGGCGACCGCCCGCGCGGAGTAGACCCGGTCGTCGACGCGGACCAGGCCGGTGCCGGCGATGCGGCCGCGGCCGCGGATCAGGTCGATGCCCGCGGAGTCGAGCCAGGCGACCTGGCCGTCGTCCTTCCAGTCGGAGGTGAACGACGTCCGCCGGGCCAGGACCGCGGCGGCGTCGACGGCACCGCCGACCGCCTCGCGGGCGCCGGCGAGGCGTCGAGCCGCCCGGATCGCGTGTCCGCTGCGGAGGAGCGCCTTGGACGGCATGCACGCCCAGTACGAGCACTCGCCTCCGACGAGCTCGGATTCGACGATCGCCGCACGCACTCCGTGCTGGGTCGCGTAGTCGGCGACGTTCTCTCCGGCCGGGCCGGCGCCCAGGACGATCAGGTCGTAGTCGGGACGACGTGCCTCGGCGCCCGTCACGACGCCCGCCGCAGCAGCACCGTCAGGCGGATGGCGGAGACCAGGAAGAAGAGGCCGCCCAGGACGGCGTAGCCGCCCGCACCCGCGATGCTGGTGGCGTCCTGGAACGACTGGGCCAGGAAGGCGACCCCGGCCACGATCGAGAGGGCACCGCTCAGGATCTGCGGCACCTGGCCGCCGGAGCTGCGGCGCCGCACGGCGGTGACGAGCTGCGCGAGGCCGGAGGCCGCGGCCCACAGGCCCCAGACGCCGAGGGCGGCGGCGACGGACACCGTGGACGCCCAGCCGAGCGCGACGGCGACGGCGACGCTGACCACCACGTTGATCCGCTCCGCCGCCCGCGAACCCGGCGTGCGGCGATCGGATCGCAGCTGCCACAGGACGGCGGCCGCGTCGGCGAGCGGGTAGACGACCAGCAGGACGGTCAGGAGCGGCCCCTCGCCGGGCGAGGTCAGGAGCAGAAGCGCCGCCCAGACGAGGGCGAACGCGAAGCGGACGAGGTACAGGCGGCGCAGCGTCGCGCCGAACGGCGCCGCGAGCGCCGGGTGGAGGGTGGTGGTCATGATGCCTCTCTGTCGGGGGGAGTGGGATGGTCAGGCCACGGTGGTGGTGACGGTCACCGGCACGTTGCCGCGGGTGGCGACCGAGTAGGGGCACACCTCGTGTGCCGCGGCGGCGAGGGTCTCGGCCGTCTCAGGGGCGATCCCTCCGCCGAGGTGCACATGCAGCGCGGCGCTCAGTGCGAAGCCGCCGGTCGACGTCGGGACGATCGAGACCTCGGCGACGACGGCGGAGTCGACCAGCGCGACCTTGCGTTGCGAAGCCACCAGCTTCAGGGCCGAGTGAAAGCACGACGACCAGCCGGCCGCGAACAGCTGCTCCGGGTTGGTCGCGTCTCCGGGGCCGCCCATGGACTTCGGCACGGCGAGCATCACGTCGAGCAGGCCGTCGTCGGTCACGGCGCGACCTCCGGCGCGGCCGTCGCCCGTCGAGGTCGCGACGGCGGTGTACAGGGGTGCGGACATCACGTTCTCCTAGGTTCTCGCCATGTAGAGTTACTAGTACGTCTACATGAGTCGACTCTAGACTGACCGCAGAATTCGTGCAACCGAGCCGGCCGGACCGGGAGGGGAGCAGGCATGCACGCCGACACCGATGCACCGGCGGTGCGCACCCCGTCGGGGTCCACCACGAGAGGGCGCATCCTGGCCGCCGCGAGCGAGCTGTTCTACGCCCACGGCATCCGCGCCACGAGCGCCGACCGCATCATCGAGCAGGTCGGCATCACGAAGGTCACGTTCTACCGCCACTTCCGCACCAAGGGCGAGCTCGTGGTCGCGTACCTCGAGGAGCAGGCGGCCGCGGAGCGGGCGTGGATGGAGGGTGCGCGTCGCCCGGGCGACCCCGCCGGCTCGCTGCGCGCGCTGGCCGCCGGCATCGGGTCCGCGAGCTGCCGTCCGGGATTCCGGGGCTGTGCGTTCATCAACGCAGCGGCGGAGTTCCCCGAGCCCGACGACCCGGTCCGCGTGGCCGTCGGCGCGCACCGCCGATGGATGCTCGATCGATTCGCCGACATCGCCGCGGAGGCCGAGGTCGATGACGTCGAATCCGTCGCGCGGCAGCTGATGATCCTGCGCGACGGGGCGATGGTGAACGGCTACCTCGGCGAGCCGTCGACGGTGGCCGACTCCCTCGGGGCCGCGTTCGTGGCGATCGTCACGACCACGTAGGGCCACGACGCCAGTACGGGTGGCGTCCCCTTGGCTCGCTGAGAGTGACCCATCCCGCCCGATATGTCCATTTCGTGGAGCACGTCACCGTGCCAAGCATCGCTGGGTGGGGCAAACGGGCACGCGACGGTGTGGCGTGCCCAGACTCGGACTCGGCGTCCCTGTTGAACCCTGCGGATCGTCAGGGGTCATCACCGCACTGTCAAGCGGCGTTGCGCATTCCGGACAATGGCGTTGCACATGATGCAACCGATCACAACGTTATAAACGGGCCGGCCGGAAGTATTGACACCCCGCCGACGGCGCCGCCAGCATGGGCGGCGGGCGAGTTTTGCCGACGTTGTAAATCGAGCATCGAGGGGCCCCGCGCGTCGCAGCAGCCCGCCCGCACAGCCGAGGGTGATCGGCTCTCTCTCGGTGGTCGCATCCGTCGTCTCCCGCGCTGCGCGGGCGATGGCGGACTCAGGACAGAGAGGATCAATGGTGATGGCATCTCGCCAGAGACGAACGCGCCGGTTCGGGATCGGGCGGCGCTTGGCCGCCCTGCTCCTCGGTGCCGCGATGGCCGTGGCCGCCCTCGTGGCGGCACCACCCGCGGTGACGGCGGAAACGCCGTGGGTCAGCGTGGACGAGAACGGCTTCGTCACGTTCACGATCTCCGCCGAGGAGGCACAGAGCACGTTCGGCGACTTCAGCCAGATCGTCGCCGAGGGCAACTTCGGCCCGTCGGCCAACTGGGCCCAGTGGGGCCTCACGCGACGCGGCAGCAACTGGACGTCGGTGATGGGGCCGCTCGAGCCCGGCCTGTACTACTACCAGTTCACCGCCGACGACACGAAGGTCGTGAAGGACCCGACGAACCCCACCAGCGTCGCGTCGGAGCCCGAGTGGAGCACCTTCTTCGTTCCGGGTGACTCCGCCGGCCTGCTGGCCGACGTGCCCGAGGGGCAGGGCGGCGCCATCGAGACGATGACCTACCGCAGCACGGTCACGCGCGGCGAGCGGTCCGCGCTGGTGTGGACGCCGCCGGGCTACGACGCCGGCCGCAAGGAGCCGTACCCGGTGCTGTACCTGCAGCACGGGGGCGGGCAGGGCTACCGCGACTGGGTCGAGGTGGGGCGCGCCAAGCAGATCTTCGACAACCTCACGCTCCGGGGCGAGATGGAGCCGATGGTCGTCGTGATGGGCGACGGCAACGTGCCGGACTTCCAGAAGGAGCTGCTGCGCAACATCGTGCGCGAAGCCCGCCACGACTACAACATCTCGCACAGTCCCTCGGAGCAGGCGCTGGCCGGGCTCTCGATGGGCGGGTTCCAGGCGTTGAGCACCCTGTTCGAGCGCCCGGGCGAGTTCGCGTACGTCGGCTCGTTCGCCGGCTCCCGCGACCTGCCCCGCGTCGATGCCGAGAAGATCAACGAGGGAACCGAACTGCTGCGTCTGTACACCGGCAACATCACCGACGGCGCGTACAACCGCACCTACCGCCTCATGCAGCAGCTCGACGCGGCCGGCATCGAGTACCAGTTCGACGGCGTCAACCCCGACCGCGGCCACAACTGGAACGCGTGGCAGGAGAACCTGATCGACTTCGTGCCGCGCCTGTTCCGCGACGCGCCCGACGACGGCCCGAGCCCCGGCCACCTGCCGCTGGAGAGCGAGTTCACCCAGCCGCCGGCCGGCACCACGCCGACGCCGTGGATCACGGACGACCGGTTCGTCACGTTCGAGACGACCACCGAGTTCAAGGATGCGCAGCACGTCACCGTGTGGGGCAACTGGGCGCCCGGCGGCAGCTGGATCCGCGTCGAGATGTCCCGCGTCGGCGACCGGTGGCGCGCCACCATCGGCCCGCTGAAGCCCGGGTTCCACCACTACCGGCTCATCGTCGACCGCGTCTCGACGAAGGACACCTCCAACCCCACCCGCGTGACCTCGGAGCCGACCTGGAGCACGTTCTTCATCCCCGGCGAGGAGGCGCGGCTGCTCGCCGACGTCCCCGAGGGTCAGGGCGGCACCGTCGAGACCATGACGTACCACAGCACTGTCGCGGGGGCGGAGCGGACGGCGTACGTCTGGACCCCGCCGGGCTACGACCCCGATCGCGCCGAGCCCTACCCCGTCTTCTACCTCCAGCACGGCGGCGGCCAGAACTACACGGACTGGATCGAGATGGGGCGGGCCAAGCAGATCCTCGACAACCACTTCCTCGACGGGAACCTCGAGCCGATGGTGGTGGTGATGGGCAACGGCAACTCGTCGAACTTCACCCGCGAGCTGCTCGAGAACATCGTCCCCGTGTCGCTCGAGCGGTACAACGTGTCCGACGACCCGGCGCGCCGCGCCCTCGCCGGACTCTCGATGGGCGGCGGGCAGACCTTCACCGTGCTCAAGACGCACCCCGGGGAGTTCGCCTACATCGGGACGTTCTCGGCCGGCTTCGGCAGCGCGACGGGGGTCGACGCCCAGGCGATCAACGACGGCACCACGCTGCTCAAGGTGTACGTCGGAGACCCGACGGACTTCGTCTACCCCGGGTTCATGAGCTCGCTCGCGACCATGGACCAGCTCGGCATCGACTACGTCTTCGACGGGCCGACGCCGGGGCCGCACGGGTGGGACGCCTGGCAGAAGAACCTGATCGACTTCGCGCCGCTGCTGTTCAGGCAGGGCTGACGAGGTCGCGTGGTGCGCATGCCCCACAGGTGCGCGTGGCCGGCCGGCGATCCCGGCCGGCCACGCCGCCGGTCGCCGTCGGCGCTGAGCCTCCGCAGCCGGCGCCGACGGCGCGGCCCGTGGTCAGCCCGGCCGGCCGAACCCCGTGGACTCGCGGGCGACGATCCGGAACTCGGACTTGACCAGCAGCGGCGGCAGCGGATCGCCGTCCTTCTCGTTGATGCGCTCGACGAGGAGCTCGACGGCCGTCTCGGCGATCTCGTCGCGTCCGGGGTCGACGCTCGACAGCGACGGGACGGAGAAGCGCGCCTCGTCGATGTCGTCGAACCCGATGACGGCGACGTCGCCGGGGACCTGCCAGCCCGCCTCGCCCAGCGCGCGCAACGCACCCAGCGCCAGGGTGTCGTTGAGCGCGAAGAGGCCGTCGAACGGGATGCCCGAGGCGATGAGCTCGCGCATCGCCTCGGCGCCGTTCTCGCGGTGCCACGGCGCCACCGCGCGGATGAGCTGCGGATCGAGGGGGATACCGGCCGCTTCGAGGGCGGCCTTGTAGCCACGCACGCGCAGGTCCGCCGGACGCACGTCCTCGCGCTGGTCAGGATGGGCGCCGATGAGCGCGATGCGCCGGCGGCCGATCTGCAGCAGGTGGTCGACGGCTGCCTTCGCGGAGCTCACGTTGTGCATCGTGACGTGGTCGGTGGGGCCGCCGAAGATCCGCTCGCCGAGCAGCACGAAGGGGAACGTGGGCCGGATGAGGTGGCGGTCGGCCTGGCCGAGTCGCTCCGGGCTGAACAGCAGTCCGTCGGTGAGGCGCAGGCGGCCGGCGCCGGTGACGACGGCGATCTCGCGGTCGCGGTCGCCGCTGGTCTGTTCCACCAGGACGCCGAGGTCGTGCTTCTCGGCGGCGCGGATGACGGAGTCGGCGAGCTCGGCGAAGTAGTTCTGCCGCAGCTCGGGCACGGCCAGCCCGATGACACCGGTGCGGCCCGACCGCAGGCCGCGCGCCGACAGGTTCGGCCGGTAGCCGAGCTCCTCGATGGCGGAGAGCACCCGCATGCGGGTCGACGGCCGGACATGCGGGAAGTCGTTGATCACGTTCGAAACGGTCTTGATGGAGACCCCGGCCGCCCGCGCGACGTCGTGCATCGTCGGGATCACGTAGGTGCCTCCTCGGTCCGGCGGCGCGGCCGCGCCCCCTCTGCATTGTATGGGCCGACCTGCGCTCCGACGGGGCAGGACAGTGCCGGCCGCATCGGTCTTGACAGGGGTGAAGCCCGTTGCCATAGTCAGCTTTATCGCTAAATATACAACGTTATAAATGCTCTTCGCGGCCGACCTCAGCATCCCGAAGGGAACTCACGCAATGAAGCGCAAGCACTTCCTCTCCGCGGTGGCGACGCTCGTCCTCGCCGGCTCACTGGCCGCCTGCTCGTCCGACGACGACGGCACCAACAGCAGCAGTGACAGCAGCGGTGGCGGCGGGTCCGACGCCGCCAACTGCACGAACACCATTCCCAAGCCGGACCTGCCCGCCGTGACACTGTGGGCCTGGTACCCGAACATGGAGCTCGTCGTCGACAACTTCAACGAGCTGAACGACGAGGTCCAGGTGTGCTGGACCAACGTCGGCGAGGGCGGCGACGAGTACGAGAAGTTCCAGACCGCCATCGCCGCCGGCACCGGCGCGCCGGACGTCATCATGATCGAGGCCGACCGGATCCCGACCTTCCAGGTGCAGGACGCGCTGGTCGACATCAGCGACTACGGCTTCGAGGAGGTCCGCGAGAACTACAGCGAGGGCGCCTGGCAGGACGTCTCGGTCGGCGACGCGGTCTACGGCGTGCCCGTCGACGGCGGCCCGATGGGAATGATCTACCGCAAGGACATCTTCGAGCAGTACGGCATCACGCCGCCCACCACCTGGGCGGAGTACGAGCAGGCGGCGCAGACGGTGCGCGACGCCGGCGGCCCGCTCTTCGGCGACCTCGGCGCCAACGTGCCGGCGGTGATGATGGCGCTGCAGATCCAGAACGGCGCCGACCCGTTCACCTACGACACCGACAACCCGGAGAACATCGGGATCGCGCTGAACGACGAGGCGTCCAAGGAGGTGCTGGACTACTGGGGCGGCCTGGTCGAGAAGGGCCTGGTCGGCACCCAGGACCAGTTCACCCCCGAGTACATCTCCGGAGTGATCAACGGCGACTACGCCACGTACATCTCCGCGGCCTGGGCGCCGGGCTACCTCACCGGCGCCGGCGTCGGCGAGGGCACGGACGCCGGCCAGTTCGCGGTCGCGCCGCTGCCGCAGTGGGACCCCGCCAACCCGGTGCAGGTGAACTGGGGCGGGTCCGCGTTCTCGGTGACCAGCCAGGCGTCGGACCCGGAGCTGGCGGCGCAGGCGGCCTTCGGCCTCTACGCCGACGAGGCGTCGCTCACCGACGGCTGGACCAACCAGGTCATCTTCCCGCTGAACCTCAACGCGCTCGAGGACCCCGCCTTCGCCGACCTCCAGGTGGAGTTCTTCGGCGGCCAGCAGGCGAACAAGGAGGTCTACATCCCGGCGGCGAACGCCTATGAGGGCTTCACCTACAGCCCGCTGCAGCAGTACTACTACGACGCGATGACCGAGCAGCTCGGAGCGCTCAACGAGGGCTCGATCACGGGCTCCGAGGCGGCGGACCGGCTGCAGGAGGACGTCGTCGGCTACGCCGAGGAACAGGGCTTCACGGTCGAGTGACCCGACCGGGTGGGGCCGGCTCGCCCCCCGCGCCGGCCCCACCCTCCGTCCCTGTCCGTCCACCGACTCCGGAGCACGAGAATGACCCTGCAGATCACCGAGACCGCGCCACCGCGCACCGAGAAGAAGAGCAGACGCAAGGCGGGCAAGACACCGCTGCGCGAGCAGCTCATCGGCTGGCTCTTCATCGGGCCGTTCGGGCTGGTCTTCCTCGCCTTCCTCGTCGCGCCGCTGGTCTACGCGCTCTACCTCAGCCTGTTCCGGAAGGCGATGATCGGCGGGACCAGCTTCGTCCTCCTGGAGAACTACACGAAGGCGTTCACCGACCCGAGCTTCCTCGACGGCGCGTGGTTCGTCATCCGGTTCTCGCTCGTCCTCATCCCGGTGCAGATGCTGATCTCGCTGGCGATGGCGCTCATCCTCGACATCGTCACGTCGCGGTTCGCGCGGTTCTCGCGGCTGATGATCTTCCTGCCCTACGCGATCCCCGCGGTCATCGGCGCGCTGATGTGGGGGTTCCTGTACAGCAAGAACTTCGGCCCGCTGGGTGACGTCTTCGGTCTGTTCGGCGCCACCGCGCCGGACTTCCTCAGCCGGGACCTGATCTTCTACGGCCTGCTCAACATCGTCACCTGGCAGTGGGCCGGCTACTACATGATCATCCTGTACGCCGCGCTGCAAGGCATCGACCCGACGCTTTACGAGGCCGCGCGCATCGACGGCGCCGGCAACTGGCAGATCACGCTGCGGATCAAGATCCCGCTGATCACCCCGGCGCTGCTGCTCATCCTGGTGTTCGCTCTGATCGGGACGCTGCAGTTCTTCAACGAGCCGAAGATCCTGCGCGACCTCGCCGCCGGCGCGATCGGGCCGGACTTCACGCCCAACATGTACGCCTACCAGCAGGCCTTCGGCCTGGCGAACTTCAACTACGGATCGGCCATCTCGTTCGCGCTCGGCGCCGTCGTCTTCGTCTGCGTCTACATCTTCCTGTTCGCGACCCGCAAGCGGGGGAGCTTCCTCTCATGACCGTGACCATCGACGCCGCCTCGCGACGCCGGCGGCCGCAGCGCCACCTGCCGCTGCAGATCCTCCTCGGCTTCCTGCTCGTCTACTTCCTCATCCCCTTCTGGTGGGTCGTCGTCAACAGCTCGAAGGACGCCGCGGGGCTGTTCGGCGGCGGCAACGCGCTCTGGTTCGCCGAGGACGTCGACTTCATCGGCAATCTCCAGGAGCTGTTCACCTACAGCGGCGGCATCTACACGCGCTGGCTGCTCAACTCCACGCTCTACGCCGTCGTGGGTGGTGTCGGCGCCACGGCGCTGGCGGTCCTGGCCGGCTACGGCTTCGCCAAGTACCGCTTCGCCGGCCGGCGGTTCAGCTTCGCCGTCCTGCTGGGCGCGGTGATGGTCCCGGCCACCGCGCTGGTCATCCCGACGTTCATCATGTTCTCCCGGCTGGGCCTGACGAACACGATCTGGGCGGTGATCCTGCCGTCGCTGCTCAACCCGTTCGGGGTGTACCTGATGCACGTCTACGTGCGCGACGCCGTTCCCGACGAGCTGCTCGACGCCGCTCGCGTCGACGGCGCGGGCGAGCTGCGCTCGTTCCTCCAGGTCGCGCTCCCGATGATGCGACCGGCGATGGTGACGGTCCTGCTGCTCTCGGTCGTGGCCACCTGGAACAACTACTTCCTGCCACTGGCGATGCTGTCGGACAACGACCTGTATCCCGTGACGGTCGGCATCGGGCAGTGGCAGGGCATCGCCTCGGCCAACAACTCTGGCGGCACGTCGCTGTGGAGCATCATCATCATGGGATCCCTCGTCTCGGTCATCCCGCTGATCATCGCCTTCCTCACGCTGCAGCGTCACTGGCGCGGAGGCCTGGCGATCGGCAGCTTGAAGTAGGCCGGCGCACGTCGTTGCCCGTCCGTCGACCGATAAGAGGATCATGACCCGCGCTCATCTGACCATCGACCCCTATTTCACCGTCGGCACCGTCAACCGCCGCCTCTTCGGCTCGTTCGTCGAGCACCTCGGGCGCGGTGTGTACGACGGCATCTACGAGCCCGGCCATCCGACCGCCGACGAGAACGGCTACCGCGAGGACGTCATCGCGCTGGTCCGGGAGCTCGGCGTCACCGCCATCCGCTATCCCGGCGGCAACTTCGTGTCCGGCTACCGCTGGGAGGACGGGATCGGGCCGCGCGAGCAGCGGCCGCGCCGACTGGATCTGGCCTGGCACTCCATCGAGACGAACGAGATCGGGCTGGACGAGTTCGCCGCCTGGCTGCGCAAGGTGGGCAGCGAGCTCATGTACGCCGTGAACCTCGGCACGCGCGGCGTCCACGAGGCGTTGGACGTCCTCGAGTACGCCAACGTCCCGTCGGGCACCCGCCTGTCCGACCTGCGCATCGCCAACGGCACGCCGGAGCCGCACGACATCCGGATGTGGTGCCTGGGCAACGAGATGGACGGCCCGTGGCAGCTCGGCCACGGCACGGCCGAGGAGTACGCGAGCCTCGCCGGCAAGACCGCCCGGGCCATGCGGCAGGTCGATCCCGGCCTCGAGCTGGTCGTGTGCGGCAGTTCCAGCGCGCAGATGGCGACGTTCGGCAGCTGGGAGCGGACGGTGCTCGAAGCGACCTACGACGACGTCGACTACATCTCGTGCCACGCCTACTACGAGCCGAAGGACGGCGACTACGCCAGCTTCCTCGCCTCGGCGGCGAACATGGACCGCTTCATCGAGTCCGTCGCTGCGACCGCCGACCACGTCAAGGCCGAGCGGCGCAGTACGAAGACCATGTACATCTCCTTCGACGAGTGGAACGTCTGGTACCAGTCGCGCTACCGCGGCGAGCGGCACACGCGCATCGACGACTGGCCGATCGCGCCCCGGCTGCTGGAGAACACCTACTCGGTGATGGACGCGGTGGTCTTCGGCAACCTGCTCATCTCGCTGATCAGGCACGCCGACCGGGTGACGTCGGCCAGCCTGGCGCAGCTGGTGAACGTCATCGCGCCCATCATGACCGAGCCGGGGGGACCGGCCTGGCGGCAGACCACGTTCCATCCGTTCGCGCTCACCTCGCGCCTGGCGCGCGGCGAGGCACTGGAGGTCAAGCTGGACAGCCCCACCTACACCTCGGCTCGGCACGGCGAGGTCACGGTCGTCGACGCGGTCGCGACGCACGACGCCGGCAGCGGTGCGACCGCGGTGTTCCTCGTGAACCGCGACGAGGAGACGGAGGCGGAGATCGAGATCGACGTCCGGATGCTCGGCGAGGTCGCTGTCCGCGCCGCGTGGACGCTGAGCGACAAGGACCCGCACGCCGCCAACACGCTGGAGCAGCAGGACCGCGTGCGCCCGGTGGCGAACCCGACGGCCGCTCTGAGCGACGGTACGGTGACCGTGTCGCTGCCGCCCGTCTCGTGGACCGCCCTGACCCTCGGATGAACGGAGTCCCCATGCTCAGGATCGACGGGAGCCGGATCGTCGCAGGCGACCAGCCCGTGGTGTTGCGCGGAGTCGGCCTCGGCGGCTGGATGAACATGGAGAACTTCATCACCGGCTACCCCGGGACGGAGTCGCAGCAGCGCAAGGCGCTGCGACGCGTCCTCGGCGACGAGGGCTACCAGCGGTTCTTCGACCGGTTCCTCTCCGTCTTCTTCACCGACGACGACGCCGCGCTGCTGGCCGGTCTCGGGCTCAACTCGGTGCGCATCCCGTTCAACTACCGCCACTTCGAGGACGACGCGGCGCCGTTCGAGCTCAAGCCGGAGGGCTTCGCACTGCTCGACCGCGTCGTCGACTCCTGCGCGCGGCACGGCATCTACACGATCCTCGACCTGCACGCCGTCCCCGGCGCCCAGAACCAGCACTGGCACAGCGACAACCCCACCCAGTGGGCCCACTTCTGGAGCCAGCGGCAGTTCCAGGACCGCGTCGTGCACCTGTGGGAGCGGCTGGCCGAGCACTATCGGGGCAACGCGTGGGTGGCCGGCTACAACCCGATCAACGAGCCCGGCGACGCCGAGGGCACGACCATCGGGCCGTTCTACCGGCGCCTCGAGGCGGCGATCCGCGCCGTCGACCCCGACCACATCCTCTTTCTCGACGGCAACCGCTACTCGACCCAGTTCGACCAGCTGGGCGACCCGCTGCCGAACTGCGTCTACACCGCCCACGACTACGCCCTGCCCGGCTTCGTCGACGGCGGTCCCTACCCCGGGGTGAGCAGGGGCGAGTACGTCGACCGCGACGGCGTGGAGAAGACCTTCCTCGCCCGTACCGAGTACATGCGCCAGACCGGCACGCCCATCTGGGTCGGCGAGTTCGGCCCCGTGTACACCGGCGACCCCGCCCGGGACGAGCAGCGCCTCCGGCTGCTCCAGGACCAGCTGGAGATCTATCGCCGGTACGACGCGAGCTGGGCGCTCTGGACGTACAAGGACATCGGCCTGCAGGGCCTGGTGACCGTCGATCCCGGCTCGCCGTACGCCCGGCGGGTGGCGCCGGTCGTCGAGAAGAAGGCGCGCCTCGGCGTCGACTCGTGGGGGTCGACCGATGCCGAGATCCGGCACATCCTGCAGCCCATCGAGGAGCTGTTCCACCGCGAGTTCCCCGACTTCCAGCCCTATCCGTGGGGCGCGCGGCGGTGGATCCACGGGCACGTGCGGCACGTGATGCTCGCCGAGGCGATGGTCGGCGACTTCGCGAAGGCGTTCCAGGGCGTCACCCCCGACGAGGCGGAACGGCTCGCGGACTCCTTCGCCCTCGACCAGTGCCGTGTGCGCGGCACGCTCGCCGACGTCCTCCGCGACGCGTGCGAGGGACCGGAGGTGACGCGCTGATGGCCGGCGACGGCATCCGCCGCAGCCGCGCGTGGTTCGGCGCCGCCGGCCGGTCGGGCATGATCTACCGGTCCTGGATGCGCAACCAGGGGTTCGGCGCCGAGATGTTCGACGGGCGGCCGGTCATCGGCATCGCGTCGACCTGGTCGGAGCTGGCGCCGTGCAACGCGCACCTGAACCGCGTCGCCGAGGCCGTGAAGCGCGGGGTCTGGCAGGCCGGCGGCTTCCCGCTGGAGTTCCCCGTCATGGCCACCGGCGAGACGCTGATCCGGCCGACCGCGATGTTCTACCGCAACCTGCTGGCCATGCAGGCCGAGGAGCTGATCCGGGCGAACCCGCTGGACGGCGTGGTGCTGCTGTCCGGCTGCGACAAGACCACGCCGGGCCTGCTCATGGGTGCGGCCAGCGTCGACCTGCCGGCCGTCATGGTCACCGGCGGGCCCATGCTCAACGGCAAGTTCCGCGGCCAGGACGTCGGCTCGGGCACGCATGTGTGGAAGTTCGAGGAGGACCTCAAGGCCGGCCGGATGACCCAGGAGGAGGTCTTCGAGGCCGAGGGCTGCATGGCCCGGTCCAACGGCCACTGCATGACGATGGGCACCGCGTCCACCATGGCCTGCATGGCCGAGGCGCTGGGCATGCAGCTGCCGGGCTCGGCGACGTGGCCGGCCGTGGACATGCGCCGGTTCGAGGTGGCGCAGGAGGCCGGCCGGCGCATCGTGGCGATGGTGGAGGAGGACCTGCGCCCGAGCGCGATCATGACCCGCGCCGCGTTCGAGAACGCGATCCGGGCCAACGCGGCCATCGGCGGGTCGACGAACGCGATCATCCACCTGCTGGCGATCGCCGGACGGCTGGGGGTCGAGCTGTCGCTGGACGACTTCGACGAGCTGGCCCGGCCGGTGCCCACGGTGGTGGACCTCATGCCGTCGGGCCGGTTCCTCATGGAGGACTTCTGCTACGCCGGCGGCCTGCCGGTGGTCCTGCGCGAGCTGGCCGAGGCCGGGCTGCTCGACGGCGACGCGCTCACCGTCACCGGGCGCTCCATGGGGGCGAACGTGGCGTCGGCGCAGTGCTGGAACCGCGAGGTGATCCGCCCGCTCTCCGAGCCGCTGCAGCCGGCCGGCTCCGGCACGGCGGTGCTGCGTGGCAACCTGGCGCCGGGCGGCGCCGTCGTCAAGCAGTCCGCGGCGTCGCCGGCGCTGCTGCGGCACACCGGCCGCGCCGTCGTCTTCGACACGCCCGAGGCCTACCACGAGGTCTGCGACGACCCCGGCCTCGACGTCGCCGCCGACGACGTCATCGTCATCCGCGGCGCCGGGCCGCGCGGCTACCCGGGCATGCCCGAGGTGGCCAACGTGCCCATCCCGACGAAGCTGCTGCGCGCCGGCGTCACCGACATGGTCCGCATCTGCGACGGCCGCATGAGCGGCACCGGCTACGGCACCGTCGTCCTGCACGTCGCGCCGGAGTCGGCGGTCGGAGGGCCGCTGGCGTTGGTGCGCACCGGCGACACCGTCACCCTCGACGTCCCCGCCCGCACGCTCACCCTGAACGTCGACGACGACGAGCTGCGGCGGCGCGGCGAGGCGTGGAAGCCGCCCGAGCCGGCCGAGGGCACCGGATACGGCTGGCTGTACACCCAGCACGTGCTGCAGGCCGACCGCGGCGCCGACTTCGACTTCCTGGTCGGCTCCCGGGGCGCGGCCGTGCCCCGCGAGTCGCACTGACGGTCAGGTGCGGGCCGCTTCCGGAGGTCGCGCCCGTAGCGTAGCGGCTCCTGCTCGGCCAGAGCCGTCGTCACGGTCGTCCAGTCCAGTGGGCCGGCGAACGAGAGCGGCCGTCGCGGGGCCGAGAGACGGCGGCGAGTGTCAGCCCGCCGCCTTCGATACCGACGTCGGCGCCATGGTGGTGACGACGCACGCCGCGGCCACGCCGTCACGGCCGCTCGGCTCGTCGGCGACGTCACCGTGACGACCTGACCCGAGACAGCACTGACGAGCCACCGCGGATGTCCCGATCGGCGGCGTGCATGAGCTTGGCTCGCCGAGAGTGACCATCCGTGCCGGATAGGCCCGGTTTGTGGAGCACTTCGGCGTGCCAAGGCAGCGGCCGCCGACATCGTGACGACGATGCCGACATCCTGACGACCACGCCCGGCGAGGATCGCCGGGAGTCACGTGGTTCAGAAGAAGATGACCGTGGCGGTGCCGTGGCGCCATGAGGTTCCGATGACGCCGCCGAGGTGGGCCGTCACCTCAGACTCTCCACCTGCTCCCGCTCGCTGGGTGCTCGGACCACGGTGCTGGTCCCGTCGATGGCGAGGTCGAGCACGGGAGCGAAGGTCCCGCCGAACCGGGCACGCGCCTCCTCCGCGGAGGCGTGCCGCGGATCCTCGCCGCCGGGGCCGAGGTAGTCGACGAAGCTGTGGACGTCGAGGGTGGGGAGGACGAGCCAGGCGTAGGCCTGGTATGGCTGCTCGGGCGGGTTCCGGAGGACCAGCCCGGAGCCGTTGAGGGGTTCGTACGGGCCGTCGATCGCGGGTGCGACGAATCCGTACAGACCGGTGGGCGCGCCGCCGGCGGGGTGGAACGCCTGCCGGGTGGTGCAGACGAACAGGTAGTAGCGCGATCGGTGGACGACGATGTGTGGCCGTTCGATCTCGTGGTTGACGCCGTCGGCGACCAGGAGAGGAGGGCCCAGCTCCCAGCCGTCGGCGGTGGCGGCGGCGAGCGCGATCGCGCCCATGAACCGGTCGCGCCAGGGCACCGACGCGGCGACGAGCAGGTACTCGCGGCCGTCGGCGGGGTCGCGGAACCGGTACGGATCACGGAACGCGCGGATCCGGCCCGGCCCTCCGTCCACCTCGTCCGCCGGCAGGTAGTGCGGGCCGTCCGCGCGCAGGACCTCGCGGTGCTCGGTGTCCCCGGTCAGGCGGATGCCGTCGGCGTCGCTGACCAGCTCGGCGCGCGCCTCGGCCACCCGCTGGTGGAAGGTCGGCGGCTCAGTGCCCCGCAGCCCGGCGGCGGTGTAGAACGTCGAGACCGAGCCGTCGGCGCGGCGGACCGCCGAGCCGGACCACTCCCGGCTGCCCAAGGACGCACCCGGCGCGAAGACGTCGCCCCGATCGGTCCATCGCCCGTCCAGGCGGGTCAGCAGGCGCAGGCGGGCCCGGTCGTGCCGCCCCTCGGGGTGGCCGCCGGCGGGTGCGGCGAGCGCCATCCAGAGCTCGGCGCCGTCGACTACCGCGGTCGAGCCGTCGTCCTCCTGGACCGGCCACATGTCCCAGACGTCGTGGCCGGGCAGCACCCGGGGGAGCGGCGCCACGATGACCGGAGCGGTGGCGCCGGGGGCGTGGACGATGCGGCCGACGTGCTGTGCGGTCCACCGTGCCGGCCGGCGACCGCTCACCACGTGACCACGGCCTGCTGCCGCAGCGCGTCCCTGGCGAGGCGCTCGCGCAGCCGGGGGAGGAGGGCCGGGTGCTGGGCGACGCCGCCACCGACGATGACACGCTGCGGTGCGAGGGCGTAGGCGGCGTTGGCGATGGCGTGTGCCAGGTACTCGGCCTCCAGGTGCCAGACGGCGGGATCGTCGAGGTCCTCGGCCGGGCGGCCCCATCGGTGCCGCAGCGCCTCGCCGGAGGCGAGCCCCTCGAGGCAGTCGCCGTGGTGGGGACAGCTGCCGGGGAACGGGTCGCGGGCGGTGTCGTGCGGGATGCGCAGGTGGCCGAACTCGAGGTGACCGCTGCCGTGCAGGAGCCGTCCGCCGACCACCGCGCCGGCGCCGATGCCGGTCCCCACGGTGATGTAGCACAGGCTGTGCAGTCCCGCGCCGGCGACGTGTCGCCATTCGCCGAGCGCGGCGGCGTTGACGTCGGTGTCGAGTGCGATCGGGACGCCCACGGCCTGACGGAGGGGAGACAGCAGGTCGGTGTCGCTCCAGTCGGGCTTGGGTGTGGTCGTGATGGAGCCGTGGGTGGGCGAGGCCGGGTCGAGGTCGAGCGGCCCGAAGCTGCCGACGCCGATGGCGCGGATCGTCTCGTGGCCCGCGAAGAACCGCACGGCACGACCGAGGGTCTCGTCGGGCGTCGTCGTCGGGATGACGTCGGTCGCGACGAGGTCACCCCGCTCGTCGGTGAGCCCGCAGACCCATTTCGTCCCACCGGCCTCGATGCCTCCGAAGGCCGGGCGCGCGGTCATCGCGGGCTCCACGACGGTCGGTTCATCCGTTCACCCCTTCACTGAGCCCTGGAGGAGGGCGGCGACGAATCGGCGTTGGAAGACCAGGAACACGAGGAGGGTGGGCGCCAGGATGAGCAGCGATCCCGCGCAGAGCAGCGGGATGTTCGTGCCCCACTGGCCCTGGAAGGCGCCCAGCGCCCCGGCCATCGTCCGACGCGTGGGATCGTCGACGAGGACGATGGCGAGCAGGAACTGGTTCCAGGTCCACAGGAACATGAGGATGGCCAGCGACGAGATGGCGGGCATGGCCAGCGGCACGTGGATCCGCCAGAACTGCTGCCACACGTTCGCGCCGTCCATCTCCGCGGCCTCGGAGATCTCGTCGGGCACGTTGATGAAGTGGGCGCGCATCCAGAAGACGGCGAACGGCATGAACAGCCCGATGAGCGGCAGGACGATCGCCCAGCGGGTGTTCAGCAGCCCGAGGTCGCGCATCTGGTAGTAGAGCGGGGTGACGATGCCCTCGTACGGGAGCGTCAGGCCGAACACGAACAGCAGGAACAACGCCCGGCGGCCGGCGATCCGCAGATGGCCGATGGCGAATCCCGCCATCGTGCCCAGCAGCAGCGCGACGGGCACGACCCCGGCCACGATCAGCGCGCTGGACTCCAGCAGCGCGCTCATGTTCGAGACTCGGAAGGCCTCGGCGAAGTTGCCCCATTGCGGGTCGTCGGGCCATTGCAGGCCGAGGGGATAGCTCCCCGACGGGTGCAGCGCGGTGACGAACAGGCTGACGAACGGGATGATGGTCACCGCCATCAGAGCGACGAGGAACAGCCGGCCGGTCCAGGCCTCGCGGCGTCCGACGATCACGAGGCCTCCCGGGTGAGTCGCTGGATGGGAAGCACGCAGGCCAGCACGAGGACCATCAGCACGACGGCGAGCGCGGAGGCGATTCCGACCTCGCGGTTGAAGAACGCCTGCCGGTAGATCTCCAGGCCGGGAACCATCGTCGAGTTGCCAGGACCGCCCTGGGTCGAGATGTAGATGATGTCGAAGCTGGCCAGCGCCGCGATGACGGTCACGGTGACGCAGACGCCGATCTCCTGACGCAGGCTCGGCACGGTGATCGAGAAGAACTCCCGCAGCGGCCCGGCACCGTCGATCCGCGCCGCCTCGTACAGCGCCGGGTCGATCTTGCTCATGCCGGCGAGGAGCAGCAGCGTGCACAGGCCCAGCAGCACCCAGGCCCCGATGACCCCGACGGCGGGCAGCGCGGTGCCGAAGTCGCCCAGCCAGGCCCGGGTGACGCCCCCGAGCCCGACGGCGGACAGGACCTGGTTGACCAGGCCGTCGGAGGCGAGCAGCCAGCTCCAGGTGATCCCGGCCGCGACGAGCGGGATGACCTGGGGAATGAAGATGACCGTCCGGGCGACGAGGGCGAGCCGCGTCGTGGCGATGCGCCGGATGGTGTTGGCGATCGCCAGTCCCAGCGCCACGGGGACCACGCAGAAGTACAAGATGAGCTCGAACGCGTGGAGGATGGTGTCGAACAGCTCGGGGTCGGTGAAGACCCGTCGGTAGTTGTCGAAGCCGACCCACGTCGACGCGCCGATGCCGTTCCACTGGTACAGCGAGTACTGGACGGTCAGGCCCATCGGCCACAGGACGAAGCTCGCGTACGCCACGATGGCGGGCGCGGCGAACAACCAGCCCGCCGTCTGCCGGGCGCGCCGTCGTGCCCGGCGGGCGGTCGGGCGGGCCGGCGCCGGCGGGGACCCC
>NZ_QUAL01000171.1 GCF_003579925.1 Jiangella rhizosphaerae | reverse complement strand
GCCACCCGCTCCCGTTGATCTTGGATCGACTTCGGGGGTGGGTGGGGCGGCGGACGGGCGGACGGGCGCGGCCATGGGAAGCTAGGGCGCATGGATGCGGATCCGGCCGCCGAGCCCCGTCCCCGTGGCCTCGGCGGACCGGCGCTGTTCACCGGCGTGCTTGCCCTGGTCTTCGCGTTCGTCCCGATCGTGGGCGAGTTCGTCGCCGCACCGGCGGCCGTCGTCGCCGTCGTCCTCGGCGTGATGGGGTTCGACCGCGCCGAACGCGGCCTGGCCGACGACGGCGCTCGCGCGCTCACCGGCGCGGTTCTGGGCCTGGTGGCCGGGCTGGTCGTGGTCTTCGTGTTCCTCGCCACGCTCGGCTGAGGCGCCCCGTCCGCCGCCCTGCACGTCAGCGAGAAGACGCGTTCACCGGCTGGCGCACCCAGGTGCGGTTGCGGGCGGCCCTGCCGCTGCTGGCCGACCGGCTGCCGGTGGCCGCCAGGCAGCTACGCGGCGCTGCTCGGAGCGTGATGGTCGCGCGCCAGGCCCAGTCGCTCGGCCCGGCGCATCAGCCCGATCCGCTCGTCCAGCCAGCCGTCGATCGCCGCCTGGATCCGCAGCAGCTCAGCCGGGTCGTCGCAGCGCCGGCGGTAGTCGGCCAGCCAACGCAGGGTCTCGTCGACTGAGCGGAGCTTCGCCGCAATCGGCCACGTCATCGCCGCTCCCCTCACCGAAGGCGGATACCCGACCCAATGTCCCCCGTTCGGGCCCGGTCATGCCTCCTCCGTCGCGGGTGAGTCAGAGGCCGAGCGACTCCAGTCGGGCGATGTACTCGTCCTCCTGCTCCTCCTCGTCGGCGTCGCTCTCCCACGGTGCGAGCAGCCACTGCTGCGTGGCCTCGTCGAGCGCGGCCAGGCGGCGGTTGTACTCCTCGCCGTTGTCGGTCCAGTAGCCGACCACCTTGTACGCCGACGGCGGCAGCTTCAGCTCGTGCCGCAGGTAGCGGCGGGCATCGCGCAGGACGGCGGTCTCGCCGGCCACCCACACGTAGCCGGTGCCGTCCGGCAGTTCGGCGGCACGCAGCGCGCCGGACAGCCGGCTGGGGCCGTGGCCGTTGCCGCCGCAGAGCCACACGACATCGAGGTCGTCGCCGCCGGGCAGCTCGACCCGGTGGGCGGGCGAGGGCACCTCGAGCACCGCACGGGTCCGCACGCCGGCCGGGACGGCCTCCAGGATCCGGGTCGCGGCCGGCAGCCCGGCGGCGTCGGCCAGCAGGAGCTGCCAGCGCAGATCGGCGGGCGGGTCGTACATGCCGGTCGGGCTGTTGACGGTGACGACGTCGCCCGGCGCGGCCCGCCGCGCCCACGTCGCCGCGACCCCGCCGTCGTGGACGACGAAGTCGATCACGAGCTCGCCGCGGGTGCGGCGGAACTCGCGGACGGTGTAGGTGCGCATCGGCGACGGCTCGGCGCCGTCGGGATAGGTCCAGCGGCCGTCCTCGTGGATGACCGGCAGCACCGGCTCGGCGCCGCCGGCCGGGAAGAAGATCCGCAGGTACTCGTCGCCGACGCCGGTGGAGGCGAAACCGGCCAGGTCGGGGCCGCCGAACACGACGCGCACCATGTCGGCGCAGACCGGCCGGGCCTGGATCACCTCCGCACGGAAGAACCGCATGGGCAGGTCGGCGCCGACGGCCATCCGCACTCCTCGCACGATCCGGACAGAAGTGAGGAGAGCCTAACCTGCCCACGGGCGAGGACGCGAGGCCCCGTCGCCGCCGACCCACCACCGGCGGAACGACCCGAAGACAACCGGGTTGTCACGGTTCGGTCGGCCGCCGTTCCCGAGGTGTTCCGGAGCGTCCGGAAGAGTCGCGGCTGCCGGTCGGGTCCGGCCGGCGCTCCGACGACTTCCGGGAGACCCTGCATGTCTTCGAGAGAACGAGTCCTCGCCGCGGTGGCCGGCGTCGCCGGCATCGCCGCCGCGGCCACCCTCGCGACGCCCGGTGCCGCCGCGTCCGGGCGGTACCAGCACTGGGACGACACCGCCTACCGCGGCCAGATCGAGGTCGTCCGCAGCGCCGACGGCCCGTCCGACCCCACCGTGCTGAACGGCACCGTCTTCGTCGACCGCGACCGCGACAGCCGTCACGACCGGAACGAGCGCGGCCTGGCCGGCGTCGAGGTCTCCAACGGGCGCGAGGTGGCGACCACCGACTCCCGGGGCCGCTACCGGCTCCCCGTCTACGACAACATGACGGTCTTCGTCACCCAGCCGGCGGGCTACCAGGTGCCGGTCGACGAGTTCAACGTCGCGCAGTTCCACTACAACCACCTGCCAGCCGGCTCGCCCGACCTGCGCTACGGCGGCATCGCACCGACCGGACCGATCCCCGACGCCGTGAACTTCCCGCTGGTGGAGAGCCGGCTCACCGACGACCGCCGGCTGAGCTGCATCATCGCCGGCGACCTGCAGACCTACGACCTGGACGAGGTCGAGTACGCCCGCAAGGGCGCGATCGCCGACCTCGCCCGGCGCAACGACTACCAGGGCTGCGGCAGCCTGTTCGTCGGCGACGTCGTCGGCGACGACCTGTCGCTGTACGACGAGGTGAAGGGGCTGACGGCGCAGACGAACGGGCCGGCCCGGTTCCTGCCCGGCAACCACGACCTCGACTTCGACGCCACGACGGCCGAGCACTCGTTCGACACGTTCCGCGCCCAGCTCGCGCCGGCCTACTTCTCCTACGACGTCGGCAACGCGCACATCATCGCGCTCAACACCGTCCGCTACCCGTGCACCCCGGAGCTCGACAACGCCGACGGCCTGCGCCCCGAGTGCGACGACCCGGTCAACCGGCCGCGCTACAACGGCGCCATCGACGCCACCCAGCTGGAGTGGCTGCGCCGTGACCTGGCGAAGGTCGACCGCGACAAGCTCATCGTGATCGCCGGTCACATCGGGCTGCTGAACTGGGCCGACGAGGGCAGCGCCATTCACCAGGTCGACCAGGTCCGCGAGGTGTACAGCCTGCTGCACGGCCGCAAGGCGGTCGCGCTGGCCGGGCACAGCCACTCGATCGAGAACCTGCGCACCGGCGACTCCATGCAGGGCTGGCGCGACCTGTTCGGTGTCCAGAGCCTGCCGTTCCCGCACCTGACCGTGGGCGCCATCGCCGGCGACTGGTACTCCGGCCAGGTCACCGAGGCCGGCTACCCCACCGCCCTCCAGCGCGACGGCGGCCGGCCCGGCGTCCTCACCCTGGACCTCCACGACTCCTCGTTCCAGGAGCGGTTCACCGTCACCGGCGAGTCCGACCGGGTGCAGACCCAACTCGGGCTCAACTCCCCCACCTACCGTGAGTGGTACGTCGCGCGGTCCGCGTGGAACCGCAACCCCGTCGGTGCGGCGCCGGAGCTCGGCGACCCGCTCGTCGTCGACCAGGCCGACCTCGCCGGCGGCACCTGGCTGACCACGAACGTCTTCATGGGCGCCACCGGCTCCACCGTCACCGTCCGCCTCGACGACGGCCGCCCTCGTGCGGCCGTCCGCACCCAGGCCATGCAGGGCGAGGACCAGCTCGTCGGCCCCGAATGGTCCGATCCCGTCGCCGTCGCCGAGCAGCTCGTGCACGGCGGCAGCGTGGCCGACCGCACCATGCACCTGTGGCGGTTCGCCCTCCCGGCCGACCTGAGCCCGGGCACCCACCGGGCCCACGTCACCGCTACCGACATCCACGGCCGGCGCTTCACCGACAGCCTCACGTTCCGCGTGGTCGCATCGCGCTGACCCACCCACCCTCGGGGCCGCCGTCCGTGCGCCGGATGGCGGCCCCGTCCTACGGTGCGGCCGCCGTGCCGCCCTCGCCGATGGGCGGCCCGCCGTCGAGCACCACCCTGATCGTCGCGACCGCGCCGGACCGCAGCCGGATCATGCGCGGCAGCTCCTCGGCCACCTCCGGCTCGCCCACGGCGACTTCGACCGACCCGGTCTCGTCGTCGGGGTAGCTGAAGTACACGAGCGCCGGGTCCGTCGCCCACTCGGCGCGGTCGGCGAAGATCCGCTCCGACAGCTCGACCAGCTCCGCGGCGGTCGGCGGCGGCCCCGGCACCGGCAGCGGGGTCCGCTCGACGCGCGCCGGCTCGATGGATGCCGGCGTCGGGAGCGGCTCTCCTGCCGTCAGCGCGAGCACGGCCGCGACCGCCACGCCGACGGTGATCACCGTCGGGCCGCGCCCCCGGCCAGAATGCTCCATGACACCCGATGATCCTCCGAGCGGGCTCGCGCGGACAGTCCTCGCGCATGATTCGATAGGCCGATGACTGCCGGAGTGCTGCGACTGGCCGAGCTGTCCTGGCCGCAGGTGCGGGCGGCCCTCGACGCCGGCCGGCGGACCGCGCTGTTCGCCGTCGGGTCCACCGAGCAGCACGGGCCGCACCTGCCGCTGTGCGCCGACACCCTGCTCGGCGACGCGCTGGTCGCCCGGCTCGCGCCGCGCCTGGGCGACGTCGTGGTGGGGCCCACGGTGCCGTTCGGCGTCGCCACCCACCACATGGCCTTCCCGGGCACGCTGACGCTGGACACCGAGACGTTCCAGGCGGTCGTGCTGCAGTACGTCCGCAGCCTGGCCGGCCACGGCTTCGAGACCGTGCTCGTCGTGCCCAGCCACGGCGGCAACTTCGGGCCGCTCGGGCAGCTGCTGGAGTCGACCGGCGGCGTCGTCGGCGGCGCCCGGTTCGTGCCGTACACCGACCTGACGGCGTTCATCGCCGTGCTCGAGCGGGTCGGCCGCGACGACGGCATCCCGCCCGAGGTCGGCGGCGTGCACGCGGGCGAGGCCGAGACGTCGATCCTGCTGGCCGAGCGGCCCGACCTCGTCGACATGAGCGCCGCCGTCCGCGGCTTCGACGGCGTCTTCGACGACGAGACCGCCCGGCGCGTGTTCTCCGGCGGCACCGCCGCACTGTCGGAGAACGGCGTCCTCGGCGACGCCCGGCCGGCCGACGCCGCTCGCGGGGCCCGCTACCTGGACGCGCTGACCGACCTGCTGGTCGCACACTTCGCACCGGTGCTGGAGGGCCGTCCGTGAAGACCACCTACGACCACATCGTCATCGGCGCCGGGGCGATCGGGTCGGCCGCCGCGTACCGGCTGGCCGCGGCCGGGCACGCCGACGTGCTCGTGCTGGAGCAGTACGAGCTGGGGCACACCCACGGCGCGTCGGAGGACCACTCGCGGATCATCCGGCACGCCTACCACTCCACCGTCTACACCGCGCTCACCCCGGCCGCCTACGCCGCCTGGGACGAGGTCGAGGCCGAGACCGGGCTGCAGCTGGTCTTCCGCGTCGGCGGCCTCGACCTCGCCGTCGCCGGCACCCCCGGTGAGCGCGAGCTGAACACCTACGAGGCCTCGCTGGCGCCGCTGGCCGGCACCGGGGTGACGTGGGAGCGGCTGGACGCGGCGGAGGTGCGCTCGCGGTGGCCGCAGTGGCGCATCGGCGACGACGTCGTCGGCCTCTTCCAGCCCGACGGCGGCATCCTCGACGTCCGCCGGGCCACCGCGGCGCACATCGCGCTGGCCCGCGCCCGCGGCGTCGAGTTCGCGCCGGGCACCACGGTGCTCGGGCTGACCTCGACCGACACGCACGTCACGGTCTCCACCAGCCGCGGCGAGTTCACCGCCGGATCCGTCGTCCTGTGCGCCGCGTCGTGGACGCCGCGGCTGCTGCCCGGCCTCGGCGTCGACTGGCCGATCACGCTCAGCCAGGAACAGGTCAGCTACTTCGCCACTCCGAACCTCCGCGACTTCGCCCCCGACCGGTTCCCCATGTGGATCTGGCACGGCGAGCCGTTCTTCTACGGGTTCCCCGTCTACGGCGAGGTCGCCGTGAAGGCCGCCCGCGACCTCAGCGGCCGGTTCGTCACTCAGCAGACCCGCAGCGACGTCCCCGACCCCGCCGAGACGGAGCTGGTCGCGGCGTTCCTGCGCGACCGCCTGCCCGGCGCCGCCGGACCGGAACTGGTCAGCAAGACCTGCGTCTACGATCTGCCGCCCGACCGCGAGTTCGTCCTCGACCACGTCCCCGGCCACCCGCGCGTCGTCGCCTTCATCGGCGCCGGCCATGCCGCCAAGTTCGCCAGCCTGCTCGGCCGGATCCTCGCCGACCTCGCCACCACCGGCGCCACGGAGTACCCCATCGACGCCTTCCGCGCCGACCGGCCCGCCCTCACCGACCCCGCCTTCATCCCGTCATACCGCCTGACCGCCCCGGCACCCTGACCGGCCGACCTACGCCTCCGGGGCAGGGGGCCGGGGGCCGGGGGCCGGGGCCGGCGCGCTCGCCTAGCGGCGGCGGGCCCGGCGCACCTCGTGGGCGATGGCCCAGGCGTCGGACAGCGGGCCGAGGTGCTGCAGCTTGTCGGGGTTGACCACCGAGCGGATCGCCTGGATGCGGCCGTCGAGCACGTCCAGCGTCATGGTGCCGATCAGGGCGCCGTCGCGGTCGCGGACCACCGCGCCCGGCTGGCCGTTGAGGGTCTGCTGCTCGAACACCACGCCCAGCGGGGCCAGCCGCGAGAAGCCCGACCCGAAGACCCGGATGACGTTGTCGGCGCCGACGACGCCCTTGCCCAGCGCCGGAGCCTTGCCGCCACCGTCGCCGACCAGCTGGACGTCGGCGGCGAGGAGCTCCCGCAGACCGTCGACGTCGCCGTCGCGGACGGCGTCGAAGAAGCGGGCCGCGAGCTCCTCGCGTTCCTTCCGGTCCGCCGCGAACCGCGGCCGCCCGTCGTCCATGTGCCGCCGGGCCCGGACGGCGAGCTGGCGGCAGGCCGCCTCGGACCGGCCGACGGCCGCGGCGATCTCCGGGAAGCCGAAGCCGAACACGTCGCGCAGCACGAACACGGCGCGTTCCAGCGGGCTGAGCCGCTCGAGCAGCAGCAGCGCCGCCATCGACACCGAGTCGGCCAGCTCCGCCGACCGTGCCGGGTCCTCGTACGGGTCGGTGGCCAGCGGCTCGGGCAGCCACGGCCCGACGTACTCCTCGCGCCGCACCCGGGCCGAGCGCAGCACGTCGATCGCCACCCGGGTGACCACGGCCGAGAGGTACGCCTTGACCGACGCCGGCCGGGTGGTGGTGGTCTGGTAGCGCAGCCAGGTCTCCTGCACGGCGTCCTCGGCCTCGCTCACGCTGCCGAGCAGCCGGTAGGCGATCGAAAACAGCAGCGGCCGCAGCTCCTCGAACTCCTCGCCCGGCGTCACGCCGCCGCCCGTCATGCCGCCGCCTCCGCCGTGAAGCCCTCGCGCCAGGTCGGGTACCGCAGCGTCCAGCCGAGCTCGCGCTTGGCCTTGGCGTTGGCGTACGGCCGGCCCTGCGTCATGATCGCCACCCCCATCTCGCCGGCGAACGGCCGGACCAGCCACGCCGGGATCCGCAGCGGCTGTTTCGCGCCGACGCACGCGGCCAGGTACGGCAGCCACTCGCTGACCGGGGCCGGCTCGTCGTCGACGATGTTGTACACGCCGTTCGCCCGCTGCTCCACAGCCAGCACCGTAGCGCTCGCCGCGTCGTCGATGTGCACCCAGGAGAAGTAGCCGGTACCACCGCCGATGACCGGCATCCTCCGCTTGCGGACGAGGTCGATCTGGTCCTCGATGCCGCCGCCGGGACCGTAGAACCCGCCGTAGCGCAGCGCCGCGCCGCCGGCCTTGACGACGACGTCCTCGACGTAGCGCAGCGGCTCGGCGACGATGCGCAGCTTGGCCGGCAGCTCCTCGAGGGGCGGCGTCTCGTCCTCGGTGATCGGCCCGGCCGCGCGGTTCGCGGGCCAGTTGGCCAGGCTCTGCGCGACGACGTGGGAGACGCCGGTCGCGTCGGCGGCGGCCAGCAGGTGATCCGTCCCCGCCGTCCGGAGCCGGTTGGTGGTGGCGCCGAACTTCTCGGGGTGCCGGAAGTCGGGCTTGCCGATGTAGGCCGGCGACAGCGCGGTCATCTGGTGCACGATCGTGTCCGGCCGGGCATGCGCGACCGCCTCGCCGACGGACGCCGCGTCCAGGCCGTCCATCAGCACGCCCTCGGCGCCCAGCCGCGTCAGCAGGCCGATCCGGTCCGGATGGGTCGTGGTCGCCGTCACCTGGTGGCCGTTCGCCACGAGCCGCGGTATCAGCCGCCGGCCCATGGCCCCGGTCCCGCCCGCCACGAACACCCGCATCACGTCACGCTCCTCGTCCGGTTGCCGTTCTTCTCACCGAGACGAGACAGCGCGCCGCCCCGTGACATGGACGGCGACGGCGGCGGCCAGCGGCAGCACGACCAGCAGCAGGACCGGCCAGTCGCCGGTGCGGGCGTACGGGGTCAGGCCGGTCCGCAGCGGCACCCGCTGTTCCAGCAGCTCCTGGCCGCCCAGCCCGCTGAGCCGCGTCACCGACCCGTCCGGGAGCACGATCGCGGAGTAGCCGGTGGGTGCGGACTGCAGGACGGTACGGCCGAACTCGCGGGCGCGCAGGCGCGACGCCGCCACCTCGATGGCCGGCACCTCCTCGCCCACGTACGACGACGCGTTCGTGGGCGCCAGCACCAGCTCGCCACCGTCGCGGACGCCGTCGGCGACGCGGCCGGCGAAGAACACCTCGTAGGAGATGACGATGGCCAGCGGCGTCCCGGCCGCTTCGACGACGGCGTCGGTGCTGCCGACGATGGCGTCGCGGGGCACGAAGCGGGTGTCGTCGCTGAGCGCCTCGAACAGGCCGCGCAGCGGGATGTACTCGCCGAACGGGACGCGATGGACCTTCTCGTAGCGGTCGGTGACCCGGCTGTCGGGACCCCACACGACCGAGGCGTTGCGGAAGCCGTCGTCGCCCTCGCTCTCGGTGACGCCGACGACGAGCGTGGTGCGCAGCCGGCGCGCCTGCTCGGCGAACGCCTCGTCCAGAGCGGTGCCGGCGACCGGGCCCTCGACGTCGGCGACGTTCTCGGGCAGCAGCACGACGTCGGGCTCGCCCTCGACCCGGTCCAGCGCGGCCAGGTGCCGGTTGGTGGCGTCCATCGAGTCGGTGAAGATGGCCCGGAGTCCGCGCAGCCCGCCGCCCTGCACGATCACCGCGTCCAGGCTGCCGGCCTCCCGCGTCATGGCGGCGCCGCCCAGCGCGAGCGGTCCGGCGACCACGACCGTGGCCGTCGCCCCGGCCACGAGCCGGGTCCGGTTCGGCCCGGCCACGAGCGCGGCGAGCGCGCCGCCGGTCAGCGCCGCGAGCGCCGTCACGAACAGTGCCCCGCCGAGGGGCGCGGCCGCGAGGAACGGGCTGCCGGTCAGGCTCAGGCCGAACGCCGGCAGCGGGAACCCGCCGAACGGGAAGCGGTACTGCACCGCTTCCAGCAGCACCAGCGCCGCCGGCGCGACCAGCCACCACCCGGCCCACCGCCCGGCCGACCGGCCCGGCGACACCGCCGCGACCAGCATCAGCAGCAACGTCTGCAGCACCGCGACGGCGACGTAGCCGGGCGGGCTGAAGTCGGTCATCCACCGCAGCGCGACGACGTAGTGCACGGCGCCGCACAGCCCGCCCAGCCAGAGCCGGTCGCGCAGCCGGTGCCCGGCCAGCGCCAGCACGAACCCGGCGACACCCAACGGGAACAGCGGCCACCAGCCGCGCGGCGGCAGCGCCTGCCACCACACCAGCGCGACCGCGATCATCAGCGCGGCACTGGCGGCCCGCCGCTGCCCGGCCGGCCGCGCCGCCCAGCGCGCGGCCACTCCGGACGGGGACGGCCCGGCCGCCGTGCTCGCTGGTCGACGCACCCGCTCACCCCTTCGACCGGCCGGCCACCGCCATCCTACGATCGCGCGTAGTAGACGGCGCCTCGCGGCGGGGTCAGTCGTAGGTGACCCCGTAGCGCAGATGGGTGACGTTCTTCCCCTCGACGACCTGCAGCAGCTCCAGGTGGGTGCGGTCGTTCTCGATGTTGTCGAGGTAGCGGATGCCCTCGCGCATCAGGATCGGCACGAGGTCGACCCTGATCTCCTCCAACGCGCCCAGGTTGATGCACTGCTGAGCGATGTTCGGCCCGGCGACGCCGATGTCCTTGTCGCCGGCGATGGCCCGGGCCTGCGACAGCGCGCTCTCCACGCTGTCGACGAAGGTGAACGGCGCGTCCGGGATGGGCGGCCAGTTCGCCGGCGGCGGCCGGTGGGTCACCACGAACGTCGGCGAGTCGTTCGGCGGCTTGCCGCCCCAGCCGTTGGCGTGGTCGAAGATCCGCCGCCCGGCGATGAACACGCCCTCGGTCTCGTTCTGCCGCCAGTAGGCGGCACTCGCCTCGGACATGTGGAACGTGATCGGATAGCCGGCCGGCCGCACTTCGACCGGGCCGTTGTCGTACCAGTCGAAGAGCGCGCCCACCGAGTCGTCGGGGTACGCGACGAATCCGTCGAGCGACATGGTGAAGCTGGAGAAGACGACACCCATCCGTGCCTCCTGGTCGTGGCCGATCCGGTGTGCCCGTTGAGGGTGAGACCCTACCCGGCCCGGAAACTCATCGGTCGCGCGACGCTACGGTGACGGCGTGCACGACACGGCCAGGTACTGGGTGCATCCCGCCGTCCCGGGTGTGGACCTCATGTGGGCGCGGTACGTGCGGCACGCGTTCGCGCCGCACAGCCATCCGACGTTCGCGATCGGCGTCGTGGAACGCGGGTTGGAGCGGCTGCGCATCGGCGACCGGACCGAGTACGTCGGGCCGGGTGGGCTGGTCCTCCTCAACCCCGGTCAGGTGCACACCGGGGCCGCCGCCACTGCCGGCGGCTGGACCTACCGGGTGTTGTATCCATCGACGGGCCTGCTGGCCGAGGCGACCGGCGCCGCCGCGCCGTGGTTCGGCCGGTCCGTGGTCGACGACCGCGAGGCAGCCGAGGCGGTGCTCGCGGCGCACCGCGCGGCCGAGGAAGGCGATGCGCTGACGTCGAGCACGCTGCTCCTGACGACGCTGGCCGGACTCGGATCGCGCCATGGCGGAGTCCGCCGTGAGCACGCGGCGCGCCGGCGAGCCGGCGCCCGCCAGGCCGCGGCGGCCCGCGACGTACTGGAGTCGCGGCTGGTCGACCCGCCGAGCCTGGACGAGCTCGCCGGTCTGGTGGGCATCGGGCGATTCGCGCTGATGCGTGCCTTCCGCCGGCGCTACGGGCTGCCGCCGCACGCGTACCTGACCCAACAGCGGGTCCGCCGCGCCTGCGCGCTGCTGGAAACCGGACACCCGCCGGCAGCAGTCGCGGTGGCGGTCGGCTTCGCCGACCAGGCCCACCTGACCCGCCACTTCCGCCGCATGATCGGCGTCCCGCCGGGTCAATACCGGCGCAAGAACGTTCAAGACCGGTGAGCGGGCCTGCTCCTACGCTCGCCCGCATGCACTCGGAGCTGGAACCGGACCGGTCGACGCGGGCGCTGTGGGCGAAGCGCGTCCTCGACCACCTCGACGACTTCATCGACAACCTGCCGGATGCGCCTGCGAGCTGGGACGGAACGGGCGGCCCGCCGTCCGTCGTGACGGAGCCGGCGGCGGGACCCCGTCCGCTCGAGCAGCTGCTCACCGAGGTCGCCGGCGCGGCCTCGGCCGCCGTGGAAACCGCGGGTCCCGGCTATCTCGCGTACTTCCCGGCCGGCGGCCTGTACTCGTCCGTGCTGGGTGAGCTGCTGGCGCAGACGGTGAACCGCTACACGGGGGTCGCCAGCACCGCACCGGGCATGGTGGCGCTCGAGCAGAGCGTCCTGCGGTGGTTCTGCCGCGAGTTCGGGCTCCCACAGCGGGCCGGCGGGCTCATCACGACCGGCGCGTCGCTGGCCACGCTCGCCGCCGTGCACGCGGCCCGCACCGCCCGGCTGACGTGGACCGACCCGCGCGCGGCGATCTACGTCACCGAGCACACCCACCATTGCGTCGCGAAGGCGGCCCGGATCGCGGGCTTCACGGACGACCAGCTGCGGCTGGTGCCCGTCGACGCCGAGTTGCGGATGGACCTCCACGCCGCGCGGGCGGCGATCGAGCGCGACCGCGCGGGCGGATGGCATCCGTTCCTGATCGTCGGCACCGCCGGATCGACCAGCACCGGCACCGTCGACCCCTTGCCGGGGATCGCGGCCCTCGCGGCCGACCAGGACCTCTGGTTCCACGTCGACGGCGCTTACGGAGGCGGATTCCAGCTCACCGCGTACGGCCGGTCGCTGCTGGCCGGCGTCGAGCTGGCCGACTCCGTCGCGTTCGATCCGCACAAGAGCCTGTTCCTGCCTTACGGCACCGGCGTCCTGATGGTCCGCGACCAGGAGACGCTGCGGGCCGCACACAGCGCCCACGGCGACTACCTGCAGGATCTCGTCCACGACACCGGCCTGCCCGACTTCGCCGATCTCGGCGCGGAACTGACGCGCGACTCCCGCGGCCTGCGGCTCTGGCTCCCGCTGCACCTGCACGGCGTCGACGCGTTCCGGGCCGCCCTGGACGAGAAGCTCGAGCTGGCTCGATGGGCGTACGACGAATTGTGCGCCGACCCCCTCCTCGACGTCCCGTTGCGGCCCGACCTCACCGTGATCGTCGCCCGCTCGGTCGCCGGCGACGACGCCACCCGCCGCCTGCTCGACCGCGTCAACGCCGGTCGCCGCGTGTTCCTGTCCAGCACCCGGGTGGCCGGCCGCTACGCGCTCCGGTTGTGCGTCCTCAGCCATCGCACGCACCGCGACCGGGTGGAGGAAGGGGTCGCGGCGATCCGCGCCGCCGTCCGTCAGATCTGACGGTCCGGCGATGCTCGGACTGCTCCATCGCTGCAAAGGCCGCGAACGGTCTCACCAGTTGGTGACCGAGCCGTCCGGACGATGAAAGCGCGGCGGCGGCGCGAACCGCACGGACGCCGCCGCTGCCCGCGCCGCGTCGAGGTCGATCGCGACGCCGGCCCGTCCCCTGCTGCGTTGGCCCCGTCCCCCTGCTGCCCGATTGTCTTGGCCGCGCACGCGCGCCTCAAGCGGACTGTTGGGCGCTTCGCGCCGGCGATGACCGCTTGACCCGCGCGCCCGCGGCTCAGAACGGGCAGCTATCAGGGGGACGGGGGAAGAGCGGCGACGGTCGTCTGGGGCGTCCGGCCGGCTTCTGTATGGCGTTGGTGCCGTTGAGCGTCCACCTGGTGAGATTCCACCGTGATTCGGGGGCCATCACGAGGATTACCCCAGCCTCAACACCCTTACAGCCATGTTGAAGCTCGCGGAATCCTCGTGATGTAGACGATCCTGGATGATCATCGCCGTCCACGACCCGGCAAACGGTGCGAAACGGGCACGACAAGCGTGAGGCGTGCCCACATCCTCCCAACCCCGGCGCACGCCAGGCCGAACCGCTCAGTAGCCGCGCACGTCCGGCCAGTGCAGCTCCACGCCCAGCTCCGTCAGCGTCGCCTGCAGGGTCCGCGTCTCGGCATTGGAAAGGGCGACGTCCTGGGGTCGCAGGCCGGTCTCGAGGCACTGGACCGCCAGTGCACCCGCCGACTCGCCGATGTTCCACTCGACGGGGTGCAGGCGGTAGGCGCCGTTGGTGATGTGCGTGGTCCCGATGTTCTTGCCGGCGGGCAGCAGGTTCGCCAGCCGCACCGGCACCAGCGCCGTCAGCGGGATCTCGAACGGCCGGCATTCGACGTCGATGTAGTTGTCGCCGCCGGTCGTCGGGTGGATGTCGATGCGGTACATGCCGACGCCGACGCTGTCGTCGAACCGCGCCGGCTCGGCCGTCCCGCCGGCCTCGACCGAGATGTCCTGCTCGACGATGGTCCGCAGGGCGCGGATGCGCCGCGACTCGCGGATGTACGGGGCCATGGCGAGGCCGTCGCTGGTGCCGAGGACGTCACCGCGCAGCCGCAGCCCCGGCCAGCCGTGTCCGCCGTCGGGACGCGGCGCCTCGGTCTGCAGCCAGTGGACGTACGACAGGCTGAGCGACCGCGTCGCGGCCAGGTGCTCCGCCGCGTCGGCGGTCTCGGTGATCGGACCGCCGAGGTAGTCGAGCATGGGCCAGTTGGCGAGGACGATGTCGGAGGCGAGGAAGCCGTCCTCGAACGTCGCCCGCGCGGCGATGCGCCGGAACACCCACAGGTCCTTGTCGCCGGCGAGGTCCTGCGTGGTCAGCGGCCGCTGCCGGGGGTCGGGGTTGACGTGCATCGTCCGGGCCACGGGCTCGAGGGTGCGCGGGTCGGGAGCGACGAACGACAGCAGCGGCGCGCCCCAGAAGTCCGGCGCCCACGAGCGCCAGTGGTCGTACTGCGGCGGGCGCGGGATCGTGTGGTCGCCGGCGACGTGGTCGAAGGCGAAGCACCACGTCACGGCCTGCATGTTCAGGGGGTCGGCGACGGCGGGCGCGTGCGGCTCGCCGGTGTCGGCGTGCGACTCGCTGCCGGTGACGTACTCGGCGCCGGCCAGCGGCAGCAGGTCGCCGGTCTCCGTCGCGTCGAGGACGATCGGCGCCTCGATGCGCGTCTCGTCGCCCGCGTCGTCGCGCACGACGACCGCCCGGACCGTGTCGCCGGCGACGTCGACGCCGCTGGGCTCGACGTGGTGCAGCACCGTCAGCCGCCCGCTGCTGCGGTACGGCGCCAGCAGCTGCTCGATGACGGCGACCGCGACCCGCGGCTCGTGGCACAGCCGGCTGACGTTGCCGCGGCCGGGGTTGAGCCGGCCGTCGGCGCGCGCGGCGGCGCTGAGCGGATAGTGCGCGCGGTAGTAGGCGCGGATGCCGTCGCGCAGCGCGCGGTAGGTGCGCGTCACGCCGAACTGCTCGACCCAGAGGTGTTCGTCCGGCGGCACACCCTGCGCGGTGAGCTGGCCGCCGAGCCAGGCCGTCGGCTCGGTCAGCACGACGGTACGGCCCAGCCGGAGGACCGACAGCGCGGCGGCCACCCCGCCGAGTCCGCCGCCGATGATCGCGACGTCGGGGCGCAGGGTGCTCATCGGCTCGCCCCGTCCGCCGCACGCAGCGTCTCGCCCGGCTCGACCCGGCCGGGCAGCAGGCGGTGCCGTTTCGCAGGCGCGGCCTCGCCGTCGATGATGCGGTGCAGCAGCGTCAGCGCCTCGTGAGCCATGCGCGTGCGCGGCAGCCGGAAGCCGCTCACCTGGCGGCCGGCGACGGCGTGTCCCTCGGTCTCGCCGAGGGCCGCGACCGACACCGTGTCGTCGTCGACCAGTGCCGAGCCCACTCTCGCGGCGGTGAACGCGTTCTCGCAGAGCACGAGCGTCTCCCCTCGGCCGGCGGCGTCGCGCGCGGCCCGTTCCAGGTCGTCATCGGTCACGATCTCCGTCCGGACGTCGAGCACCCCGCCGGCGGTGGCCCGCCCGAGCGCCTCGACGCGGTCGAGCGCGGACGGCGTCTGCCGGTCCGCGTGCAGGTAGGTCGCGCGGCGGTGCCCGAGCGCGCGGGCCCGGGTGAGCAGCTCGAGGGTGAGCGCCCCGTAGTCGACGCCGACGTACGGGATGGACGGCTCCTCCCGGCGCCCGACGGCGACGCACGGGTAGCCCTCGGCCACGAGCTCGGCGACCTCCTGCTCGTCCATGTCCTGTCCGAGCAGCAGGCAGCCGTCGGCCAGCCGGAACCGGGTGCGCCGGTCCAGCAGCCGCCGGCGCCCGCCGACCACCGGCGACGCGGTGAGGAAGAGCAGGTCGCAGCCCAGCCGCTCCGCCGACTCCTCGATGCCGGTGAGGAGCGGGCCGTAGAAGTCGACGGTCTCGACGGACATGGCGGGCTCGTAGGTGAAGACGCCGAGGATCTTGTTGCCGAGGCCCGCGAGCCGCCGCGCGGCGGGGTCGGCCACGTACCGCGCCTGTTCCAGCGCCCGCTGGACCCGCTCGCGGGTGGCCGGCGGGATGCGCACCGTCGCGCTCGTGCTGCCGTTGAGCACCGCCGAGACCGTCGCCTGGCTGACGCCGGCGATGCGGGCGATCTCGCGCTGGGTGACGCGGCGCGTCCGCACGTCCCCGTTGCCGGCCACCGCGCTCCTCACCGCCGCGTCGTCTGGATTGCGACCGATTCTCCTGTGATGATACGTACCATCACACAGACGACCGTATCGTGGAAGGGCCGGCAGGTGCCAACTGAGGCAACGTCCCCGGGCGAGATCGCCCGCCGCATCGACCAGTTCCGCGCCGACGCAGCCGGCGCCGCCGACGCGCCGGCGATGCTCGTCCTCCCCGGCGGCGCGTACGGACGCCACGCGCCGCACGAGGGCGCGCCCGTGGCGAGCTGGCTCACCTCGCTGGGCATCCACGCCTTCGTGTTCTCCTATCCCGTGGCGCCCGCGCGGCACCCCGCTCCGGTCCGCGCCGCGGCGGCCGCCCTGGCCTGGATCCGGGGCGGCGCACACGGGCTGCCCGTCGATCCGGGCCGGGTCGGCGTGATCGGGTTCTCGGCGGGCGGCCACCTGGCGGCGTCGCTGTGCGCGGGCCCCGCGGGCGACCGGCCGGACCGCTGCGTCCTCGGGTACCCCGTCATCTCGTTCGTGCGGCAGCCCCACGACGGCTGCAGCCGGAACCTGCTCGGGCCCGGCCCCGGAGACGCCGCCAGGCACGAGGTATCCGTCGAGGAGCACGTCGACGACCGGCATCCACCGACCTTCCTGTGGCACACCGCCGCGGACGACGCGGTGCCCGCCGGGCATTCCCTGAGCTACGCAGCGGCGCTCGTCGCCCGGGGCGTACCCGTCGACCTGCACGTCTTCGCCGAAGGGCGGCACGGGCTGGGCCTCGTGGATCGCCCTGACGACGCCCACCTCGACGCCCGGCGCTGGACGTCGCTGTGCGAGTCGTGGCTGTCCGCCGCCGGCTGGACGCCCTGACTCTGCATGATCAACTGGCGAGTGCCTGACGCAGGCGGACGTGACGCGCGATGCGCTGCACGGTTCTCTCGGGAAAATGGAGGACATCGTCAGCGGTAAGCATGAGGACGATCCAGCCGAGGTCCCGCATGTGCTCGTCGCGGTACCTTGTCGTGTCGCCATTGCCGCTGGTCGGTGCGGTGGTGGTCGCCGTCGTACTCGATGGCGATCTTCAGGTGCGGATAGGACAGATCGGGCCGCGCGAGCCAGGCGCCGGTCTCGTCGATGACGTTCAAGCCGGACCCGAGTCTCCATGGGCGAGTCGACCCCTGCCCGCACCAGCCGCACTGCCTCGCGGGCCGTGACGATGCCGCGCCGGCGGCCCAGCCCGGCGACCTCGTCGTGTAGGCGTTCCTGGGTGGTCCAGCGCCGCAGCATGGCGTCGCCGAGTACGACCAGATCATCGAGTCGCCACGTGGCCGCCAGATGGACGAACGTCCGCTCGGGCCGGACGACGGGCAGGCCTCCGACCTCGATGACCGTGTCCGGGTCGAGCCCTGTGTGACCGACGACACCGCTGAGCTGCGGCACGACCATCCCGGACGGCACGGTGACGTGCAGGACGCCGTCCACAGCGGGGACAGGCAGCCGGTACAGCGCTGCCGCGGTCTCGTGCGAGAACGCCGCTCCGTCGGGTGGGCGAGGCGGGCGGCCCGGCAGGTCGGCTCGAGAGAGGCTGGCATCGCCGCAGGAATGCGACCCCAGCCCTCGTTGATCATGGAGAAGTCCCCCTTTCACAGGCTCTGAAAGGGGACTTCTCCATGATCAACGGGAGGTCGGGCGGCGGCGCCGGACCGTGGCCGTGACCAGCCCGGCGGCGACCACGACGGCGGCCGCGGCGGCCAGCCACCGCGGCCCGGCATCGGCGACCAGGCCGCTCAGCGCGCCCTGGAGCTCCAGAGCCGCGTCGACGACCGGATCGGCGGGGTCGCCGCCGGCCCGCACGCGCAGCTCGTAGACGCCGTAGTAGCCGACGTAAGCGCCGGCGAGCACGAGCAGCGCCCCGCTCGCGCGCGACACGTACGGCAGCAGCCGCCGGGCCCGGCGCACGACGGCGTCGCTGCCCAGCGCGACCGCGACGGCGAGCAGGCCAACGACCAGGCCCATCCCGGCGCCGTACGCGACGAAGGCGGCCAGTCCGCCGGCGATGCCCGACGATCTGAAGGTGGCCGTGGCCATCGCGAGGAACGGCGCGACGGTGCACGACAGGCTGGCCACGGCGTACGCGACGCCGTACCCGGCCATCGACCACGCCGACGACGACGGCGCCGCGCCCGCCAGCCGTGGCGCCCGGACCACCCACTCGCGACCGGTCAGCAGCCAGCCGCCGAGGGCGACGAGCACGACCCCGATCACGACGGTCGCCCACGGCAGGAACCGCTCGACGGACACCGCCGCCGGCACCACGACCAGCCCGAACGCCCCGAACACCGCGACGAACCCGGCGGTCATCGCCGCCGTCATGACGCCGGCCCGGCGCAGCGCCGCGGCGGTGCCGGGCGGCCCGCCCCGCGCCACCAGCAGCGTGAGGTAGGTGGGCAGCAGCGCGAAGCCGCACGGGTTCAGCGCCGCCACCGACCCGAGGACCAGGGCGAACTCGACCGGCACCTCGCCCATGGTCAGCCCGCGACCAGCCGCTCGACCGCGGCCACGATCTCGTCCTCCTCGAGCGGCCCGCGGAGCACCTCGACGCTGCCGTCGGCGGACACGAGGCCGAGGTCGTACTGCTGGGTGACCTCGAACCGGCTGTAGACCGCGCCGTCGCGGTCGTCGATGTGCGTGATGCCGTCGACGCCGCCGTCGGCGATGAACTCCTCCATGGCGGCGAGGTCGCCGGAGAGTCCGGCCACGCCGACGAACGCCACCTGTCCCTCGTACCGGTCGGCGAGGTCGGCGATGAGCGGCGCCTCCCGCTGGCACACCGGGCACCACGGCGCCCAGAACCACAGCACGGCGGGCCGGCCGGCCAGGCCGGCGCCCTCGAACGTGCCGCCGTCCACCGTCGGCGCGACGAAGTCCAGCTGCTCCGGGACCGCCACCTGCGGGCTGGGGCTCGCCGACGGGGTCGACGGCGCCGCTGAGAGCGACGGGCCCGTCTCGGTGCTCGACGGCGCCGGCGCGGCCTGCGTCCCGCCGTCGTCACCACCGCAGGCGCCGAGCACGAGGACGGCGGTGAGCAGACCGAGAGCCACGGGCGGACGCATCAGCGCCTCGCCAGATCGGCGACGGCGGCGAACAGCAGGGCGCGGACGCGGTCGACGTTGCCGCGGAACACCTCGAAGACCTCGTCCTGGCTCACCGGCGGCACGTCCGGGTCGCCGTCGAGGCCGGTGTCGTAGTCGGTGACGAGCGCGATGCCGCCGAAGTCCAGGCCGGCCTCGCGGGCCAGCGCCGCCTCGGGATACTGGGTCATGTTGACGACGTGCCAGCCGGCTCGACGGTGCCAGGCCGACTCCGCGCGGGTGGAGAAGCGCGGGCCGTTGACGACCACCACCGTGCCGCCGTCGTGCAAGGTCGCACCGACGGCGCGGCCGGCGTCCAGCAGGGCGCGCCGGACCCGCGGGGTGTAGGGGTCGGCGAGCGAGACGTGCCGCGGGCCGTCGTCGAAGTGGTCGTGGAAGGTGTCGGCCCGGCCCCAGGTGCGGTCGACCAGCTGGTCGACGACGACGAAGTCGCCGGGCCGGATCTCCGGGCGCAGGGAGCCGGCCGCGAACGGCGCCACGAGTGTGTGCACGCCGAGTCGCCGCATCGCGTCGACGTTGGCGCGATAGTTCACTCGATGGGGCGGCAGCTCGTGGCGGACCCCGTGCCGGGGCAGGAACGCCACGCCGACGCCGTCGACGTCGGCCACGGTCACCGGCGCGGACGGCGGCCCCCACTCCGTCCCCACCTCCACCGTCTCGGCGTCGTCCAGGAAGGCGTGGAACCCGGAGCCGCCGAAGATCCCGATCTCTGGTGTCATCTCTGCTCCCTGTCGATCAGGCGGCGGGCCTCGGCGAGCCGCCGCCGCATGTCCAGCACCGCGCGGGCCGTCCCGCCGACGGTGCCGGTGACCTTGCTCCTGCCGGTCCGCGGCCGGTACGGCACCGGCCGTTCGTCCACCCGCCAGCCGGCCCGTCCGGCGCGCAGCACCATCTCCAGCGGCCAGCCGGACCGCCGGTCGGCCAGGCCCAGCCCGAGTAGCGCGTCGCGGCGGGCCGCCCGCATCGGACCGATGTCGGTGAGGCGCACCCCCGTGTAGGCGGCGACCCGGCCGGCCAGGTAGCGGTTCGCCACCCGGACGTGGGGCGGCATCGCACGGCCGCGCCGCGCGCCGAGCACCAGATCCGCCTCCCCCGCGGCGACCGGGTCCGCGACGGACGGCAGGTCGCGCGGGTCGAGCGAGGCGTCGCAGTCCATGAAGCACACGACGTCGGACGTCGCCGCCGTCAGGCCCGCGAAGCAGGCGGCGCCGAACCCGCGCACGGGCTCGTCGACGACGACCGCGCCGCCCGCGGCCGCCACCGCCGACGAGCCGTCGCTGGATCCGTTGTCGACGACGATCGCCCGGTAGCCCGCGGGCATCCGGCCGAGCACCCACGGGATGGCGGCGGCCTCGTCGAGGACCGGCAGGACGACGTCGATCACGCCCTCACCTGGCCCAGCCGGGCGAACCACCGTCCGGCCGCGACGTGCCAGCCGGCCAGTCGCAGCCCGGCCGCGGCGGCGACCCGGACGAGATCGTCCGCCGCCACCCGTGCCCACGGGAACCAGCCGCTGATCTCGTCGTCGCGCTCCAGCCGGGCCTCGCCGCGCCACGAGCCCGCGCCCGGTGGTGCGGTCTCGACCACCACCCGCCCGTCGCCGGCCAGCAGCCGGGCCGCCCGGCGCAGCAACTCCACCGGCGCGCCGCCGATGCCGACGTTGCCGTCGAGCAGCAGCACGCTCCGCCACCGGCCCTCCCCCGGCAGCGCATCGAAGACCGAATGGCGCAGCGCCGTGGCGCCACGCGCCCGGGCCTGGGCCACGGCGTGCGCCGACGCGTCGACGCCAAGTGCCGGGATGCCGAGCTCGCCCAGCGCCACCACCAGCCGGCCCGGCCCGCAACCGAGGTCCAGGACCGGTCCCCGCAGCGACGCCAGCAGGGTCCGCTCGGTGGACGTCGCGGGCGCGGTCCAGTCGGCCACCGCCAGCGGCCGCGCGAATCCGTCCCGCTCGCGCATCACCACGGTCATCGGGCCCGCCTGCGTTCCCGCCGCCACCGTGCGGCCGCGACGACGCCTGCCACCAGCCAGATCAGCGCCAGCACCACCAGCAGGTTGCGGCCGTAGTCCAGGGGCAGCGCGCTGGGTACCGACGGCGACCGGCCCCAGCCGCGCACCACCGGCCAGAACACGACCGTCACCAGGGCGGTGAGCGCCAGCCCCAGCCGCGCGGGCAACCGCGCGGCGACCGGCAGCCGGCGCGTCGCGACCGCGGCGACGACCACGAGCGGCGCCACGAGGGCGTCGTGCGCCACCCCCGCACCGGCCAGCCAGACCATGAGGTCGGCGGGGTGCGTGTCGGCGCGATCGCCCCATGCGCCCACGACGCCGTAGCCGATGACGGCGGCGCCGGCGACCAGGCAGGTCCAGAAGAGCCGGCCCGACGGCGTCCGCTGCCCGGTGGTGACGGGTGCGGTCATGCGCGGATCACCACCAGCTCGCGCACCCACTTCGTCTGCAGCACGCCGGCCCGGTTCGGCCCGATGAGCCGGCACGGATAGCCGTGGTCGAGGTCGAGCCGCTCGCCGTTGAGGGCGACGGCCAGCAGGGTGTCGGGGTCGCGGAGCTGCAGGTGGTTCAGCTCCGACGCCCGGTACCGGCCGCCGGCCTGCAGCGACTCCACCCGCACGGTGACGTCGTCGCCGGGGTCGACGCCGGCCGCGGCCAGCAGATCGGCGACCGGCACGCCGCGCCACCGGGCCGACACGCTCCAGCCCTCGACGCAGGCAATCGGCAGCTCCGCCTCGCGGCGAGCCAGCCGGTCGAGGTCCCCCGTGGTGAGCTCGACCGGCCGCGCCACGGCGCCGGTGACCCGCAGCCGGTATGCCGGATCGCCCGCGGCCTCGACGACGCCGGCCTGGGCGGCGCTGCGGTTCACCGGCACCCCTTGCGACCCGATGTCCGGGCGGCGCTGCGCGAACAGCGACAGCGGCCGCAACGGCGTCAGCGTCTGGCCCGCGGTGGTGACGGTGACGACGCCCATGGCCACGGCCACCGCGCCCAGGAAGCCCCGCCGCCCGAGCGTGCCCGGGGCGGCCGCCGCCACCGGGTGGCCGGGCCGCCGCAGCGCC
>NZ_QUAL01000172.1 GCF_003579925.1 Jiangella rhizosphaerae | reverse complement strand
CCGAGCCGCGGACCGGCCGACGCCGGGTCGCGCGCCGTCCGGCGGCGGGTCCGGTCGCGGGCCGGCACCAGACCGGTCGGCCGACGCCGCTCGCGGTCCGGAGCGGGACCTGCCGCGGCTGCTGATGCTCGGCCCCGTCGAGGTGCAGAATGCCGCGGAGCTGGGTGAACAGACCAAGCTCGGCCAGCTCACCGAGCTGGCGATGTTCATCGCGCTGAACCCGGGTTGCGACTCGACGGCGATCGACGAGGCGATCTGGCCGGGATCGGCGGTGACGAAGACGACGCGGGGCACGGCGGTCTCGAAGCTGCGCCGCTGGCTCGGCACCGACGCGGCGGGGTCGCCGCTCCTGCCGCGCAGCGACAGCGGGTACATGTTGCGGCCGGGCGTGCGCAGCGACTGGGACGACTGGTGCGACCTGCTCCCCGACGGCCCGGCCCGGGCCACCACCGCCGACCTGCGCGCGGCGCTCGAGCTGGTGCGGGGCCGGCCGTTCTCCGGCCGCGGCCGGCGGCGCTACGCGTGGGCCGATCACCTGGCTCAGGAGATGATCGCGAGCATCGTCGACGCCAGTCACGAGCTGGCGCTGCGCGCTCTCGTCGACGGCGACCCGTGGGAGGCGTTGCGCGCGGCATTGGTGGGGCTGTCCGTCGAGCCCGGCGTCGAGCTGTTGTGGCGCGACCGGCTCAAGGCCGAGGCGGTGCTGGGCGATCGTGGCCGTCTGCTGGACACCATCGAGAAGCTCCGGGCCACCGCCGACGATCTGGGCGGCGACCTCGAGCCCGAGACGGAGGCGCTGATCCAGCAGCTCGGTGCGGGGGGCCGGAGTGCGGCCGCCACGGCATCGGCCGCCGGTGACGGCGGCACCGGTGCGCCGGGTGCGTCCAGCCCGCCGGATCCGTCCGTCGCGCCCGCTCGCAGGACGACTCGGCCGGCCACCGGGCCGCGTGGGCCCGGCCGGCCGCGGTCACCGGCGGGGAGGTGAGCAGCGGCATCACGTCAGTGCGCTGCGGTGCGCCAGGCTGCCCGGCGGTTGATCCCTGTCGACAGCGGCGCCTCGGCCCGGCTCATCCTGGGTCTGATGCGTCGTCGGTCGGGGCGGGGGCCGGCGAGTTGAGGTGCGCGGCCCGACACGTCAGAGTGGGGCCATGACGGAAGAACGCGGCGTCGAGGCCCTGCGCGAGTCGGGGCTGGCCCATCGCATCGTCCGGCATCCGCCGGTGAACAGCCTCGAGGAGGCCGCCGCCGCGCGCGGGGTGGAGCCGGCCGCCGTCATCAAGACGATCGTGGTGCGACGGGCCGACGACGACTACGTGTTCGTGCTGGTGCCCGGCGACCGCACGATCGCCTGGCCGAAGCTGCGCACGCTGCTCGGCGTCAACCGGCTGTCGATGCCCGACGCCGGGACGGCGCGCGACGTCACGGGGTACGAGCGCGGCACGATCACACCGTTCGGGTCGACGCGGGCGTGGCCGGTCATCGCCGACGAGCGGGTGCTCGGCCGGACGGTGTCGATCGGCGCCGGTGCGTTCGGAGTGTCGGCCACGGTCGACGGGGACGAGCTGGTGAAGACGCTGGACGCGACGGTCGCCGACGTCACGGACTGAGGTCGCGTCAGCGGGCGGCGGCCGAGGCCGTCAACACCGAGGCCAGCACCGTGAGGACGGGCGAGCAGCCGGCGTCGACCTTGACGGTGGCGAGGTCGTCGCCGCGGGTGGCGCCGTGGTTGACGATGACCACCGGCCGGCCGGTCTTGTGCGCGTGCCGGACGAACCGCAGCCCCGACATCACGGTGAGCGACGACCCCGCGACCAGCAGTGCCGCCGCGGAGTCGACCAGCTCGTACGCCGCCTCGACGCGCGGCTTGGGCACGTTCTCGCCGAAGTAGACGATGTCGGGCTTGAGGATGCCGCCGCACGCCTCGCAGTCGGCCACCCGGAAGTGCGCGGTCGCCTCGATGACGGCGTCGGCGTCGGGCGCGATCTCGGCGTCGGCGACCTCGTCGGCGAAGTCGGGGTTCAACGCCGTCAGCCGGGCGGCGACGTGGTCGCGGGGCACCACCCTGCGGCAGCTCAGGCAGATGACGCGGTCGTAGCGTCCGTGCAGGTCGATGACGTTGCGGCAGCCGGCGGCGTCGTGCAGGGTGTCGACGTTCTGGGTGATGACGCCGACCGCGACGCCGTCGGCCTCCATGCGGCTGACGGCGAGGTGACCGGGGTTGGGGCGGGTGCGGTGGACGTGCCGCCAGCCGACGTGGTTGCGGGCCCAGTAGTGGCGGCGGCGGTCGGGATCGCCCACGAACTGCTGGTACGTCATCGGCGTACGCGGCGGGGAGTCGGGGCCGCGGTAGTCGGGGATGCCGGAGTCGGTGGAGATGCCGGCCCCGGTCAGCACGGCGACCGGCCGGCCGGACAGCACCGCGGCCGCCTCGCCGACGGCCGGCCGGGCCGGGTGGCCGGGGTCGATGCGGTCGAGCACGCTTCGAGCCTATGCCGACGACGGCGGCCGGGTCACGCGGCCGGCGCGGTGCGGTGACGTCGTCCTCGTCAGGCGGGCCAAGGGCAGGCCGGTACGGCCCAAGGGTGTAGACGCCACCCCGACGGCGAACGGGCCGGCTCAGCCGAGGTGGTGGGCCAGCACCTTGCGGTGGGTGTCGCGGGCTTCGGCATGCCGGGAGCGGCCGGCGTCGGTCGCCGTCACGAACAGGGCGCGGCGGTCGTCCATGCACATCGAGCGGCCGACCAGGCCGGCCCGCTCGAGCCGGGCGACGGTGCGGGAGAACGCGCTCTGGCTGAGGTACATCCCCTCGGCGAGCTCGTGCATGCGCAGCTTGTCCTGGCCGGACTCGATGAGCCGGTCGAGCGCCTCGAACTCGCTCAGGCCCAGCCCGTGCTGGTCCTGCAGCTCGCGATCGAGGTCGCAGGCCACGTTGTTGTAGCAGGTGGAGAGGTCGCGCCACTTGGCGACGAGCTCGCGTTCCTCCGTCCCGCTCATGGAGCGCACTCTAACACCGCGCCCGCAAGCATGCAAGGACATTTAATGCTTGTGCATTTGATGCACGTGCATGTAACGTCTCGCCCGTGACTGCTATCGCCACACCGCCTTCCACCGCTGCTTCACACGACGACCAGCGCTGGACGCCGCGCCTCTGGGGCGTCCTCGCGGTGCTGTGCCTGGTGATGTTCCTCGACGGTCTCGACGTGTCGATGGTCGGCATCGCCCTGCCGTCGATCGGTACCGAACTCGGACTCTCGACCACCTCGCTGCAGTGGATCGTCAACGGCTACGTGCTCGGCTACGGAGCGCTGCTGCTCCTGGGTGGCCGCACCGCCGACCTGCTCGGCCGTCGCCGGGTGTTCCTGATCGCCCTCGCCGTCTTCGCCGTCGCCTCGCTCGTGGGCGGCCTCGTCGACGACGGCATGCTGTTGATCGTCACGCGGTTCGTCAAGGGTGTCGCCGCCGCGTTCACCGCGCCCACGGCGCTGTCCATCCTGACCACCACGTTCCGCGAGGGACCGGCGCGCAACAAGGCGCTGTCGATCTTCGCCGTCTTCGGCGCCAGCGGGTACTCGTCCGGGCTCATCCTGGGCGGCCTGCTGACCAGCGCCGGCTGGCGATGGAACTTCCTCATGCCCGTGCCGCTCGCGGTGCTGGCGCTGGTCGCGGGCATCGCGCTGATCCCGCGCGACCGTCCCGCCGACGCCGGCGGTCACGACCTCGCCGGCGCGGCGACGCTCACGGCCGGCATGCTGCTCGCCGTCTACTCCGTCGTCTCCGCGCCGGAGCGCGGCTGGGCCGACCCGGTCACCGTCGTGCTGTTCGTGCTCGCGGTCACGCTGCTCGCGGCGTTCGTCGCGATCGAGCAGCGGATCGCGCACCCGCTGGTGCGGCTCGGCATCCTGCGGATCGGCTCGATCGTCCGGGCCAACCTCGCGATCATCGCACTGTTCGGGTCGTACCTGAGCTTCCAGTTCATGCTGACGATCTACTTCCAGGCCGCGCTGGGCTGGTCGCCGCTGCGGATGGCGCTGGCCCTGCTGCCGGCCGGGCTGATCGTGGCGTTCGGCTCGCCGTACATGAGCCGGGTGATCGACCGGTACGGCACGCAGCGGCCGATCGTCGCCGCGATGGTGTCGCTGAGCACGGCGTACGTATGGTTCCTGGCCGCCGGCGGCGACCCGACGCCGAACTACGCGGCGGACATCCTGCCCAGCGTCCTGCTGATCGGGCTCGGGTTCACGCTGGCGTTCTCGGCGATCATGTCGCAGGCCACGGCCGGCGTGCACGACTCCGAGCAGGGGCTGGCGGCCGGCCTGGTCCAGACGTCCGGGCAGATCGGTGGGGCTGTGGTGCTCGCGGCGACGACGGCGTTCGTGACGGCCGGCTCGCACTCGGCCGACGGCATGGGGGCGGCGACGTTCGACCAGTTCCGTCCCGGTCTGATCCTCGTGACGGGTATCGCCTTCGCCGGCCTGGTGGTGATGGCCCTCGGGGTGTTCCGGCGCCGTCGTGACGACGACGAGCCGGAGCCGGTCGAGGACGAGCTGCTGGAGCCGGCCGTGTCCTGACGGGCGGGCTCGCCCATCCGGTACGCCGGCGGCGACGGGGTCGACGATGCCCCCGTCGCCGTCGTTGCGTTCGAGGGGAGGGTCAGCGGACCCGGGAGAGATTCGGGGAGCGCTGCGCCGGGATGGCCGCGCCGCCCGACGGGCCGGTGCCGCCGGGGTCGCGTCCGTCGTCGGCCGCGTCGCGGGCGTCCTGGATGGCCGCCCGCACGGCGCGCTGCCGCTTGATCCGCTCGATCAGCACCGCGACGCCGAGCCCGGCCACGACCACGGCACCGCCGACGATCGCGTCGACGACGTAGTGGTTGCCGGTGAGGACGATGGTGGCGAACATCAGCAGCGGCATCGTCGCGCCGATGACCCGGACCACCAGCACGCGCGACAACGCGACCCAGGCGATGCCGAGTAGCAGGATCCAGCCGAAGTGCAGGCTCGGCATCGCCGCGTACTCGTTGACGAAGGTGGGCGAGTTCATCTCGCGGTAGGTCGGCGCCTCGAGGGAGATGGTGTCGACGAAGCCGTGCCAGGGCAGGAACCGCGGCGGCGCGAGCGGGTAGAACGCGAAGATGACCAGGCTGAACGCCCCCGAGGCGAGCAGCGCGTTGCGGTAGAACGGATACGCCGCCGGCCGCCGGGCGATCAGCCAGATGAGCGTGAGCACGAACACCGGCCAGTAGCCGTAGATGTAGAAGCCGTTGGCGGCGTCGACCGCCCAGTCGTGGTCGAGGATCAGGCCCTGGAGGTCGGTCTCGACATGGATCCCGAGCGACTTCTCGAACGAGATGACGTCCTCGGCGTTGCGGAACGCGGCGTCGACGCGGTCGCTGGTGAGGCCGCGCACCAGCGTGTACAGCAGAGCGGCCGAGAGGAGGAAGGCGATCTCCTTCGCGGCCGTGGCGAGTCGTGAGTGGGTGCGGACGCGGCGCAGCGTGGGCGGGCGCCGGGACAAGGTGTCCGAGGCCATCGGTCCTCCATGCTGGCGACGTGCGAGGAGCGCCAGCGCCCCCTTGAAGTTGCCTCTACTTGTCGGCCGACAAGTGCTTTGAGTCTCACGCTACGGCCGCACTTGTCGGCCGGCAAGTAGTTAACGTATTGTGTGGCCGCCCTCACTTCCCGATCAGCGAGGCGGCGACGGAGATGACCGACGAGGGACGTCCCGGCACGGATACAGCCGGAAACATCCGCGAGGTCGCGCTCGACCTGTTCTCCCGGCAGGGCTACGAGCGTTCGACGCTGCGCGAGATCGCCGACGCTCTCGGAATCACCAAGGCGGCGGTGTATTACCACTACCGGACGAAGGTGGAGATTCTCGACGACCTGCTGCGGCCGATGGTCGACGGCGAGGACTGGATCATCGCCGACGCCGAGTCGGACACCGCGGCCATCGGCAGCCCGGCCTGGCGGCTGACGCTCATCGAGCGCTACATCGACCTGCTGCTGGCGCACCGGCGGGTCGCCACCTATGCGATGAACGACCTCGCGGGCGTCGCGAACTCGACCCTGCTCGACCGCATGCGCGCCAACGACGCACGGCTGTCGGCGCTGCTGGCCAACGGCGATCTGTCGGTGGAACAGCGGGTGCGGACGTCGGCCGCGCTGGGGGTGGTCGTGGCGATCTTGGCGCTGCCCGACGTCTCGAACGCGGAGCTGCGGCCGCAACTGCTGCGGGTGGTGCGCGACGTGCTGGGGCTGACCGAACACGTGGGCGGCGTCGCCTCGGCCTGACGCGAACGACACGCGCCCGGAGACGACCGAGCGGCACCACCCCGGGGGGCGAGAATGGTGCCGCTCTCGAGACGAGGCTATGTCCGGCCGCCGTCGAAAAGCGAAGGGAACGAGGAAAAACTTGCCCGGCTCCGTGACACCTGGGGGAACGGGGAGTCGTGTGCTTGTCGTGACGGTTGCGGTGGCCTTCACACTCGCGGCCTGCTCCGGTTCCGGTCCTGCTCCGACGGGGAACGGCTCACCCTCCGCGGGGGCCGCTCCCGACGACGGCCCGGCGAGCACGTCGCCGCGGCCTCCTGATGAGCCGTCGCCCGGCTGCGACAGCCCCTGCTACGGCGAGCCGGACACCGTCGGGACCCTGTCGGAGGAGACCGTCGTCGAGGTCAGCGGGATGGCCGCGAGCGTACGCACATCCGGCCTCTACTACGTCGTCAGCGACGAGGCCGGCACCTCCGCGGTGGCGGTCGTCCGTGCGGACGGCACGCCGGTGGCCGGCATCGAGCTGGCCGGGATGGACGCCGAGAACGCCGAGGCGCTGGCCGTCGGCCCGTGCGGCGACGACCCCGGCACGTCCTGCCTGTACGTCGGCGACATCGGCGACCACGTCGGTCGCGACCACGTCACCGTCTACCGGGCGCCCGAGCCGGACCTCGGCGACCCGCCGGCGACCATCGACGCCGACGCGCTGGAGTTCACGTACGAGGACGGGCCGACCGACGCCGAGGCGTTGGTCGTCGACTCCGGCGGCCGGCCGCTGGTGGTCGGCAAGGCGTCGTTCGACCGCGACACCGGCGAGACGGGGAGCACCCGGCTGTACCACGGTCCGGCGGACGGCGGCGAGCTGGCACTGCTGGGCACCATCGAGCTGCCGGAGCCGGAGAACGGGTTCCTCGCGGGGATCGTCGGCAACGTCGTCACCGATGCGTCCGCCGACCTCGCGGCCGGCCGGGTCCTGCTGCGCACGTACGACGAGGTGCTCGAGTACCGCGCGCCGGAGCCGGGCGCGGATGTCACGCGGTTCCCGGACTGGCCGCTGCGCCGGGTCCCGCCCGGCACCGTGCTGCAGGCCGAGACCGTCACATACACCGTCGACGACTGCGGCTACCTCACGACGTCGGAGCTGACGGGCGCGATCGACGCCGTCCGCTGCACCGGCTGAGTCAGTCCCGCCGCCGTGCCGGCGCCGTCCGAGGTACCGATCATGAGACAAGCCTGAGATCTTCTCTACGCATTCCGCGCATTTGCCGCGACCGGGTGTGGTGACGTTCCCACAACGCCGTAACGTTGGTCTCCGGCCCGTCCCGGACGCCCGCCCGGACGCCGGCGGGCGCGCATCGCAGTCCATCCGACGGAGGCTGGAATCCCGCCATGCATGACAACCGCGCCCTGGTCGAGAAGCGCCTGAAACGAGTTCTGAACCAGCGGCTCAAGCCGGCCGTCCACCGCACGGTCGCCCCCTTGTCCCTCACCGTCTGGCACGTCGACGGCGGCCAGGGTGAGCCGGTGCCGCCGTCGGTCGCGCTGCCCGGCGGCGAGGCGGTCGCCGACGGCCGGTACGTCCCGGTCGAGGTCGGCGAGCGCTGGGGTCCGCCGTGGGGCACGTCGTGGTTCCGGCTCACCGGCGAGGTGCCGGCCGAGGCCGCGGGCCGCCGCGTCGAGCTGTTCATCGACCTGGGCTGGGAGAACCGGTTCGCCGGCTTCCAGGCCGAGGGGCTGGTGTACCGGCCGGACGGTTCGGTGGTGAAAGCGCTGAACCCGCGCAACCTGTGGGTGCCGGTCGCCGACCCGGCCCGGGGCGGCGAGCGCATCGACCTCTACGTCGAGGCCGCCGCCAACCCGCGCCTCGAGGGCGACACGCCGTTCGCCATGACGCCGCTGGGCGAGAAGTCGACTGCCGGCAGCGAGCCGCTGTACCGCATCAACCGGGCCGACATCAGCGTGTTCGAGCGCGACGTCTGGGAGCTCTGGCAGGACCTCGAGACGCTCGGCACGCTCATGCCGGAGCTGCCCGAGGGCGAGCCCCGCCGCTGGCAGATCCTGCGCGCCGTCGAGCGGGCGCTGGACGCGCTGGACCTGCAGGACCTCGCCGCGACGGCGGCGGCCGCCCGCGAGCAGCTCGCCGACGTGCTGGCGAAGCCGGCCAACGCGAGCGCGCACCGCATCTCCGCCGTCGGGCACGCGCACATCGACTCCGCCTGGCTGTGGCCGGTGCGCGAGACCGTCCGCAAGGTCGCACGGACGACGTCGAACGTGGTGAGCCTGCTCGAGGAGTACCCGGACCTCGTCTACGCGATGTCGTCGGCGCAGCAGTACGCCTGGATCCAGGAGCACCGTCCGGAGGTGTTCGAGAAGGTCGCCGAGCAGGTCAAGGGCGGCCGGTTCGTCCCGGTCGGCGGCATGTGGGTCGAGTCGGACACGAACATGCCCGGCTCGGAGGCGCTGGCCCGGCAGCTGGTGTACGGCAAGCGCTACTTCCTCGAGACGTTCGGCGTCGAGACGCAGGAGGTGTGGCTGCCGGACTCGTTCGGGTACTCTCCGGCGCTGCCGCAGCTGGTGACGCTGTCCGGCTCGCGCTGGTTCCTCACCCAGAAGATCTCGTGGAACAAGCAGAACGCGTTCCCGCACCACACGTTCTGGTGGGAGGGCCTCGACGGCACCCGGGTCTTCACGCACTTCCCGTCGGCCGACACCTACGGCGCGGAGCTGTCGGGCACCGAGCTGGCGCACGCGGTGCGCAACTTCCGCGACAAGGGCGACGCCAACCGCTCGCTGGTGCCCTTCGGCTGGGGCGACGGCGGCGGCGGCCCCACCCGCGAGATGATCGCGCAGGCACGCCGGACGGCGGACCTGGAGGGCTCGCCGCGGGTCGCCATCGAGAAGCCGTCGGATTTCTTCGCCGCGGCCGAGGCGGAGTACCCCCACGCTCCGGTGTGGTCGGGCGAGCTGTACCTCGAGATCCACCGTGCCACGTACACGTCGCAGGCCAAGACCAAGCAGGGCAACCGGCGCAGCGAGCACCTGCTGCACGAGGCCGAGCTGTGGTCGGCGACGGCGGCCGTGGCGGGCCTCGTCGACTACCCGTACGACGAGCTGGACCGCATCTGGAAGCTGGTGCTGCTCAACCAGTTCCACGACATCCTGCCCGGTTCCTCGATCGCCTGGGTGCACCGCGAGGCGCGCGATCAGTACGCCCGCATCGCCGCCGAGCTGACCGAGATCGTCGAGCGGGCCCAGCGCGCGCTGGCGGGCGAGGGCAGTGCGACGATCGGGTTCAACGCCGCGCCGCACGGCCGGTGCGACGTGCCCGCGCTGGCCGCCGTCCCGATCGCGCTGTCGTCGCAGGCGTCCACGGAGGTCGTCGCCGCCGAGGGCGGCTACGTCCTCGACAACGGGCTGCTGCGGGTGACCGTCGACGGCCGCGGGCTGCTCACGTCGGTCCTCGACCTGGAGGCCGGCCGCGAGGTGCTCGCCGGTCCCGGCAACCTGCTGCAGCTGCACCAGGACCTGCCCAACCAGTGGGACGCCTGGGATGTCGACGAGTTCTACCGCAACACCGTCACCGACCTCGTTGACGTCGACGAGCTCAGAGCCGACGGCGGCACCGTCCGGGTCGCGCGGCGATTCGGCGACTCGCACGTCGTCCAGGAGATCACGCTGGAGCCCGGCGCCAGGCGCCTCGACATCAGCACCGAGGTCGACTGGCACGAGCGGGAGAAGTTCCTCAAGGCGGCGTTCCCGCTGGACGTGCAGACGCAGCGGGCGGCCTACGAGACGCAGTTCGGGCACCACTACCGCCCGACGCACGAGAACACGTCGTGGGACGCGGCGAAGTTCGAGGTGTGCGCGCACCGGTTCGTCCACCTGGAGGAGCCCGGCTACGGCGTCGCACTGGTCAACGACTCCACCTACGGCCACGACGTGCGCCGCGGCGCGGCGGCCGGCGGCGGGACGACGACCACCGTGCGGCTGTCGCTGCTGCGGGCGCCGCGCTACCCCGACCCGGAGACCGACCAGGGCGTGCACACGCTGCGCTACTCGCTGGTCCCGGGGGCGACCATCGACGACGCGGTCCGCGAGGGCTACGCGCTCAACCTGCCGCCGCGCTTCGTGCAGGGCGCCGGTCACGAGGTCGAGCCGCTGGTCCGCGTGAGCGGCCCGGGCGTCGTGGTGTCGGCGGTCAAGCTGGCCGACGACCGCTCCGGGGACGTCGTCGTCCGGCTCTACGAGGCGCGCGGCGGCCGGGCGGCCGCGACGCTGACGCCGTCGTTCGCGGTGTCCGGTGTCGAGGAGACCGACCTGCTGGAGCGGCCGGTGCCGGCGACGGCGGTCACGAGCACCTCCGCGGACGGTGCGGTCGCTCTGAAGCTGCGGCCGTTCCAGATCGTGACGCTGCGCCTGCGCCGCGCCTGACCAGGTGGTGGCGCCGGCGTGCCGGCGCCACCACCCGTCACACCGTCACGACGCCGGCACGAACTTCACCGCGCTGGTGCGCAGGTAGCCGCGGCCGGCGGCGTTGGAGACGGTGACGTCGCCGCCCGTCCCCGCGGCGAAGTCGAACCGGCCGAGGTGGATCCACTGGTTGCCGCCGGTGGTCTGGTCGATGTCGACGGCGCCCGTCCCGCCGTCATGGGTGACGGTGTACCGCGCGGCGGTCGTGCTGTTCAGGTGGTTCGGCACCCATGCGTAGACGTCGTAGGCGCCGGCCGTGGGCAGGTCCGGCCGCCAGGTGGCCGTCGCCGTGGTCACGTTGCTGGTCCGCGTGCTGGAGCGCAGCCAGCCCGGCACGCTCGACGCCGTCCACGTCCCCTGCTCGGAGTAGCCGGGGTCGGTGATGCCGACGATGCTCATCGGCAGCGGGGTGACGGCGACGGCGGCCGGCGCCGACTCGTTGCCGGACAGGTCGACGGCGCGCACCTCCAGGCGGTGCGCCTGGTCGTTGGCCAGCTCCTCGACCGGGAAGCCCAGCCGCGTGAAGCTCGGATCGGCGATGTGCCCGACCGGCCCCTTGGTGTTCACGAGCTCACCGTCGGCGTAGACGTTGTACCCGAGCAGGTCGACCTCGGCGTTCTGCGCCCAGTAGAGGATGGCGCGGCCGTTCGCCGCCTCGCCGGCCAGCCCGGTGGGCGCGGCGGGTGCCCGCGTGTCGACCGGGATGCGCACCGACACCGGCCGGGACGGCGCCGACTCGCGCCCGGCGCTGTCGACGGCGGTCACCGTGATGTCGTAGCGCTGGCCGGCCAGCATCTCGCGCATCCGGAACCACGGGCGCACCACCGGCTGCCAGCTCACGCGCTGCCCGTCGAGGTAGACGTGGTACCCGACGACGTCCGGGTCGTGGACCTGCCGCCAGTGCCACGTCAGCACCGCGTCGCCGGTCGCGGGCACGGCGTTGACGGTGCCGTTGACCCCCGACGGTGCCGGCGGCGCGGCGTCGCCGGTCGTGGGCACCGGGACGAACTTCACCGCGTCGGCCCGCAGGAACCCCGTGACGCCGTAGTCCTTGCCGAGCTCGACGTAGCCGCCGGTGCCGGCGGCGAAGGCGAACCGGCCGAGGTGCGTCCACCGGTCGACGACGCCGTCGGCCGGCACCACCGTCGTCCCGCCGGCATGTGCGACGGTGAACCGCGCGTCGTCGGTGTTCAGCGCGTTGCCGGGCGTCCACGCGTACACGTCGTACGTGGTGCTCGCCGGCAGGTCGGGCGTCCACCGGGCGGTCGAGCTGGAGCCGCTGGCGTAACGCGTGCCGGACGTCAGCCATCCGGTCACCGTCGCCGACCCCGCCCATGTCCCGGACTCGGTGTAGCCGGGGTCGGCGTCGTCGACGACCACCGCGGGCGTGAACATCGCCGCGTCGGCGCGCAGTGTGCCGGTGCCGGCGGCGTCGCCGGTGACGCGGACCCCGTGGCCGCTGCCCGGGGTCAGCTCGTACGAGCCCAGGCTGACCCAGCGCTGGCCGGCCGTCCGCTGGTCGACGACCACGTCGGTGGTGCCGCCGGCGTGCGTGACGGTGTAACGGGCGGCCGTGTGCCCCGTGCTGAGGAAGCTGGGATTCCAGACGAAGACCTCGTACTCGCCGGCGTCGTCGACCTCCGGTGTCCACGCCGCCGTCGCGCCGGACTCCGTCGACCGGCGCGTCTCGCGGTCCTGGTAGCCGAACGCCTCGCCGGTGTCCTCCCAGGCTCCGGTCTCGGCGTAGCCGGGCTCGCCGTTGTCGACGACGATGCTGCCGGGCGTCGCGCGGTTGCCGTCGTCGGTGGGGGCGTAGTAGCGGAAGTAGTCCCACGTGGTGACGCCGGGCAGGTCGCTCTCGTCGACGGGTGCGGTGTACCCGAGCGTGGTGAGCCAGATGCTCTGCAGGCCGTGCGGACCGGGGTACGGCTGCACGCGGGCGAGCACGCCGTCGACGTAGTAGCGGATCTCGTTCGGCAGCCACTCGAAGCCGTACGTGTGGTAGCCGTCGGAGCTGTCCGGCCCGACGTACACGCCGCCCTGGTTGCCGATGTGCTCGGGCACGAACCAGTGGGAATGGTGCTGGATGCGGTCGGGCGCGTGCGAGTCGATCTCGAACCCGTCGATCTCGTTCACCCGGTTGTTCGGCCCCTTGTAGAGCGGCGTGTCCGGCATGCTGTCGCCGAGCCCGGTGGTCCACATCGCCGAGTGGAAGCCCTGCTCGCCCCAGAGCTGTGCGCGCGTTTCGTAGTAGCCGTAGCCGAACCACTCCTTGCTGATCACGCCGCCGCAGGTGTAGGGCATGCCGTTGCGGTCCTCGCGCTTCAACGCGATGTGCAGCAGGCCGCCGGAGACCGTCACGTTGTCCGGGCTGTTGGAGCAGATGACCTTCTCGCCCTCGCGGTAGTACCAGTCGTCGGTGTTCAGGCCGGTGCCGTCGGCGTTGACGCCGTCGAACTCGTCGGCCCAGGCCAGTTCGTACCCGGGGATGGGTGCGGCCGGCTCGGCGGCGGGTTCCTCGGCGGCCGCCGGCTGCGGCGCGGCGGCCAGTGAGGCGGCGCTCAGGGCGGCGACGGCGCTCAGGGCGGCGACGGCGCTCACGGCCAGCGCGGACCAGGCGCGGGCCGGCCGGTTCAGGGCGGAAACGTTCACGTGACGACCTCCTGGACGGGACGGGGGCTCACTGGCGGACGAGCTTGACGGCGTCGGCGCGGATGCAGCCGGCGCCGGTGCGCTCGACGCGGACGGTGTAGGGGCGGTCCTCGGTCAGGTTCAGGGCGCCGCCGACCGGCACCCAGGCGTTGCCGGTGGCGCCGAAGTCGACGGGCGCGCTCGCGAGCGTCGTACCGCCGTCGAGCACCGTCACGGGGGCGTCCGCCTGCCCGCCGGTGCCGCCGACCCGGTGGACGTACGCGCGGTAGCTGCCGGTGGCCGGGGGCCGGACCGTCCAGTGCGCGGACGCGCCCGGGTCGCAGGAGTACCGGTTGGTCAGCCGGCCGAACGACGGCAGGCTCGACGTCGCCCAGCCGGTGCCGGTCTCGGCGTATCCGCCCGCGGGATCGTCGTTGTCGGCGTAGGCGTCGCGCTCGTAGAAGCGGACGTAATCGAACTGGACCGTGCCCGGCAACGCGCCGTCGTCGACGCCCGGGCTGTCGTTGAGGTCGATCGCGATCGCGGTCAGCCACACGTTGAGGAAGTTGTGCGTGTACGTGCTCGGCGAGTACGGCGTGCTCCAGGCCAGCGCGCCGTCGACGTAGAACCGCACCTCGTCCTCGCGCCACTCGTACCCGTACACGTGCCAGGCGGCCGAGGTGTCGAACCCGACGTCGTAGATGCCGCTGGTCAGCGTGCCCTGGGTCCAGGCGATGACGTTGTGCCGGATCTGACGGGGCACGTGCGAGTCGATCTCGAAGCCGTCGATCTCGGTGCGCGGGCCGGTGGCGCCGTTCTCGGCCGACCAGAAGGCCGTGTGCCAGCCGCTGCCGGTGTTCGTCCGTACCCGCGTCTCGTAGTACCCGTAGCGCGGCTTCTCCCTGCTGATGAGGCCGCCGCCCGTGTACAGCGTCGTCGCGCCGGTCGGGGTGCAGGACGGGCCGGACGTCCCGCGCGGGCACAGACGGATCGTCATGACGCCGCCGCCGACGGTGACGTTCTCGGGCCGCTGCGTGCTCCAGCCCTTGGTGTCGGTGCGGAAGGTCCAGCGGGTGGTGTCGACCGCGGTGGTGTCGAACTCGTCGGCCCAGCTCAGCGCGTAGCCCGCGGGGGCGGCGAGCGCCTGCTCGGTCGGGGTGGACGTCGCCGGCGCTCCACCGGCGACCAGCAGCGCAGCGGCGGCCGAGAGCACGGTGATGCACGCACGAACCCGCATGGCGACCTCCTCGTCACGAGGAGACTACGACCATGCGGGTTCAATGTCTACAATGTGAATGCGGCATCTAGGTCGCTGGGGTTACTGGCCGATCTGCCGGTTGCGGCGGCCGCGCAGGCGGCGCCGCTGCGACGGGTCGAGCATCAGGTAGCCGGCGACCGGGATGCCGATCAGCAGCACGACGAAGAGCCAGAAGGGCAGCAGCCAGAGCGCGAGGATCACCGCGGCTGCTCCTCCGACGATCCATCCGGTGTTCTTGCCCATGGCGTGTCCTCTCTCGGGGTCTGCTCTTCCATTGTCCCCGGTGAACGGCGTTTTCGCCTCCATCCTCGGGAGGGCTCTTCCCTTACGGGTCCGACCAAGACGTGGCGAACCCCTGTCGGTCGGTGGCGATGGGCGGGTAACGTCTGCGGGCGATGAAGGTCGTCGTCGCCGCCGAGACCCGTGACCACGAGCGCCGGGTGGCGCTGGTGCCTGACCTCGTCGGCCGGCTGACCAGCGCCGGGCTGGAGGTCGCGGTGGAGTCCGGGGCCGGCCTGGGCGCGTTGCATCCCGACGAGGCCTACGAGGCCGCGGGCGCGACGATCGTGCGCGGCGACGTGCTGACGGCCGCCGACGTCGTGCTCTCCGTGCAGCCGCTGCCGCCCGGCCGCCTGGCGACGCTGCGCAGTGGCGTCGTCACCGTCTCGCTCCTGCCGGTCACGCAGGAGCCGGACGTCGTCCGGGCCGCCCGCGACGCCGGCGTGACGGCGTTCTCGCTGGAGCTGGTGCCGCGCATCTCGCGGGCGCAGTCGATGGACGCGCTCACGTCGCAGGCGCTGGTCGCCGGCTACCGAGCGGTTCTGGTGGCGGCGGAGAAGCTGCCGCGGTTCTTCCCGCTCTCGATGACCGCCGCCGGCACGATCCCGCCGGCCGAGGTGCTGGTGCTCGGTGCCGGCGTGGCCGGGCTGCAGGCCATCGCGACGGCTCGCCGGCTCGGCGCCCGCGTGCAGGCCTACGACGTCCGCGCCGCGTCGGCCGACGAGGTCCGCAGCCTCGGCGCGCAGTTCGTCGAGCTGGACCTGCCCAGCCTGGAAGGTGCCGGCGGCTACGCGCGCGAGATGACCGAGGAGCGCGCCCAGCTGCAGCGCGACCTGCTGGCGCCGTACGTGTCGGCGTCCGACGTGCTCATCACGACGGCGGCCGTGCCGGGTCGCACGGCGCCGCTGCTGGTGGAGCGGCCCGCCGTCGAGGCGATGAAGCCCGGCAGCGTCGTCGTCGACCTCGCGGCAGAGTCCGGGGGCAACGTCGAGGGCAGCGTCCCCGGCGAGGAGATCGTCGTGGGCGGGGCGCTGCTCTGGGGAGCGCGGAACGTGCCGAGCCAGCTCCCGGTGCACGCGAGCCGGCTGTTCGCCGCCAACGTCGTCAACCTCGTGCTGCTGATGACGGCCGACGGCAAGGTCACGCCCGACTTCGCCGACGAGATCGTCGACGGCGCCGCCGTCACCCACGACGGCGTCGTCCGGCATGCCCCGACCCGCGAGCTCCTGGAGGCCGAGTGACCGAGGGCGTCGCGCTGCTGACGGTGTTCGTGCTGGCGGTGTTCGTGGGGTTCGAGGTCGTGTCGAAGGTCTCGTCCACCCTGCACACCCCCCTGATGTCCGGCGCCAACGCGATCCACGGCGTCATCCTCGTCGGCGCGGTCATCGTGGCCGGGACCGCGGACGAGGCCGGCGTGCTGGTGGTCGCGCTGATCGCCGTCGTGCTGGCGACGCTGAACCTGGTCGGCGGGTTCGTCGTCACCGACCGGATGCTGGAGATGTTCGGCGCCAAGCGGCCCGGCCCGCCGTCCGCGGAGGTCGCTGCGAAGGAGGACGGCGCGTGATCCCCGTCTGGGCGCAGGTCTGCTACGTCGTCGCCGCCGTCTGCTTCATCCTCGCCCTCAAGGGCCTGTCGTCGCCGAAGACGGCGCGGCGCGGCAACCTCGTCGGCGCGTTCGGCGCGCTGCTCGCCGTCGTCGTCACGTTCATCGCCTACGACATCGGCAACCTCGGCTGGATCCTGCTCGCGGTCGCCGTCGGTGCGGTGGGCGGCGCGCTCGGGGCGCGGCGGGTCGCGATGACCGCGATGCCGCAGCTGGTCGCCCTGTTCAACGGCGTCGGTGGCGGCGCGGCCGCGCTGGTCGCGCTGCTGGAGCTGTCCGAGCCCGCCCGCGCCGGCATCGAGCGGTCCACCGGGTTCGGCGACTTCGCTTGGTTCGCGCTCCTGCCGGGCGACCTCACCGAGTCCGAGATCTCGCGGATGGTCGAGATCCTCGGCACCGGGAGCCTGACCGCCACGGCGTTCACCGCGCTGATCGGCTCGGTGTCGTTCTCGGGGTCGGTCATCACGTTCCTCAAGCTGCAGGAGCTGATGACCGGCCGCCCGATCACGTTCCCCGGCGGGCCGTTCGTGTTCGGCGGCGTGCTGGTGGCGGCGCTCGGCCTCGGCGTCTGGACGGTCGCGACCGGCAGCGTGACGCTGGCGATCGTCCTGGCACTGGTCGGCCTGCTGGCCGGCGTGCTGCTGGTGCTGCCGGTCGGCGGCGCGGACGTCCCGATCGTCATCTCGCTGCTCAACGCGTTCACCGGCCTCGCGGTGGCCGCCGGCGGGTACGTCCTGGAGAACGCACTGCTGCTGGTCGCCGGCACCCTCGTCGGTGCGAGCGGCACCATCCTGACGCGGGCCATGGCGCACGCGATGGGCCGCTCGGTGTCGTCGATCCTGTTCGGCGCGTTCAAGGGCGGCTCGACCGCGGGCGGCGGCCAGGCATCGGATCGCCCGGTCCGCTCGGCCGGCCCCGACGACGTCGCGATCATGCTGGCGTACGCGCGGCGCGTCATCGTCGTGCCGGGATACGGGCTGGCGGTCGCGCAGGCGCAGCACACGATCCGCGAGCTGGTCGACCTCCTGGAGAAGCGCGGCGTCGAGGTCGGCTACGCGATCCACCCGGTCGCCGGGCGCATGCCTGGACACATGAACGTGCTGCTCGCCGAGGCGAACGTGCCGTACGAGCAGCTGCTCGAGATGGATACCGCCAACGGCCAGCTGCGGACGGCGGACGTCGCGCTGATCGTCGGCGCCAACGACGTCGTCAACCCCGCCGCGCGCACGTCGCCCGGGTCGCCGATCTACGGCATGCCGATCCTCGACGCCGACCACGCCGGCGCCATCGTGTTCCTCAAGCGGTCGATGCGCCCGGGCTTCGCCGGCATCGAGAACGAGCTGCTCTTCGACCCGAAGACGACGCTGCTGTTCGGCGACGCCAAGGCCTCGCTGACCGCGCTCGTGACGGCGCTGAAGTCCCTCTGACCCGCCCGGGAATGATCACGTTCAGCACGAAATCCCGTGCTGCAACACGCGTTTTCGTAGTGAACGTGATCATTCCGGAGCGGGGGACGGCGAGGCCGGGAGGCCTCAGTCGACGACGCCGTAGAGGCGGTCGCCGGCGTCGCCGAGGCCGGGGACGATGTAGCCCTTCTCGTTGAGCCGCTCGTCGACCGCCGCCGTCACCACCGTGACCGGCACGCCCAGCTCGCGGGTCTCGTCCTCCAGGTGCTGCACGCCCTCGGGTGCGGCGAGCAGGCAGACCGCGGTGATGTCGTCGGCGCCGCGGTCGACCAGGAACCGCACGGCCGCCGCCAGCGTGCCGCCCGTGGCCAGCATGGGGTCGAGGACGTAGCACTGCCGCCCCGTGAGGTCGTCGGGCAGCCGGGTGGCGTACGTGGTGGCCTGCAGGGTGTCCTCGTCGCGGATCATGCCGAGGAAGCCGACCTCGGCCGTCGGCACCAGCCGGGCCATGCCGTCGAGCATGCCGAGGCCCGCACGCAGGATCGGGACGATCAGCGGCTTGGGCGAGCTGAGCTTCACGCCGGTGGTCGGCGCGACCGGCGTCTCGATCTCGACGGTGTCGACGCGCGCCTCGCGGGTGGCCTCGTAGGCCAGCAGGGTGACCAGCTCGTCGGCGAGCCGCCGGAACGTGGGCGAGTCGGTCTTGGCGTTGCGCAGCACGGTGAGCTTGTGTGCGACGAGGGGGTGGTCGACTGCCAGCAGACGCATGCGAGGAACCTATCTGATCGGCCGAGGCCGGCAGCGAGGTCCCGGAAGGAATCCGGGCGGGCTCTCGACCAGTCGGGTGTGCTGGTGCTAGCGTCCCCCGAGTGTGCAGGGGTTGCGTCTGAAGAACGGAGGCCAGATGCCCGAGGGCGCCATCGCCGAGCCTGTCGGCTCGGGTGCAGACGAATCCCCAACCCCCAGCGGTGAGCTCGTCACCGACGCCGCACGCCTACGTCAGCGGGCCGTCTTCCTGCGCGAGCTGGCCGAGGCCCGCGCGCTGCTCGCCCGCTCCACCCCCTGGCACGGCCGGACGGCGGGCCTGCGCCGGCGGCTACGCCAGAGCATGTAGGGACCGCTCCGTCCACGAGAGGGTCCGGTGGTGTCCGACGGTGAGGGCGTCGTCGACTTCGTGGTCGTGGCCTACCGCGAGGACGGACGCTGGCTGGTCGAGACGGCGCCGCGCCGGCTCGGACACGACCTCGGCAAGCTCGTCGACCTGCTGCGCCAGCGGCCGGGCGAGGGCGGGTCGCTGGCGTTCGTCTCCGTCGACGAGGACTTCTTCTACGCCGTCCGGCTGATCGGCGGCGAGCTGCGGCTGCTGCTGTCCGACGTCACGGCCGCGACGGACTGGCCGATGGCCCGCGACGTGGTCGAGCGGCTCGGGCTGCCGCTCCCCGACGACGACGACCCCGTCCAGCCGGCCGGCGACCTCGCGATCTTCGCCGACCTCGGCGTCGACCCGATGGCGCTGGCCGCCATCTGCGACGACCTCGACAGCTACCCCGATGAGATGCTCATGCAGATCGCCGCCCGCGCGGGCTTCGGCCCGCAGCTGGACGACGTCCTGCCCTGACGGCGGTCTAGAGTCCGCCGCGCAGCTCCAGTGCCGCCGCGACGCGGTCGACGGCGAGCGCGTAGGCGGCCTCCCGGTAGCTGCAGTGGTGCTCCTCGCTGAAGTCGGCGACCTCGGCGAACGTCCGCTCGATGCGCCCGCGCAGCTCCGTCGCGAGGCGCAGCTCGTCCCATGGGACGCCGGCGACGCCCTGGGCCCACTCCGCGTACGCCGCGATGGCCGCACCACCGCCCGCCAGCAGGTCGGGGACGACCCGCACCCCGCGCGCGTCCAGGACGGCGTCGGCCTCCGGCGTGACGGGGTGCGCGGCGCCCTCGACCACGATGCCCGCGCGCACGCCGTCGACGTTGAACGCGGTCAGCACGTCGCCGGTCGCGGCCGGGATGAGCACGTCGCAGTCCAGCGTCAGGAGCTCATCGGGCGCGACGCGCTGCAGCGGCGCCCCGGAGTCGGCGACGGAGTACCCGGCGGCCGTCGCGCGCAGCAGCTCGCGGACGTCGAGCCCGCGCTCGTTCAGCACCGCGCCGCCCGCATCGCTGACGGCGACCACCCGCACGCCGCGCACGTACAGCTCCCGCGCGACCCAGGAGCCGACGTGGCCGAAGCCCTGGATGGCCACCCGCTGCGCGCCGAGGTCGAGCCCCCAGCGCCGCGCCGCCGCCTCGAGCACGTACACCAGTCCACGACCGGCCGCCGCGTCGCCGCCGGGGACGCCGCCGAGACTCAGGGGTTTCCCCGCGACCACGCCGGGCGCGTGGCCGTGGCGGTTCCCGTAGGCGTCGAGGAACCACGCCATCACGCGCGCGTCGGTGTTGAGGTCGGGCGCGGCGACGTCCAGCCGCGGCCCCATGACATGGCTGACGGCGAGCGCGTAGCGGCGGGTCAGCGCCTCGAGCTCCGTCGCCGAGAAGTCGGCCGGGTCGATCCGCAGGCTGCCCTGGGCGCCGCCGAACGGCAGGCCGTGCAGCGCGGACCGCCAGGTCATCAGCGACGCGAACGCCCGCGTCTGGTGCAGGTCGGCCAGCGGATGGAAGCGCAGCCCGCCGAGGTACGGCCCGCGGGCGCCGTTGTGCTGGACGCGGTACCCCTGGACGACGGCGACGCTGCCGTCGTCGCGGCGCAAGGGCAGCTGGACGCCGAGCTCGCGGTCGTGCAGCTTGAGCAGCTCGTTGACGCCGGGCCGCAGTTCGAGCAGCTCCGCCGCCCGGTCGACGCAGCGGTCGACGGCGATGTCAGCGGTGAGGCCGCGGTCGACCATCGAGAGGGTGGTGAGGGTCATGGAGTCTCCCGCAAAGCGAACGTTCGTTCTTCTAAGCTTCGCACCGGTGGCGTGGTCTCGTCAAAGAGTTTCTGGTCGTTCCTGTGGTGACGCTGAGAATCTTCGGCGAGCGGCGGGAACCCCGAGGCTGACGCCGCTGCCCCGTTAGGGTCGGGGCCCATGGAGGGTCCGGACCATGAAGGAACCGGAGCGAAGGAGTCCACGTGTACGGCCCGAGATGTGAGGAGCGTTGATGTCCGCGGGACCGTCCGGCCGGCGCTACGAGCCGCTCATGCGCCTCGCCCTCGCCGAGGCCGAGCTGGCTCCGGCGACCGGCGACGTGCCGATCGGCGCCGTCGTCGTCGACGAACGCGGCGTGGTGCTGGGGCGCGACCACAACCGGCGTGAGGCCGACGCCGACCCGACCGCGCACGCGGAGGTGCTGGCGCTGCGGTCCGCGGCTGCCGCGGCCGGCTCGTGGCGGCTGGAGGGCTGCACACTGGTCGTCACGATGGAGCCGTGCTCGATGTGCGCCGGAGCCCTCGTCCTCGCCCGCGTCGACCGCCTGGTCTACGGCGCGCCGGACCCCAAGGCCGGCGCCGTCGGGTCGCTCTGGGACCTCGTCCGCGACAGGCGGCTCAACCACCGCCCGGAGGTCATCTCCGGCGTCCTCGCCGACGAGTGCGGCGCGCTCGTCCGCGACTTCTTCGCCACCCACCGCTGAGCGCCGTTGTTCGCCTGGGGCTCCGCGCGCTCTCCGCACCCGGTCGTGCGACAGCTCACCCGCGCGGGAGCCGGACCGGGCTCCGGCCGCCCTCGTATTCGGACCTGCAGCGAGTGAAGGGCGTCCGCGGCGAGTGAGGAGCGGGCCGATTTCCTACGGCAGCGGGGGTCCGGTACCCTCGACGGCGGTAGCGTGTCCGAGCGGCCTAAGGAGCACGCCTCGAAAGCGTGTGTGGGGGCAACTCCACCGTGGGTTCAAATCCCACCGCTACCGCCAGCGTGTCAGAGCCCGCCCCGGAACCCGGGGCGGGCTCTGTCGCTCCTGCTGCTCGTCGCGCGACCAGGGCTGCCCGCGCTCTACGCTCTAGACCTGCCGCGATGCGGCTCGGCCACAGGGGACGGGGGTGCGGCGTGACCGTCGACACGCTCAACGTCTTCCTGCTCGCCGGCGCCCTGGTGCTCATCGCCGCGGTCGTCGCGGTGCGGGTGAGCCTCAAACTCGGGCTGCCCAGCCTGGTGCTGTACCTGCTGATCGGGGTCGCGATCGGCGAGTCGGGTCTCGGCGTCCAGTTCTCCGACCCCGACATCGCGCGGTCGTTCGCCTACGCCGCGCTCATCGTCATCCTGGCCGAGGGCGGGCTGACGACGCAGTGGGACGAGGTGCGTCCGGTCTTCGGCATCGGGTTGTCCCTGGCGACCGTCGGCGTCGTCGTGAGCACGGCGGTCGTCGCCGTCATCGGCCACTACCTGCTCGGCCTGGACTGGCTGCCGGCGATCCTGCTCGGTGCGATCTTCGCGCCCACCGACGCTGCCGCGGTGTTCTCGACGCTGCGACGGCTGCCGCTGAGACGGCGCCTGTCCGGCGCGCTGGAGGCGGAGTCCGGCCTCAATGACGCGCCGGCGATCGTGCTGGTGACGATCCTCAGCGCCAGTCACGGTCCCGACGACGGCTTCCTGATGATCGGGCTGACCGTGGTGTACGAGCTGCTCGGCGGCGCGGGTCTCGGCTACGTCGTCGGGCGGGTGGGCGCGGCGATCCTGCGGCGGACGGCGCTGCCGGCGTCGGGCCTCTACCCGCTGGTGGTGCTCACGCTGACGATGCTCGCGTACGGCGTCGGCGCGTTCGCGCACATGAGCGGGTTCGCGGCGGTGTACATCGCCGCACTCGTGCTGGGCAACTCCCACCTGCCGCACCGCGCGGCCACGCGGTCGTTCGTCGAAGGGCTGGCCTGGCTGGCGCAGATCGGGCTGTTCGTCATGCTGGGCCTGCTGTCGTCGCCGTCCGACATGCCGGGCGCCTTCGTGACGGCGGTCGTCGCGGGCGCGGTGCTGACGTTCGTGGCCCGGCCGATCTCGGTGTGGGCGGCGACGGCGCCGTTCCTCATGTCGGTGCGCGAGAAGGTGTTCGTGTCCTGGGCCGGGCTGCGTGGCGCGGTTCCGGTCGTGTTCGCGACCATCCCGCTGGCCGAGGGCGTCGAACGCGCGGAGTGGCTGTTCGCCGTCGTCTTCATCGTCAGCGTGCTGTACACGCTGATCCAGGCGCCCACGCTGCCGTGGCTGGCCACCCGACTCGGCATGGTGCCGGCCTTCCCGACCCGCGACGCCGACGTCGAGTCCGCGCCGCTGGAGCGGCTGGACGCCGACCTCATCCACGTCCGCGTGCCGCCCGGCTCGAAGCTGCACGGCGTCGAGATCGCCGAACTGCGGGTCCCGCAAGGGGTGGGCGTCGCGCTGATCGTCCGCGGCGACACCTCGATGGTCCCCGGGCCGCGGACCAAGCTGTTGCAGGGCGACGAGATCCTCATCGTCGCGCCGCGGGCGCTGCGCCGCGCCACCGAGGCCCGGCTGCGCGCGGTCGGACGCCGCGGCCGCCTCGCCGGCTGGTTCGGCGAACGCGGCGGCGCCGAACCCGACGACGACTAGGTGTTGCGGGTCGGGCGTCGACGTCGCAACGCTGATCTGCGTGCCTCACGCCCGGGTCAGCGCGTAGAGGAGGTGACGAAGCGTGTTCGCCTCTTCGTGGTCTTCGCGCCAGATGAGTCGTAGTTGCAGCGGAGGCGCGTGCACGTCGAGCTTTGCGAGCCGTCGTGAGCCGAGGTCGGCGTGCACTGCGAACTCGGGTAGTAGCGCGATCCCGCGACCGGCGGCGACCCAGTCACGGACCTGCGCAAGTCCGCCGACGGCGGTGAGGTCGATGTCGGGGCCTAGCCAACGCTTGGTGGCCATCCAGAACGAGCAGCGGGCTTCCCTGCCGATCAGACCTCCGGTCTGCTGGATGTCCTGCATGGTCACCGGACGCCCGAGCAACGGATGATCTGGCGGGACCACGACGGTCATGGAGACCTCGCGGACGTCGAGATACTCCAGGGCTGAGGCGGGTTGAGCGAAGCCAAGATCCCCGATGCGTTCTCCTACGTCGAGGACGACCGCGACGTCGATCTCGCCGCGATCTAGCGCGTCGAGGAGCCGACCACGGTCGGGATCGGGGCGTAGCCGCACCTGGAGGTCCGGCCGGGCTCGGCGCAGGTCGTCCAGGACAGCTGGTAGGAGCTCGTCGGCGATCGAGGCCTGCGCTCCAACGCTGAGTCCTGGAGCTGCGTGAAGTTGGTCCGCTGCGGCATCGAGTGTCTCCAGCGCTTCGCCTGCTCTGGTGAGATATGCACGGCCGGCCGTGGTCGGACGCATGCCGGTCCGATCGCGGGTGAACAACGAGGCCCCGAGTTCACCTTCGAGCCGGCGTATCCGATCAGAGATCGACGACGGGGCGAGGCCCAATGCGGCGGCCGTCTGGTTGACAGTCCGATGCTGCACCAGCGCGATCGCCGTGCGCAGTTGCTCCAGGTCCACACGCCGACCTTAGGCCGGCGTTCGGATATTCCGAATGGCGACGCGGTGGTGCCGGTCGAACCGAGCGCGCTGAAGGAGGACCGTCCTCCTCGAGGAACCACACTTGCCAGAGCCGAGGAGATCCATGCCCGAGGTATCAGCCAACCCCGCCCGGCGCCACCAGCGACGACCCACACCACAGCTCCTAGGCATATCGCTGGCCTACTTCATGGTGCTCCTGGACACCACAGCGCTTGCCGTGGCCGAGCCCAGCGTCATGACCTCACTCCACACCGACGTGGTCGGTGTCGGGTGGGCAACCACGATCTACACCATGGCCCTGGCATCCGCCCTGGTCTTCGGCGGCAGCCTGGCCGACCGGTTGGGGGCCTACGGAGTCTTCGTCGTCGGAGTATTCGGCTTCGGTGCAGCATCCTTGGGCTGCGCACTCGCGCCGGCTCTGTCGGTTCTCTTGGCGATGCGGGCACTGTTGGGGCTGTTCGCCGCAGCCATCATCCCGAGCTCCCTGAGCCTGATCGCCAGCCTGTATCCCGACCCGGGCCGCCGTGGAAACGCGATCAGCGCTTGGGCCGCGATCAGCGGCATAGCGATGGCTGCCGGACCCGTCCTGGGCGGGTGGCTCATCGCCGTCGACGACTGGCGGGCCGTCTTCGTGATCAACGCTCCGATGGCCCTCATCGTCCTGGCGCTCTGCCGTACATCGATCACAAGCACACGGGACGCCCGCGCCCTCTCGTGGCTACCTCACCTCGGACTCGCCGCAACCTTGGCCACCGCGACGCTCGCGATCACCCAGGCGGGGCAAGGCTCCTGGCTGATGGCTGCTGTTTACGCTCTCATCGCCGTGGGGCTCGCCTACGGCACTGCCGTGGTGGATCGAACCTCACCCGCACCACTGGTCGCGGTGGCGCTACGCGGGAACCGCCCGGTATGGACGGCCTTCGGGTGGGGCGCCGCGGTCAACTACGCCCTGACCACGGTGATCTTCTCCATCCCACTCCTACTCCACACGAGTGCAGAGGCGGCCGGAGCAACGCTGCTGCCGATGACCTTGCTGATCGCCGTGAACCCGCTGCTCACCGGGCGCATCGTCGCCGCTCATGGACCGCTGAGGCCGATCCGGATGGGCTTTCTCGCCTTCCTGATCGGGCTGTGCCTGGTCGGGGCTGCAACGGCAGTCCAGCATCAACCGGTCATCCTCGCTCTCGGGCTCCTACTCAGCGGGCTGGGAGTGTCCTGGACACTGCCCGCCTTGGTCGGCTTTGCCGTCAACCACGCCGCCGCCGAAGCCAGAGGCTCAGTCGGCGGCATCCTCAACGCCACCCGACAGGTCGGGGCGACCATCGCGGCCGCCGTCGCCAGCGCCATCCTGACTCAGCACCACAGCAGCACGACCGCAGCCCTGCCGTTCCTGATCGCGGCGGCCGTCTGCGCGCTCGGCCTTCTCACCGCCACCACACAGCGCGTCGCCCGTGTTCATGCGCCGAGCCGGGGTCTGGTTCGCCGCGCACGACATCACCCGGATCGAGCGCATCGTCATTGACAACCCAGCCCTGTGACAACTAGGGCGCGGCCTGGCAGGGCGGCAGGCCGGCCGCCGGCGTCGCGGGCGGCGCGGCCGGATCGGCCAGCGCCTGGAACGCGTCACCGAGCACGAGGTCGATGGTCGCCTCGGTGCGCTCGTCGGGCACGTACACCGCACCAGGGACGAGCGTCGCGACGAGCTCGGCGGCGGCCTGGTCGTCGGGCCGCGACCGCACCTCGGCCGTCCCGGTGATGGAGCGCTCGAGCGGGTCGTTGTCGACGTCGACGACGACGAAGCCGCGCGCGCGGACCTCGCGGGCGACGGTGGAGGCCAGCCCGTTGCGGTCGGTGGAGTTGTAGACGTTGACCTGCACGTCGGCCGGTGCGGGCGCGGCCGTCGGTACACCGGGGGCGCACGGCTCGCCCGTGGGGCCCGAGGCGGTGGTCTCGCCGTCGTCGACGACGTTGGACCAGCTGTACCACGCGGCCCCGATGACCACCCCGATCAGGACCAGCAGGGTCACCGAGGTGCGGATGCGCCGCCAGCGGTGCCGCCGCGCAGCCTCCTCTACGGTCAGCTCCTCATCCTCGAACGCCATGGGGGTGCTCCGGTGCCGGGGGCGGTGCCGCGTGGACGGGGGTCGTCGTGATCAGGTCAGCCTAGCCAGGAGGCTCCCGTTGCCGCAGGTCATGCCTCGGTGTCCGGGAGCAGCAGCACGCGGGCGTGGATGACCGGCCGCTGCTGCAGCGCCGCCCGGAGGGCCCGGTGCAGCCCGTCCTCGAGGTACAGCTCGCCGCGCCATTCGACCACGTGGGCGAAGAGGTCGCCGTAGAACGTGGAGTCGTCGGCCAGCAGGGTCTCGAGGTTCAGCGTGCGCTTGGTGGTGACCAGTTCGTCCAGGCGGATCTGGCGCGGGGGAAGCTCGGACCACGCCCGCAGACCCGTGTCGTGCTCCGGGTAGGGCTTGCCGTCTCCGACGCGCTTGAAAATCACCTAGCGCAGTCTAAACTGCGCCCGTCGTTTCGCCAGGCATATCCTGCTCCAGGTGCGGAACCAGGGCGACGACCCCGTGTCGGCCGTGCGGCAGGGCTATGCCTTCGACGGCGACTGCCTCGAGCTGGGCGCGCTCGTGGCCGACGGCGCGCCGCTGGCCGACGTCCCCGTGCGGGTGCCGTTGTCGATGCTCAACCGGCACGGCCTGATCGCGGGTGCCACGGGTACCGGCAAGACGAAGACGCTGCAGGTCATGGCCGAGCAGCTGTCCGCCGCCGGGGTCCCGGTGTTCGCCGCGGACATCAAGGGCGACCTGTCCGGGCTCGCCTCGCCGGGATCACCGGACGAGAAGGTCGCGGCCCGCGCCCGGTCCGTCGGGCAAGAGTGGGCGCCCGAGGCGTTCCCGGTCGAGCTGCTGCGCCTCGGCGACGACGGGGTGGGCGTGCCGGTCCGCGCGTCGGTGACGTCGTTCGGCCCGACGCTGCTGGCGAAGGTCCTCGAGCTGAACGCGACCCAGGAGAGCTCGCTCGGCCTGGTGTTCCACTACGCCGACACCGCCGGGCTGCCGCTGGTCGAGCTCGCCGACCTGCGCGCCGTCATCCAGCACCTCACGTCGCCCGAGGGCAAGCCGGACCTCGAGGGCCTCGGCGGGCTGTCGAAGCAGACGGCCGGCGTGATCCTGCGCGAGCTGGTCAACTTCTCCGCGTCCGGCGCCGACGCGTTCTTCGGCGAGCCGGAGTTCGAGGTCGGGCAGCTGCTGCGGACCGCCGGCGACGGCCGCGGCGTCGTCACGCTGCTGGAACTGCCGTCGGTGCAGGACCGGCCGGTGCTGTTCTCGACCTTCCTCATGTGGCTGCTGGCCGAGCTGTTCGAGGAGCTGCCCGAGGTGGGTGACCTCGAGAAACCGAAGCTGGTGTTCTTCTTCGACGAGGCGCACCTGCTGTTCACAGACGCGTCCAAGGACTTCCTCGCCGCCCTCATCCAGACGGTGCGGCTGATCCGCTCCAAGGGCGTCGGGGTGTTCTTCGTCACCCAGTCGCCGAAGGACGTGCACGAGGACGTGCTGGCCCAGCTCGGCAGCCGGGTCCAGCACCAGCTGCGGGCGTTCACGCCGAACGACGCTGCCGCGCTGCGGGCCGCCGTCCGGACCTATCCGACCTCGTCGTACGACCTGGAGGAGCTGCTGACGACGCTCGGCATCGGCGAGGCGGTGGTCACCGTCATGTCCGAGAAAGGTGCGCCGACGCCGGTCGCGCACACGATGCTCCGGGCGCCGCGGTCGCTGATGGCGCCGTCGCCTCCCGACGTGCTCGCCGGTGTGGTGACCGCGTCGCCGCTGGCCGCGACGTACGGCGAGCGGGTCGACCGCGAGTCGGCGTACGAGCTGCTCAGCGGTCGCATCGCCGCCGGTCCGGGCGCTCCTGTCGCGTCAGGGGAGCCGCTGACCACGGAGGAGGAGATCAAGCGGCTGGAGGCGGAGATCCGCGGCCTCCCGGTGCCGGGCACGGTGCCGCAGCCCGCGCCGTCGTCGCCCCGGAGATCGGCGGCTCGCTCGGACGGCCCGTTCGACGCCTTCCTCGAGACCGCGGGGCGCGAGCTGGCGAAGGAGATCGTCCGCGGCGTCTTCGGCACCCGTCGCCGGCGCTGAGCGGACCTCCCCGCTCCCAACCCAAAGTCGATCTTGGAGTTGTTCGGGTATCTACCGGACATTTCGCCCGGCAATCACCGAAGAACTCCAAGATCAACGGGAGTGGTGGGGTCCGTCAGGGCGGGTCGAGCTCGGACAGCCGGCGAGCGAGGTAGCGGCGCTCGGCGTCGTTGGCGGCCACGGCGAGCGCCGCGCGGTACTGCGCCGCGGCCGCGACACGATCGCCGGCGCGGCGGAGCAGGTCAGCGCGGGTGGCGGGCAGCAGCGGGTAGCCGTCCAGCTCGGCGGCGACGGCGTCGACCTGCGCGAGCCCGGCCGCCGGCCCGTCCGCCATCGCGACGGCGACCGCCCGGTTCAGCCGGACCACCGGCGTCGGCTGGTGCTCGAGCAGCTGGTCGTAGAGCTGGACGATCCGCGTCCAGTCGGTGTCCTCGGGCCGCGGAGCGACCGCGTGACAGGCGGCGATCATCGCCTGCAGCTGGTACGGGCCGGGCCGCTCGTGGTCGAGCGCTCGCCGCAGAAGGGCGACGGCGTCGGCGATGGCCGCGCGGTCCCAGCGAGTGCGGTCCTGCTCCTCCAACGGCACCAGCTCGCCGTCCGCCGTGGTCCGGGCGGCGGCGCGGGCATCGTGCAGGCGGAGCAGCGCGAGCAGGCCGAGCGCCTCCGGCTCGTCCGGCAGCAGCTCGACGACCAGGGCAGCCAGCCGGAGTGCCTCGCGGGTGAGCTCCGGGCGCGTCAAGCCGTCGCCGCTGGTGGCGCCGTAGCCCTCGTTGAACAGCAGGTAGACGACGCCGAGGACGGCGGCGGTGCGCTCGGGCAGCTGGTCCGGCGGCGGCACGCGGTACGGGATCGCGGCGGCCCGGATCTTCCGCTTGGCCCGGACCAGCCGCTTGGCCATCGTGGCCTCGGGGACGAGGAACGCCCGCGCGATCTCCGTCGTCGTCAGGCCGGCCAGCGTGCGCAGCGCCAGCGCGACCTGCGCCTCGAACGCCAGCGCCGGATGGCAGCAGGTGTAGAGGAGCCGCAGCCGGTCGTCGTCGGGTCGCGTCGCGGGCGCACCGGATGGCTCGTCCGCCGTCGCCGCGAGCAGCCGCAGCTTCGCCTCGCCGGCCTTCGCCCGCCGCAGCCGGTCGAGCGCCCGGTGGCGTGCCGTCGTGGTCAGCCAGGCGCCGGGGCGGTCCGGGACGCCGTCACGCGGCCAGGTCTCCAGCGCGGCGGCGAACGCGTCGGCGGCGCATTCCTCGGCGAGGTCCCAGTCACCGGTGCGGGCGATCAGCGCCGCGACGATCCGGCCCCACTCGTCGCGGAACGCCGCGGCGACCGCCGCCCGGACGTCGGTCATCGGACCGGGCGGATCTCGACCTGCCCGAACCGCGCGGCGGGATGACCGGCCGCGATCTCGACGGCCTCGTCGATGCCGGAGCACTCGATCAGGGCGAAGCCGCCGATCTGGTCCTTCGTCTCCATGAAGGGGCCGTCGGTGCGCAGCACCTCGCCATCGCGGACCCGCACCGTCGTCGCCGTCCGGCTCGGGTACAGGCCCTCGTGCGCCCGGAGCACACCGCGTCGCTCGAGGTCGGCCATCCACTCGTGGAACCGGCGCAGGCCCTCCTCGTTGACGACGTCGGGCTCGCGGTCCTCGTCGGCGCTGATCAGCAACATGTATCGGGTTCGTTGGTCCACAGTGTCCATCGTGCGCCATCCCGTTCGTCGTGGGGTCGACCCGTCCACTCTCTCTGATGTCGAGGAGTTCCGATGTTCACCACCACGTCCGCCGACGGCACGACGATCGCCTACGACCTCGAGGGGTCCGGCTCGCCGATCGTCTTCGTCTCCGGCGCGTTCAACGACCGGCACACGCTGGCACCCGTGGCCGCCGAGCTGGCGTCGTCCCACACCGTCGTCTGCTACGACCGGCGTGGCCGGGGCGACAGCGGCGACACCGCGCCCTACGCCGTCGAGCGCGAGATCGAGGACCTCGCGGCCGTCCTCTCGGTCGTCGGCGGCTCCGCGGCCGTGTTCGGCTTCTCCTCCGGCGCGAACCTCGGGCTGCTCGCCGCGTCGCGGAGCCTGGCGGTGTCCGCGCTGGTGCTGTACGAGGCGCCGTTCGCGCTCTCGCCGGACGACCGGCGTGCCGATTCGGACCTGCCGGAGCGGCTGGCCGCGCTGATCGCGGCCGGTCGCCGGGCGGACGCCGTCACCACGTTCCAGCTCGAGGGGATCGGGCTGCCGCCGGAGATGGTCGCCGGGATCCGGCAGTCGCCGTTCTTCCCTCAACTGGAGGCCATCGCCCCGACCGTCGTCTACGACGCGACCCTCACGGCGCCGCCGTACGACCGTCCGACGCCGGAGATGCTCGCGGTGAAGGTGCCGGTGCTGGTCCTGACCGGCGCCGAGACCTGGCCCATGCTGCGGCGGACGGCCGAGGCGTTGCCGGGCTTGCTCCCCGACGCTCGCTACGTCGCGGTGCCCGGCGGAGAGGACCACACGATCCCGGCCGAGGCGACGGCCGCCGCGGTGCGGGACTTCCTGGCCCGATGACGGCCCACGTCAGCGCCGCCCGCGCGCGTCGTCGATGGCGCGGGCGAGGCGGCCCAGGCCGGACTCCCATCCGAAGCCGGGGGTGAGGCCCGCCGCGTGCCTGGGACGGAAGCCGAGCCGGAAGCGCATGCCCTCGTCGTCGTCGCCCGCTGTGACGACGTGCGACCAGCGGTCCGGGACGTCCGGCGGTGCGACGATCCAGAAGTAGTGGCGGACGCGTGAGGGCGCCGAGCCGTCGGCCCAGACGCGCGACTCGAGGTAGACCGGTGCGGAGTGGACGACCACGCCGGTCTCTTCGGCGAGCTCGCGCAGTGCCGCCTGGGCCGGCTGCTCGCCCGGCTCGACGCCACCGGCGGGCACCTGGACACCGGCGCGCGGGGACGCGGTGTGTTCGAGCACCAGCAGCTCGGCGGGGTCGCGGGTGAGGTAGATCAGCGCCTTCTCGCGCCAGGCGTTCTCCTGGGCGAGTCGGCGCGCCTCCTCGAAGGAGACCACACGATCGGGCGTTGCCGGCCCAGTCACGCGCATCATCCGCGCCAGCTTAAGCGCCGCCCGACCGGCCCCGGACGAGGCCGGTGCGGCTGCCCTGGAAGGGGGTTGGCGGAGGATAGGGGATTCGAACCCCTGAGGGATTGCTCCCAACACGCTTTCCAAGCGTGCGCCCTAGGCCACTAGGCGAATCCTCCGCCGGAGAGGGTATCCGACGAGAGCGCTCCGCCTGAAATCGAGAGCGCGTTGTGATGCCGCGCCGCCGACCACGTACACTGGCAGCCGACCCCTCGCGTGGCGGCACCCCGCCTAACTCCCCCAGGGCCGGAAGGCAGCAAGGGTAAGTGGGCTCTACCGGGTGCGCGAGGGGTCCTTTCGTCCCTCCTGCCTGGCGATCTGCGTCCGGGATGGGAATCTGTCGGCGGGGGCGACTAGGGTTCGCAAGGTGTCGTCGCTCGCTCTGTATCGCACCTATCGGCCAGGCCGGTTCGCTGACGTGGTGGGGCAGGAGCATGTCACCGTCCCGCTGATGCGAGCGCTGGCCAACGACCGCGTCCACCACGCCTACCTGTTCTCCGGGCCGCGCGGCTGCGGCAAGACGTCGTCGGCGCGCATTCTGGCGCGGTCGCTGAACTGTGAGAAGGGCCCCACCGACGAGCCGTGCGGGCAGTGCCAGTCGTGCATGGACCTCGCGCCGAACGGGCCCGGCAACATCGACGTCGTCGAGCTCGACGCCGCCACGCACGGGCTGGTCGACGACGCCCGCGACCTGCGCGAGAAGGCGCACTTCGCGCCGGTGTCGTCGCGGTTCAAGATCTACATCATCGACGAGGCACACCAGCTCGGCCCGGGTGCGGCGAACGCCCTGCTCAAGCTGATCGAAGAGCCGCCGGCGCACCTCAAGTTCATCTTCGCCACCACGGCGCCCGACAAGATCATCGGCACCATCCGGTCGCGTACGCACCACTACCCGTTCCGGCTCATCCCGACGAAGACGCTGCAGCAGAACCTCGGCTGGATCTGCGAGCAGGAGGGCGTGCCCATCGAGCCCGCCGCGCTGGCGCTGGTCGCCCGGGCCGGGGCGGGATCCGCGCGCGACGCCCAGTCGATCCTCGGCCAGCTCATCGCGGGTGCGGGCGACGACGGCGTGACGTACGAGCTCGCTGTGGCCCTGCTGGGCTTCACCGACGCCGCCATGCTCGACCAGGTCGTCGAGGCCATCTCCGCCGGCGACGGACGGTCCGTCTACGCCGCGGTCGACCAGGTCATGGACGCCGGCCACGATCCCCGCCGCTTCCTCACCGACCTGCTCGAGCGGTTCCGCGACCTCATCGTCCTGAGGGCCGCGCCCGACGCGGTCGCCGAAGGGCTGCTGGACCTCCCGCCCGAGCAGGCCGAACGCATGGCCATGCAGGCCGCGCAGTTCGGCCCGTCCGACCTCGTCCGGCTCGCGGCCGTGGTCGACGAGGGCATCACCGCGATGAAGGGCGCCACGCCCACGCGGCTGCAGCTCGAGCTGGTGTGCGCGCGGTTGCTGCTGCCCGGCGCCGAAGACACCGTGTCCGGCGTCCAGGCCCGCCTCGACCGCATCGAGCGACGGCTCACCGGCGGCGAGCCGCTTCCGCCGGTGACGGCGCCGGCCGCCCAGCCCGCTCCGGCGCCGGTCGGGGAGACCCCGCCGGGCATGTCCAAGAGGGCGGCCGCGTTCGCGCGGGTCAACCCGCCTGCTGACCCATCGACGACGACGGCGGCAGCGGCGGCTCCGCCCGGGGCGGCCCCGACGACGACACCCGCGGCGGCGACCCCGGCGACACCTGCGCCGACGACGCCCGCCGCTCCGACGGCGCCGG
>NZ_QUAL01000174.1 GCF_003579925.1 Jiangella rhizosphaerae | reverse complement strand
GAAGGATCCGGGTAGCCAGGACGACGCGGATCCCTCACCCATCCAGGCCGCGACGGCATCACCTGCCGACCACGACACACGCCCCACGCATTCATCGGCATCCCCCAGGCCGCAGCGTCGGCAATCTCGGCGTCGGCTAACAACAGGTCAGCGCGGTCGACGACCGAGTCGGTGGCACGGGCGCCAGCAGCCGTTGACGTCGCCACCGATGACGCCGTCGCCCGGGTGACACTTCGAGCTCCTCCGCCGTCAACGTGTCGGCTGTCCCTGCGAGGGCGCGCGGCGGCGGCCCCAACGCGTAGTGCCGGGACGTCGCGAACGCCCGCCGTCACGCCCGAGCCTCTGACCGGGTATGACACGACGAGGTGTTGACAGGACGGAAACCGGTGTCCATCATCGGCGGATACCGGTTTCCATCCACCACGAACCCACACCGCACGATGTCGCCAAAGGAGGCCACATGCGCGCGAAGGGCCGATGCACCGTCCGGGCCGCGACCATCCGGGCCGCCGCTGCCGCCACGGCTGCCGCCACCTCGCTGGCGCTGGCGCTCGCCGGCTGCGGCGGTGACGCGACCGCCGACGACGGCCGGGTCGAGATCACGGTCTGGCACACCGAGTCGACGCCGACGACCGTCGAGGCGCTGAACGAGGTCATCGCCGACTACGAGGCCGCCAACCCGGGCGTCACCATCACGCAGGAATCGGTCGGCTGGGGCGACCTGCAGGTGAAGTTCCAGGCGGCGCTCGCCGCCGGCGACCTGCCGGAGATCACCCAGATCGAACCGATGTTCGTCCGCACGCTCTACTCACAGGATCTGCTGGTGCCGCTCGACGAGGTCGTCGACTCGCTCGGCGACGACTACCTGCCGCAGCTGCGTGAGATGTTCGCGCTGCCCGACGGCCACGACTACGGGGTGGTGCACGCGTGGGGCACCGACTCCGTCGTCTACCGCGCCGACCTGTACGCCAACGCACCCGGCGCGGGCACCCCGGAGGACCTCGAGACGTGGGACGACTCGATCGAGCAGTGGAAGGCGGTGTCCGAGGCCAACGACGACGCCTACGGGCTGATGCTGGCCGGCGACGCCGCTCACAACGTCAACGAGGAGGTGTACCTCTGGCTCGGCTCCAACGGCGGGCACCTGTTCGATGAGAACGGGCACGTCACCATCGACACGCCGCAGATGCGTGAGGTGCTGGAGTACTGGGTCGAGCTGCGCGACAGCGGCGCGCTGTCGCCGGCGTGGTCGTCGCAGACCTATGCGGACAGCCTGAGCGCGCTGGCGCTCGGCGAGGCCGCGACGATCTTCTCCTTCGGCCGGGCGACCTACACGTTCGAGGACCAGGCGCCGGAGCTGGTGCCGGGTGAGGACATCAAGGTCGCGCCGAACCGCCCGGTCGGCCCGTCCGGCGACGACTGGATCACCCAGCTCGACGCCGAGCCGTGGGTGGTCTTCAAGGACTCCCCCGACGCCGAAGCCGCCGCGGACTTCCTGAAGTTCTTCTTCGAACGGCAGAACTACCTGCGCTGGATCGGCAGCGTACCCACCCAGCTGCTGCCGGTGCGCGCGTCGATGTTCGACGACCCCGAGTACCAGGCACTGCCGGAGGTGCGGACCTGGGGGTTCTGGATCGACCTGCAGCGCCAGATGCTCGAGTCCGGCCGGGCGTACCCGCTCATGGTCACCCAGCCCTCCGACCTCGAGCTGCCGTACCTGAGCGACCTCTACGGCTCGGAGATCCTCGTCGACATGGTCATGGACGTGGTCGAGAACGACAAGGACATCGACGAGGCGCTGTCCGACGCCCAAGCCCGGGCCGACGAGCTGCTCTCCCCGCTCTACGACGACTGACCGCGATCGACTGACCAGCGCGAAGGGAACGACGATGTCTCTGACGCGAACGACGACGACCGGCGCACCGGCCGCGAACACCGCGCCCCGGGCGAGCGCCCCACGCCGCCGGATGCCCGGCTGGTTCTGGGGCGCGCTGCTGCTCAGCCCGGCGTTCTTCCTGGTGCTCGGCGTCATCGCGGTGCCGATCGCCTACCTGGTGCGGCTCAGCTTCACCGACGCCCACGCCTACCTGCCGAAGTTCAGCTCGGTCGGGTTCGACAACTACGTCGCGCTGCTGCGCGCCCCACACTTCTGGGACAGCGTGCGCACGACGGTCTGGTACGCGGGCCTGACGGTGGGCCTGCAGCTGGTGCTCGGCGTGCTGATCGCGCTGCTGCTCCATCAGCGGTTCCGCGGCCGCGGCGTCGTCCGGCTGATCGCGCTGGCGCCATACATGGTGCCGTCGATCGTGGTGGCGCTGGTGTGGCGCTGGCTGCTCGACCCGACGACCGGGGCCTACTCGTGGTTCGTCGACAAGGTCTGGCCGGGCTCGGAGCCGCCGAACCTGCTCAGCCCGAACCTGATCTTCTGGTCGCTGATCGCGGTGTCGGTGTGGATGTTCACGCCGTTCATCGTCATCAGCGTGCTGGCCCGGCTGCAGACCATCGACCCGTCGACGCTGGAGGCGGCCACGGTCGACGGCGCCGGGGCGTGGCGGCGGTTCTGGCACATCGTGCTGCCGGAGCTGAAGCCGGTGCTGTACACGCTGATCCTGCTGCGCTTCATGTTCATGTTCACCAAGTTCGACGTGGTGTACCTGTTCGCCGGCACCGGCACCGAGGTGCGCACGCTGCCCGTGCTGACCTTCCAGCGCATCTTCGGCGAGGCCCGGCTGGGCTCCGGCGCCGCCGTCGCGATGGTGCTGTTCGTGCTGCTGATGATCTTCACGACGGTCTACCTGCGCACGCTCTACCGCGAGCGGGAGGAGACGGCATGAGCACCGCACTGCACCGGCTGGCCCGGGTCCGCTGGTACCTGGTCATCGGCATCGTCGCGCTCGTCGCGATCAACGGGTTCCCGTTCTACTGGATGGCGCTGACCTCGGTGAAGCCGGGGACGGAGCTGTTCTCGTACCCGCCCACCTTCTTCACGACGGCGCCGGACTTCGGCGGCTTCCAGCGGCTGTTCGAGACGACGAACTTCCTGACGTACGCCAAGAACAGCCTGATCATCGCGACCGGCGCGACGGTGGTGTCGGTGGCGGTGTCGGCGCTGGCGGCCTACGGGCTGACGCGGTTCCCGTTCCCCGGCAGCCGCGCGTTCAGCACGGCGATCCTCTACGCCTACACGTTCGCGCCGATCGTCATCGTCGTGCCGCTGTACGGGATGTTCCGGGAAGCCGGGCTGATCAACAACTACCTCGGCATGATCCTCGCCTACGCCTCGTTCGGCGTGCCGTTCAGCCTGTGGCTGCTGCAGCCGTTCTTCCGGGCCATCCCGGCGGAGCTGGAGGAGGCCGCGTTCGTCGACGGCGCCAACCGGGTCAAGAGCGCGTGGTACGTCGTGTTCCCGCAGGCCGCGCCCGGGCTGATCGCCGTCTCGGTGTTCACGTTCCTGCTGGCCTGGGAGGACTACCTGTTCGCCCGGGTGCTGATCACCCAGGACGAGCTGAAGACGCTGCCCATCGCGCTGCACGACCTCTACAACGCCAGCCTGCAGGACTGGCCGCTGCTCATGGCCGCCGCCGTCCTCATCAACCTGCCCGTCCTCATCGCGTTCCTGTTCGTCCAGAAGTACCTGGTCGCGGGCTGGGGCGCGGGAGCCATCAAGTAGATCGCCGCAGAGAGGGAATGCATGTACGTCGGTTACGAGGTCCGCGAAGGGACCGCCTGGATCCGGATCGAGCGCCCGGAGAAGCTGAACGCGCTCGACCTGTCCGGCTGGCACGCCATCACGGACCGGCTGGCCCGCGCGGCGGACGAGGCGCCCGGCCCGGTGGTGCTGACGGGGACGGGGCGGGCCTTCTGCGCCGGCGACGACATCGCCACGTTCCAGGAGCACGCCACGCCCGAGCAGGGCATGGACTTCTTCATCGGCGGGCTCTACCGGACCATCGAGGCGATCGCCACGCACCCGTACCCGGTGATCGCCGCCGTCAACGGGCTGGCCTTCGGCGGCGGCTGCGAGCTGGTGCTGGTCAGCGACCTCGCCATCGCCTCCTCCGACGCGACGTTCAGCCTGCCCGAGGGGCGCATCGGCGCCTGGCCGACCGTCGCCGTCGGCGTCGCGCCGCACGTCAGCGGCCGCAAGCTCGCGAACGAGCTGGCCTTCGAGATGGCCCGGCTGGACGCGGCCGAGGCCCGCCGCTTCGGCATCGTCAACCGGGTCGTCCCGCCGATGGACCTCGAGGGCGAGGTCAACGCCACGGTCGAGCGCATCCGCGCCGCGTCGCCGCACGCGATCCGGATGACCAAGCGGTTCCTCAACGAGGAGCTGGTCACCGCCGGGCTGCCGAAGGTCCGCCGGGCGCTGACGGCGCTGGTCGAGACGCTGCCCACGCACGACCTCCGGGAGGGCACCGCCGCCTTCCTGGAGAAGCGCACGCCGGTCTTCGACGGGAAGTGAGCACGATGCCGAACCTTCCCCTCGACGGCGTCCGCGTCCTCGACTTCGCCCACATGATGCAGGGCCCGTGGGCCGCCGAGATGCTCGGCGACCTCGGGGCCGACGTCATCAAGGTCGAGGTCGTGGGCAGCGGCGAACGCGGCCGGCAGTCCGGCACGACGTTCCTCAACGGGGTCAGCGCCCAGTTCCTGGCGATGAACCGCAACAAGCGCTCGCTCGCCGTCGACCTCAAGGCCCCGGGCGGGTTGCGGGTCGCCGAGGCGCTGATCCGGACCGCCGACGTGCTGATCCAGAACTTCCGGCCCGGCGTCATGGACCGGCTCGGCCTCGGCTGGGAACGGGCCCGCGAGCTCAACCCGCGCCTGGTCTACTGCACCGCCAGCGGTTACGGCGCCGGCGTTCCGGACCCGCGCAAGCCCGGCCAGGATCTGCTCGCCCAGGCCCGCACCGGCGCGCTCTGGCTCACCGGCACCGCCGACGACCCGCCCACGCCCGCCGGCCCCTTCGTCGCCGACGTCCACGCGGCGACGATGCTGGCGCTCGGCGCGACGGCGGCGCTGGTGGAGCGCGACCGGACGGGGCGCGGACGTCTGGTCGAGGTCGACCTCGTCGGCGCGATGCTGCACCAGACCGTGCAGGAGGTGGTCTCGACGCTGAACTCCGGCGAGCCGCCGCGCCGCCCGTCCGTCCCCGGCAGCGCTTACCTCGAGGCGCCCTACGGCGTGCACGCGGCCGTGGACGGCTACGTCGCCATCTCGCTGACGACGATGGAGGCGCTGGCCGACGGCCTGGACGCGCCGGAGCTGCTGGAGCGGTTCCCCGACAAGGAGGCCGCGACCACCGGCCGGGACGAGCTGAACGCGCTGGTCGGCGAGCTGGTCGCGACCCGTCCCGCCCAGGAGGTGCTGGACGCGCTCGACGCGGCCGGCGTCTGGTGCGCGCCGGTCAACGACCACCGCGCGATGACCACCGACCCGTACGTGCGCTGGGACCAGCGCCGGCTCGAGGTGAAGCACCCGGTGGCCGGCACGGTCGAGCTGGTCGGCAACCCGATCACGCTGGACGGCGAGCAGCTGCCGGCCCGGCGCCCCGCTCCCCTGCTCGGTGAGCACACCGCCGAGCTGCTGGCCGAGCTGGGACTGGACGCGGAGGCGCTGCTGGCCGACGGCGTCGTGGAGGTGCCGCGATGACGACGGCCTGGTTGCCGCCCGTCGGTGCGCACAGCGTGTTCCGCAAGACCGTCACGGAGTCAGACGTGGGCCTGTTCGCCGGCATCACCGGCGACTTCGCGCCGCAGCACGTCGACGACGAGTACATGCGCGCGCGACCGCAGGGCCGCCGCATCGCGCACGGCGTGCTGACGCTGGGTCTGACGTCGACGGCGGCCGCCCGCCTGTGCGACGCGCACGGCGTGACGGCCGTCTCGTACGGCTACGACCGCGTCCGGTTCCTGCGCCCGGTCTATCTCGGCGACACCGTCACCGTCGACTACGTGGTCGAGCGGCTCGACCCCGCCGCCCGCAAGGCGTTCGCGGCCATGACCGCGACCACCCAGGACGGCGAGCGGTGCCTCGTCGGGACCCACGTCCTCTACTGCTACCCACCGGAGGGAGACGCGTGATGCTGGGCGAGGTCGACCACTTCATCCGCACCCGGGTCGCGCCGGCGGCCCGCGCCATCGACGCCGACGCCGGCTTCTTCCCCGACCTGCTCACCGACGCCGCGACGCTCGGGCTGCAGGGCATCGTGCACGACGACGCCGGCGGGCTGGACGTGACCCGGATGGACCTCGCCCGCGAGGTGACCGAGCGCATCTCGGCGCACAGCCCGGCGGTGGCGCTGGGCATCGCGGGGGCGCGGCTGTCGGCGTACCTGCTGGCCAAGTACGCGCCGGCACACCTGAAGCAGCGCTGGGTGGCGTCGACGCTGGCCGCGCAGACCTACGGGTCGTTCGCCATCACCGAGCCCGAGGCCGGCACCGACATCCGCGCGCTGACCACCGTCGCCGTGCCCGACGGTGACGACTACCTGCTCACCGGGCACAAGTGCTGGGTCGGCTTCGCGCCGGTCGCGCACGTCGCGATCGTGCTGGCCAAGGTCGGCAGCACCGAGCGCGACGCGCCGATGGTCGCGCTGGTCGTCGACATGGCCTCCCCCGGCGCCTCCGGGCGGCCCGGGCCGCGGCTGTCCGGGTTCCGCGGCATGCCCAACGGCGAGCTGCTGTTCGACGGCGTCCGGGTGCCGCGCGGCGACCGGCTCGACGTCGAGGGGTTCGCCGGGATGATGGACGGCCTCAACATGGCCCGCATCGACGCCGCCGCCTACGCCTGCGGGCTGCTGCGCGGTGCGCTGCTGGCCAGCCTCGCACGCGCCAACGCGCGGCAGGCGTTCGGCCGGCCGATCGGCGAGCTCCAGACCATCCAGCGCAAGCTCGGCCGGATGGCCGCCGACTACCGCGCCGCCCGCGAGCTGACCCGCCGCGCCGCCGAGTCGTTCGCGCGTGGTGGCGGCGGCGACCAGGACGTCGTGTCGATGGCGAAGATGTTCGCCTCCGACGCCGCGCGCCGGCACACCGACGAGGCCATGCAGATCCACGGCGCGCTGGGCGTCGTCGCCGACGAGGACGTCAACCGCATGCATCGCGACGCCAAGGTGACGCAGATCTTCGACGGCACCAGCGAGATCCACGAGACGATGCTCGGCCGGCGAGCACTGCGGATGCTGGCCCGCGGCGAGCCGTTGACGGCCTTCCTCGACGAGGACGCCTACCAGGAGGTCATCGCATGACGGGGCAGCCGCTGGCCGGCGAGGTCGCGCTGGTGACGGGCGCGACCGGCGCGCTGGGCGCCGCGATCTGCCGTGACCTCGCCCGAGCCGGCGCCGACGTCGCCGTGCACCACCTGGACGAGCCGGACGCCGCGGCGGCGCTGGCCGGCGAGCTGTCCGCGGCCCACGGAGTGCGGACGACGACGGTCGCGGCCGACGTCACGTCGTGGGACGAGGTGGCGAACGCCGTCGCCGTCGTGGCGCAGGAGCTGGGGACCATCACGGTCCTCGTCAACAACGCCGGGTTCATGGAGCCGGTGCGCATCGTCGACTCCGAGCTGGCCGACTGGCGGCGCACGCTGAGCGTCGACCTCGACGGCGTCTTCGTCGTCACGCGGCACGTGCTGCCCGGCATGCTCCAGGCGCACGGGCGCATCGTCAACGTGTCGTCGCAGCTGGCCTTCAAGGGCGCCGTCGACTACGTCGCGTACGCCACCGCGAAGGCCGGCGTGCTCGGCTTCACCAAGGCGCTGGCCCGCGAGGTCGGCCCCCGAGTGCGCGTCAACGCGATCGCGCCCGGCCCCATCGACACCCCCATGGTGCGGCCGTACGCCACGCCTGAGTGGGTGCACGCGCGCACCCGCGACTCCATCACCGGCCGGCTCGGGACGCCCGACGAGGTGGGGCCGGCCGTGGTGTTCCTGGCCGGGCCCGGCGCGGAGCTGCTGCACGGGCAGACGCTGCACCTCAACGGCGGCGGGGTGATGGCGTGAGCAGACGGGGACGTCCCCGGTTCCTGTCCGCGGAGGCCGCCGCCGACCTCGTCCAGGACGGGCAGACGCTGGCCGTCGGCGGCTCCGGCGGCGGGCTGCTCGAGCCGGACGCGCTGCTCGCGGCGCTGGGCCGGCGGTTCCGCGAGACCGGGTCGCCGCGCGGCCTGCACCTCGTGCACACCACCGGCATCGGCGACCGCCGGGGCGGCGGCATGGACCACCTCGCCCAGCGCGGGCTGGTGCGGTCGGTCGTCGCCGGCAACTGGGGCATGGCGCCGGCGATGAGCGCGATGGCCGTCGCCGGCGAGTTCGAGGCGTACAACTTCCCGCAGGGCGTGATGAGTCAGCTGTTCCGCGAGATCGCGGCCGGCCGGCCGGGCGTCGTCACGCACGTCGGGCTCGGCACGTTCTGCGACCCGCGGGTCGAGGCCGGCCGGCTCAACGATGTCAGCCCGCAGACCCGCGTCGAGGTGGTCGAGCTGGCCGGTCGGGAGTGGCTGTTCTACCCGGCGTTCGACCTCGACGTCTGCTTCATCCGCGGCACCACCGCCGACGAGCGCGGCAACCTCTCCTTCGAGCAGGAGGGCGCCCGGCTGGAGATGCTGGCCATCGCGCAGGCCACCCGCAACCGCGGCGGCCTCGTCATCGCCCAGGTGAAGAACGTCGCCAAGGCCGGGACGCTGGACCCGCGGCTGGTCGCCGTCCCCGGCATCTGCGTCGACGTCGTCGTGCACCACCCGGCGCAGAAGCAGGTGGTGACGCACGAGTACAACCCGGCGTTCTCCGGCGAGCTGCGCGCCGCCGCGTCGACGCTGCCGCCGTTCCCGCTCGACGCGCGGAAGGTGGTGGCGCGGCGGGCGCTGTCCGAGATCGAGCCCGGCGACGTCGTCAACCTCGGCGTCGGCATCGCCGACGGCATCGCGTCGGTGGCCGCCGAGGAGGACCGGCTGGACGAGTTCACGACGACGATCGAGCAGGGCGCCGTCGGCGGCATCCCGGCCCGCGGGGTGATCTTCGGCGTCGCCACCAACCCCGAAGCGATCCTCGACCAGCCGGCCCAGTTCGACTTCTACGACGGCGGCGGCCTCGACATCGCATTCCTCGGGTTCGCCCAGGTGGACGCCGCGGGGAACGTCAACGTGTCGAAGTTCGGCTCGCGGGTCGTGGGCACCGGCGGGTTCGTCGACATCAGCCAGAACGCGCGCACCGTCGTGTTCTGCGGGACGTTCACCGCGGGCGGCCTCGACGTCCGGGTCGGCGGCGGCGAGCTGCGCGTCGTCACCGAGGGCGAGCACCCGAAGTTCGTCCCCGCCGTCACCCAGGTGACGTTCAGCGCGCGCGAGTCCGTGGCCCGCGGGCAGCGGGTCCGCTACGTCACCGAGCGGGCCGTGTTCGACCTCACCGCGGACGGGCTGCGGCTGCTCGAGGTGGCCCCCGGCGTCGACGTGCGGCGCGACGTTCTCGACCTGATCCCGTTCGACGTGCTCGTCGAGACCGTGAAGACCATGGAGCCCGAGTATTTTCAGTAGGTGCAGACGATGGAGCCGGAGAACAGCCACCCGCGGCGGCCGACGATCAAGGACGTCGCCGACCGCGCGGGCGTCACGAAGGCCACCGTCTCCAAGTACCTCAACCGCGCGCACGGCTACGCGATGGCGGCGTCGACCCGGGAGCGGATCCGGGCCGCGATCCAGGAGCTGGACTTCCAGCCCAGCCCGCTGGCCCGCGGCCTGTCGCGCAGCGCGACGTCGACCATCGGGCTGGTGGTCGCCGACATCCGCAGCCAGTTCTACCCCGACCTCGTCGCCAGCATCCAGGCCGCGGCCGAGGCGGCCGGCTACACGCTGGTGCTCGGCAGCTCCGGCGACGACCCCGACCGCGAGCTGGACATCATCCGCTCCATGGCGCACCGCCGCGTCGACGGCGTCGTGCTGGTGGCCGTGCGGTCCGAGAGCGACCACATCGACTACCTGCGCCGGCGCGGCATCCAGATCGTGCTCGCCAGCCGCGACCTTCCGGAGCTGGTCGCCGACACCGTCGTCGTCGACAGCCTGGCCGGCGGGCGGGCGGCGACGCGGCACCTGCGCGAGCTCGGCCACCGGCGGCTGGCGCACGTGGCCGGCGAGGCGACGGTGAAGCCGTTCGCCGACCGCCGACGCGGCTTCGAGCTGGAGACCGCCGACCTCGGCGGCGACGGGTCGGGCCTGCCGGTCGAGGTCGCCGCCTCGACCATCGACGGCGGCCGGGCCGCCGCCCACCGCCTCCTCGACGTCGCCGAGCCGCCGACCGGAGTCTTCTTCGCCAGCGACACCATGGCGCTCGGCGGCCTCATGGCCTGCGCCGACCTCGGCCTGCGCGTCCCCGACGACGTGTCGATCGTCGGCTTCGACAACGTCGCCGTCGGCCAGCTGCCCGGCATCGGCCTCACCACCATCGACAGCGACGCCGTCCGGGTCGGTGAGCAAGCGACTGAGCTGCTGCTCAAGCGCATGCTCGCCCCCGCCGATGCCGACGCCGACCCCATCCTCGTCACCCGGCCCGCCGAGCTGGTCGTCCGCACCTCCGCCGCCCCGCCGCGCTGACGCTGTTCCGGTGGTCACACCGGGGTCCACACGTGTCACGAAACCGGCCGCCGTGCCGTCGTCAGGGTGTGAGCACGAGGAGGCAGCGAATGCGCAGGATCCTGATCGTGGGCGGCGGGTACGCGGGCTTCTACACCGCGTGGCGGCTGGAGAAGAAGCTCCGCCGGGACGAGGCGGAGGTGACGCTCGTCGACCCGCGGCCGTACATGACGTACCAGCCGTTCCTTCCGGAGGTGACGGCCGGCTCGGTCGAGGCCCGGCACGTCGCGGTGTCGCTGCGGCGGCATCTGCGCCGCACCCGCCTCGTCGCGGGCACGATCGTCACCATCGACCACGCGCACCGGACGGCGACGCTCCGGCTGGCCGCGGGGCCGGAGCGCGAGCTCCACTATGACGTCATCGTCGTGACCGCGGGCGCGGTGACCCGGACGTTCCCGATCCCGGGCGTCGCCGACGAGGCGATCGGCCTCAAGCACGTCGAGGAGGCGGTGGCCATCCGCGACCGCCTGCTGACGGCGTTCGAGCGGGCCGCGACGCTGCCGCCGGGGCCGGAGCGGCGCAAGCTGCTGACGGTGACGGTGGTGGGCGGCGGCTTCACCGGCGTCGAGGGGTTCGGCGAGCTGCTGTCGCTGGCCACCGCGCTGCTGAAGCACTACCCGGAGCTCAGCGCCGACGACCTCGCCTTCCACCTGGTCGAGGTGCGCGACCGCATCCTCCCGGAGGTGACCGACGAGCCGGGGCGCTGGGTCGTCCGGCACCTGGAGAAGCGCGGCGGGCACGTGCACCTGGAGACCAAGCTGGTGTCGGCCGAGGGCGGGCACATCGTGCTCTCGGACGGCACGGAGTACGACAACCACCTGCTGATCTGGGCCGCCGGCAACCAGAGCAACCCCGTGGTCGCCCGGCACACCGACCTGCCGGTGGACGAGCAGGGCCTGTTCCGGGTCCGCGCCGACCTGCGGGTCGGCACCGACGACGCGCCGGTCCCGGACGCCTGGGCGGCCGGCGACAACGCCGCCGTCCCGGACCTCGCCTCGAAGGTGCCCGGCGGCCACGTCGTCCCCAACGCGCAGAACGCCGTCCGCCAGGGCAAGCGGCTGGCCAAGAACATCGTCGCCGACCTGCGCGGCCGCAAGCCGAAGCCGTACGTCCACCACAGCCTCGGGACCGTCGCGACGCTCGGCCTGGGCAAGGGCATCTTCCAGTACCGCCGCATCGTCATCACCGGGCTGCTCGCCTGGCTCATGCACCGCGGCTACCACGTGCTGGCGGTGCCGACGTGGGAGCGCAAGGTCCGCGTGGCCCTCGTCTGGACGGCGGCGCTGTTCTACGGCCGCGACATCGTGTCGCTGCTGTCGGTCCAGCACCCGCGCGACGCGTTCATCGCGGCCACGCTCGGCGACCGCGACCGCCAGGTCACCCGGGGCTGAGCGCCGACCGGTCCGCGAGCAGGCCGGGATCGGGCACCGGCAGGCCGTCGATGGCGGGTCGCTCGGGCGTGCCCGGGAGCGGTTCGGGGACGGCGCTCAGGTCGCCCTCGAGCTGCGGCTGCGGCCCCGGCAGCGTCACGTCCAGGAACGGCACCCCCGGCGGCGCCGGCGGCACGTCCGTCAGCGCGGCCCCGGAGATCGCCGGTGTGCCGGCCGGGCAGACCGCGGCCGCGATCGCGTCCGGCAGCACCGAGGCGGACCCGTTGCCGTCCAGGCAGGTCCCCGACGACGGCGCCCGCTCGGTCGAGATGTCGGCGATGTCGACGCGGTTCCGGCTGAACTGGTTGGCGACGAACCGGTTGTCCAGCGACGGCACGTCCTCGGCGCTGCCGATCAGCGTCCCGGCGGTGGTGTTGCCGCCGATCAGGTTCCGCTCGATCACGTTCTGCTGACCGCCGGCGATACCGATCCCCACCCCGAACCCGCCCTCGGCCTGCGCCGGCGAGTCCGGCTGCACGTTGTCGCTGATGACGTTCCCGACGACGACGTTGTCGCGCTGCGGGACGAACGCCTCCTGGTAGTCCGACGTCAGCGTGAGCCCGACCCGGTTCCCCGCGAACCGGTTCCCGGTGATCAGCACCCCGCCGGAGGCGTTGGCGTTCTCGAACCCGACCGCGTTGCGCTCGGCCACGTTGCCCGTGACCACGGCGTCGCAGTCCACGCACTGGCCCAGGTAGAAACCCGAGTCCGCGCCGCCGGAGGCGTAGCTGTCGACGATCGCGCCGTGCTGGGAGTGGAAGGCGTAGATCCCGTAGAGGCCGTTGTTCGTCGCCGTGACGTTGCGAACCTCGTAGCGCTGCAGCAGTTCCTCCTCCGGCTCCTCGCTGGAGTACCCGTCGCCGGGAACGTTCCCGGACGCGTCGTGCACGCCGGAGATCAGCACGCCGGCCAGCGTGTGCCGGGTCGCGGTCAGGTTCTGCACCCGCACGCCGTCGGCGATGCCCAGGATCCCGATCGCCCGCTCCCCCTCACCGTCGACGACGACGGCGTTGCGGTCCGCGCCCCGGATGGTGACGTCGGCCTTGTCGACGACGACGGCCTCCGGGTACGTCCCGGCGTCGACCAGCACCATGCCGCCCTCGGCCACCGCCGCCACCGCCTCGGTGATCGTCGCCGCGTCCGCGGGCACCCGCACCAGCTCCGCGCCGCCACCCGACGGGCTCGCGTCCGACGAGCCGCCGGAGTCGCCGTCGGAGGAGTCGCCGGAGCAGCCCGCCACGACGACCGCGAGGACGAGCAGGACGGAGTAGCGCAATCGTGGTCTCACCGCCGCACCGTAAGCAGGCCAGCACGTCGCCCGCCGCCGGTTCGGCCGAAATGTGACCGGTCCTGCACCCGGCGAGGTGTCGTATCCGGCCCGCCGCCGTTCGTCTCCTGGGTAGAACCGCCGACACGACGCAGGAAGGATGACGACATGACCGCGCAACCGATCCCCGACACCTACCGCCGCATCACCCCGTGCCTCGTCGTGCGCGGGGCGGCGGAGGCACTGGAGTTCTACGCCGACGTGTTCGGCGCGACCGAGCGCATGCGCTTCCCCGGGCCGGACGGCAGCGTCGCGCACGCCGAGATCGTCATCGGCGACTCCGTGCTCATCGTCGAGGACGCGTCGCCGGTGATGGGCACCGAGCCGCCGCCCGAGGGCGGGCTGCCCGGGTCGCCGTCGTTCCTGTTCCTCTACGTCGAGGACGTCGACGCCGTGGTGGCCCGCGCCGTCGAGCGGGGTGCGACGCTGAAGCGGGCGCCGGAGACCCAGTTCTACGGCGACCGCGACGGCTACGTCGTCGACCCGTTCGGGCACGGCTGGACCATCGCGACGCACGTCGAGGACGTCCCGCCGGACGAGCTGGCGCGCCGTCTGGCCGCCGCCATGCAGGGAGCCTGAGCCGATGAAGTACGTGCTGCTGTTCGTCGACACCGAGCAGTTCTCCGCCGACCTCGAGGCGATGACGCCGGACGACCGCGCCCGCGCGTTCGCCAAGGTCGACGCGTGGATGGCCGAGCACCGTCACCTCATCCGCGGCGGCAGCAAGCTGCAGGACGCGCACACCGCCACCACCGTCCGGCTCGACGCGCCGGAGCCGATCGTCACCGACGGCCCGTTCGTCGAGGGCAAGGAGGTGGTCAGCGGGTACCTGGAGGTCGACGTCGCCGACCTCGACGAAGCGCTGCGGATGGTGCGGACGTGGCCGGGCTGCCCGGTGGTGGAGATCCGGCCGCTGGAGTCATGACGACCGACGCGGCGGGCGGCGACCCGCACGACGAGCTGGCCCGAGTGGTGCGCGAGCACGCGGGCCGGCTCGCGGCCGCGCTCGTCCGGCTGATCGGCGACTTCTCGGCCGCCGAGGACCTCGTCCAGGACGCCGTCGTCGCCGCCCTGCAGCGGTGGCCGGTCGACGGCATCCCGGACCGGCCGGACGCCTGGCTGTTCACCGTCGCCCGGCGCCGCGGCCTGGACGTGCTGCGCCGCGAGACCCGCTACCGCGAGAAGCTGGCCCAGGTGCAGTGGCCGGTCCCGCCGGAGCCGGACGAGCGACTGCGGCTGATCTTCACCTGCTGCCACCCGGCGCTCCCCCGGTCCGCGCAGGTCGCACTGACGCTGCGGGTCGTGTGCGGGCTGACGACGGCACAGATCGCACGGGCCTTCCTGGTGCCGGAGACGACGGTGGCGCAGCGGATCAGCCGGGCGAAGCGCAAGATCGCCGACGCCGGCATCCCGTACCGCCTGCCGTCCGGCCCGGAGCTGGCCGACCGCGTGGGCGAGGTGCTCACCGTCGTGTACCTCATGCTCAACGAGGGCTACCTGTCCTCCGGCGGCGAGGTGGCCTCGCAGCGGCTGGTCGACGACGCGGAGTGGCTGGCGGCGCTGCTGCACGAGCTGCTGCCCGACGAGCCGGAGGTAGCCGGGCTGCTGGCGCTGATCCGGCTGCACCGGGCCCGCTCGGGCGGCCGGTTCGACGCCGGGGGCGGACTGGTCCTGCTGGCCGACCAGGACCGCGCCCGATGGGACCACGCGGCCATCGCCGACGCCGTCGCGCTGCTCACCCGCGCGGCCCGGCGGGGCCGGCCGGGCCCCTACCAGCTGCAGGCCGCCATCGTCGCCTGTCACGCCGAGGCGCCGCGCTGGGAGGACACCGACTGGGAGCAGATCGTGCTGCTCTACGACATGCTCCTGCACCTCGCGCCGTCGCCGGTCACGCGGCTGCACCGCGCGGTCGCGCTGCGTTACACCGCCGGTCCGGCGGCGGCCCTGGCCGCTGTGGAGGAGGTCTCCGGCCGGCTCGACGGCTACCACCTCTTCCACGCGACGCGGGCCGGTCTCCTGCGCGACCTCGGCCACGCCGCCGAGGCGCGCGAGGCCGACGCGCGGGCCCTGGAACTCACGCAGAATCCCGCCGAGCAGGCGATCCTGCACGACCGCCTCCACTGGACCTGACCCACCCGACGACGTTGTCGTGGTCGAGTAATTACCGCTCTGGCGGTAGCAACTCGACCACAGCTCAGCGGCTGAGCAACCGCCGGGTGGTCTCGAGGCCCCAGTCGTCCAGGCCGAGCAGCCGGTCGCTGCTGACGACCGCGCCGCCGACCTGCTCGACATGCGTGGCCCAGGCCTCGCGGTTCTCGACCTTGGGGCCGACGATGAGGCAGTCGGGGTCGTTGGCGAAGAACACGCCGTTCATGAACTGCCGGCCGCGGGCGCTGAGGATCGCCGCCTCCTGGCTGGGCGAGCACATGTCGCCGTCCTCCGGGGAGAACGTGTGACCGGTGTCGGCGCTCACACGGATCGAGTCGACCAGGCCGACGGACGGGAGCACCGGGGCGCCGCAGCCGAGGATGTGCGCGTCGGGCCCGACCGCCGAGCGGATCAACGCCAGCCCGTCGCGGTAGGCGGTCACCGGGTCGGCCCCGGACGCCCGCGCGCCCGGGATCGCCCCCGCCGCGATGAAGTCGATCTTGAAGTAGTCGATGCCCCACGCGGCGAACGTCGAGAACACCGTCCTGATCCACTCCGCGGCCGCGGGGTGCGACAGGTCGACGGAGTAGAGGTCCTGGTTCCAGTTGTGCCCGGCGTGCAGCGGCCCGCCGTGCGGGTGGCGCAGCAGCCAGTCGGGGTGCTCGGCGGCCAGCCGGGAGCGCGCGCCGGCGAAGAACGGGGCCAGCCAGATGCCGGCCCGGCGGCCCTCGCCGCGGATCGTCTCGACCAGGCCGCGCAGGTCGCCGAAGCCGTCGGACGGGATCAGCCAGTCGCCGATCTCGGCCGAGTAGCCGTCGTCGATCTGGACGACGTCGACGGGCAGGTCCAGCGTCCGCATCGCCTCGAGGTTCTCGACGATGTCCTCGCGGCGCACGTCGCCCCAGTACTCGTACCAGGAGCACCAGGCGGTCGGCGCGGGCCGCGGCGCCGCGAGCCCGGCCTCCGAGGCGGCCGACACCGCCCACGACCGCAACGCCTCCTGCACGTCGCCGGTCGGCTCGACCGACACCCGCACCGGCCCGTCCGCGCCGACGACGACCGACGAGCCCGACACCGCCGCCTGCACCCGCACCCCCGTCGTGAACGGTTCGGCCGCCGACACCACGTGCACCGAGCCGGACCCGTCCGCCACCGCCAGGACGCCCTCGCCGAAGTACCCGTCCGGGCCGGGGTGCGAGGACTGCCGGTAGTTGAGCATCCGGTTGCGCTCCGACGTGGGCCGGTGCGGCCGCGTACCCAGCGGGTAGGCGGAGGTCGGGCTGAACGACTGCCAGCCGTGCTCGAAGACCTGCGCGCCGTCGGAGGAGACGGTCAGCTCGTGGACGACATCGAAACCGGGCGAGAGAGACATGGAGACAGAGCTTTCCGAGTAAGGGCCCTCAGGCCTTGAGTCCGGACATCGCGATGCCGCGGATGAACTGTTTCTGCAGCAAGACGAAGACCAGCACCATCGGCAGGATCGTCAGCAGCGAGCCCGCCATCAGGACGGGGTAGTCGGTGCCCTGGGCGCCCTGCAGCGTGGCGAGGCCGACCGGCAGCGTCATCCGGTCCGGGACCGTGTTGACGATCAGCGGCCACAGCAGGTCGTTCCAGGAGAACAGGGACGTGAGGATGGTCAGCGCGGCCAGCGCCGGCCGGCACAGCGGCAGGATGATCCGCAGGTAGATCTGCCACGGGTTGGCGCCGTCCATGCGCGCGGCCTCATCCAGCTCCGGCGGCAGCGTCCGCATGAACTGATAGAGGACGAAGACGCCGAACGCGCTGAACATGCCCGGCAACGCCAGCGCCTGCACCGAGTTCAGCCAGCCCATCGTGCGGATCACCTCGTACTGCGGGATCACGAACAGCTGCGGCGGCACCATCAGCACGACGAGGAAGCCGGCCAGCAGCGGACCGCGGAACCGGAAGCGCAGCCGGGCGAACACGTACGCCGCCAGCGACGCGACCAGCAGCTGCCCGGCCACCCGCAGCACCAGCGCCAGCACGCTGTTCACCGCCATCGACCCCACCGGGACGACGTCGAAGAAGGCCGAGTAGTTGCCCCACTCCGGCGACGACGGCAGCACCGTCGGCGGCACCCGGGTCGACTCCCCCAGCGTCTTCAGCGACGTGAGGAACTGCCAGAGGAACGGCGACACCATGAGCAGCGCGCCGGCCATGAGGACGACGTGCGTCACCAGGTGCCGGGACCTCACACGATCACGCATAGGTCACCCACCGTCGCTGCAGGCGGAACTGCACGGCCGTCACCGCGAGCGTCACCACCAGGGTGACCAGCGCGATCACCGCGCCGAGCGGGCGGTCGTTGCGCACGAACGCCTCCTCGTAGAACAGGTAGACGATCGTCTTGGAGTCGGCCAGCGCCGGGTTGGTCCGGCCGAGCATGATGAACAGCAGGTCGAACATCTGCAGCGACCCGATCACCGACAGCACCGACACCAGGAAGATCGACGGGGTCAGCAGCGGCACCGTGACGGAGAGGAACCGGCGCACCGGCCCGGCGCCGTCGAGCATGGCCGCCTCCTCCAGCGTCTGCGGCACCGCCTCCAGGCCGGCGGCCAGGATGATGAGGTTGGTGCCCAGCGCCATCCAGATCCCGACGACGGCGACGGCGTACAGCGCGGTGTCGGGGTCGGCCACCCAGGCCCTCGTCGGCCCGCCGACGGCGTCGAGCACCTCGTTGAGCAGCCCGAAGTCGCCGTTGTAGATGTAGCGCCAGACCATCGCCACCGCCACCGGCATGGTGACGACCGGGACGAAGTACAGCGTGCGGTAGAACGACCGGCCACGCAGGCCGCGCTGGTGCAGCAGCGCCGCGATCACCATCGCGATCGGCACGCCGAGCAGCACGATCGCCGCGTACACCAGCGTGTTGACCAGCGCGCGCCAGACGTCGTCGCCGTTCTCGAACAGCCGCTGCCAGTTGCCGAGCCCGGTGATCGTGTACCCGGTGAACGCGGTGCCCTCGGAGAAGCTGAGCAGGACGGTGCGCAGCAGCGGCCACAGGTAGAAGATCACCAGGCCGCCGAACGGCACCGCGAGCAGGATCGCCGCCCACGCGTTGTCCGGGTACCGGTTCGGCCTCATTCCTGCGCCAGCGCCTCGTTCATGGCGTCGGCTAGGTTCGCGGCCGCCTCCTCGACGCTCTGCTCACCGGTCCACGCCGGTGTGAGGAACTCGCCCTCGCGGCTGGCCCACGCGTCGGTGTTGCGCGACACCGGCAGCACCACGCCGTTCTCGGCCTGGTCGAGGAAGGCCTGCAGGTTGAACTGCGGGAACGCGTCGACGAACGCCTCCTGGGTGCCCTCGTAGGAGCCGATGACGGTGCCGGTCTCGCTGGAGATGCGCGAGGCCTCCTCGCCGCTGAGGAAGACGGCCAGACGGGCGGCCTCCTCGGGGTGCTCGGTCGAGGCGAGCGCGACGTTGCCGATGCCGTTGATGATGGTCGCCTCCTGGGCGCCGGCCGGCAGCTCGGTCACGTCGAAGTTCTGCGACGAGTACTCGTCGTTCGCGAACCGGATCGCGTAGAACGAGCCGGTCGTCAGCATGGCGAGGCGCCCGGACATGAACTGCGCGACGGACTCGGTGTCGGCGAAGGACTCCAGCGTCGGCGACACGTGATGGACGTTGATCATGTCGGTCCAGAACTTGATGCCCTCGATGGCCTCGGGGCTGTCGTAACCCGACGTCGTGCCGTCCTCGGAGATCACCTCGCCGCCGGCCTGGTAGATCGTGTTGTAGTACGTCGCCTGCGGGTCCATCGGTGCGCCGATGCCGTAGACGCTGCCGTCGGGCTTGGTCAGCGCCTTCGCCGCGGTGATGACGTCATCCCAGGTCCAGTCCGGGGTTGGGTACGCCACGCCGGCCTCGTCGAACAGCGCCTTGTTGTACCAGAGGCCGATGGTGTCGAAGTCCTTCGGCAGCGCGTACGTCGTGCCGTCGTCGACGAACAGGTCGACCAGCTGCTCGGGGTACTTCTCGATGTCCAGGCCGGACTCCTCGAACGCCTCGTCCAGCGGCAGCAGCACGCCGCCGTCGATGTACTGGCCGATCTTCGCGCCGAGCATCCAGGCGACGTCCGGGCCGGTGCCGCCGGCGGTCGACGTCTGCAGCGTGCTCCAGTAGTCGGTCCACGGGATGATCTGGATCTCGACCGAGACGCCGGGGTTCTGCTCCTCGAACACGTCGAGGATCTGGCGGATGGCCGGCTCCTGGTCGGGCGAGAACGTCGCGAAGGTCAGCTCGACCTCCTCGCCGCCGCCGCCGTCCGAGCCGCCGGCCGAGGCGCCGTTGTCGCCGCACGCGGCCAGCGTCAGGACCGCGGCCGTGGCCGCCAGGGCCAACATGGTATTCGTCGACTTCATCGTCGTATGCCTCTCATGAGTGGGACGTTCGGGGTCGCACGTGCGGGTCGATCCAGTCCACGTGCGCGGGCTCGGCACCGGCGGCCGGCGGCCGGACGACCAGCCGCAGCCGGGTGATGCCGGTGAGGTCCACGTCGAGCTCGCGCGCGGGTTCGCCGGCGGCGACCTCGATCGTGGTGAGGACGCGCCCGTCGCCGACGACGGCGCAGGTCGCCGTCGTGCCGGCCGGGCTCTCGTCGTCGACGCCGACGGACGCGGTGAGCCGCGCCGGGACGCCGTCGAGCACCCAGGTGACGTCCGACGGGGCACAGACGCCGAGTCCCTTGGGGTGGTGCACGCCGGCCACGGACATCGGCCGGCCGTCGGCGGGGTTGCCCTCGCCGTTGGACATGTCCCGCTCGACCGGGCCGCTGCCGTTGGCGGCCGCGACCGGGGTGAGCGCGACGAGCGACGCGGGGTCCGCGCCGAGGGGGCTGACGACGCGCACGTGCGCGACGGTGGAGCGCCGGGGTCCGAGGGGGTCGCCGGCGTGCACGGCCAGCACGGCGACGTGGCCGGGCTCGGTGCCCGCGGGGACGGTGACCGACCAGACGCCCTCGCGGATCGGGCGTGGCGGGTCCCAGCCGGGCGGCACGACGAGGTACGGCTCGGCGCCGGTGACGACGGCGGCGATCTCGACCGGCTCGCCGGGGACGCCGCGCACGATCGGGTCGGCGACGGTGACGGCGGGCCGCGGCGGGGGCTCCGGCCGGGTGTGGCCGACCGGCGCCAGCAGGACGACCGCGCCGCCGTTCGGCCGCAGTGTGACGTCGACGGTGTCGCCGGCGGTGACCGTGCGGGTCTCCTGGGTGAGCCGGCCGGCGTCGTCGTCGGTGATGACGGTGGCGGCGTGGTCGCCCTCGAGCCCCAGCACGCCGAGATCGACGGCGACGGCCTTGGTCTCGCCCAGTGCCGACAGCGCGCCGACGCTCCACTCCGCGCCGGAGCGGCGGGCCAGCACGACGTACTCCCCCGGCCGCCCGGCCAGCAGCCTGGTCTCGTCCCAGGCGGCCTGGATCCGCTCGATCGCCGCCTCGGCGATGGGCCGCTTCGCGTACTCGTCGACGTCGTCGGCGAAGTTCAGCAGCCCCGACTCCAGCACGACGGCCAGCGCCAGCTCGTGCGCCTCCGTCGTCAGCCGGGCCTGAGCCGAGAACGTCACCGGCGTGTAGTCGGCCGAGCCGACGACGTTGCGGGTGAACGGCACGATCGTGTTGTGCTCGGGCGTCAGCGGCTCGCTGTAGAAGACGTAGTACTCCGCGCCGCGGACCGCCTCGTAGCTCATGACGTGCGGGTACGTGCGGGCCCAGCCGCGCGGGATGACCGAGCCGTGGAAGTTGATCATCAGGCCGACGCGGGCGCACTCGGCGATGACCTCGTCGTACCAGCGGTACCGCTCCTGCGCCTCGGACTCCATGAAGTCGACCTTGACGCCGGCGACGCCCCACGACGCCCACTCGGCCAGCTTGCGCCGCTGCTCCGGCGTCGCGAGGTGGTCCCAGACCACCCAGACGAACACGCCGACGCCGCGCTCGCTGGCCGCGGCGACCAACTCCGGCATCCAGACACCGTCCCAGCCGCAGTCGACCAGCACGTACTCCCAGCCGCGGGCGGCGGCGTAGTCGAGCATCCGCAGCTGCTTGGACAACTGCGCGCCGCTGTAGAAGTCCGACCACCACGACCACGCGGCGCGGCCCGGCCGCGCCCACACCGGCACTCCCTCCGCGGCAGGCGGTGCGAGGTCGTCGACCAGGTGCGACGCGACCACAGCCGCGAGGTCGCCGACGATGACGACCCGCCAGGGCGTGGCCACGCTGTCGCCGTCGAGCACGACGTCGGCGGCCAGCGTGACGGTGACCGCGCCGCCGCCGGCGTACCGAGCGAACGAGCCGCCGTACCGGCCGTCCAGGTCCGCCTCCGTGACCAGCGCGAACGTGTCGTCCGCCAGCTCGACGAGGAACGGGAAGCCGTAGTCGCCGGGCTCCAGCGCGTCCAGCGTGCTGGTGAACCGGGTGGTCTCGTACCAGGGCGTGTAGGTGAGCGGCCACACCGCCGCCGTCGCCGGGAACCGCAGGCCGACGTCGCCGCCGGTGACGGTGGCGCCGTCCAGGCCGCCGAGCACGAACCGCAGCGCGACGCCGTCGGGCGCGGCCCGCAGCACGACCGCGATCTCGCCGCCGCCCGCGCAGGCGAACCGGACGGTACGCTCCCGGTGGTCGACGGTGTGCCGGCCGGTCCGCTTGCCGACGACGAGCTCGTACTCCTCGCTGACCTCCCGCGAGTCGTCGCCGAGATACGTCGCGGCGGACAGCAGGTCGCGGCCGTCGGCGGTGTGCAGGTGCAGCGGCGCCGGCGGGGTGACCTGGACGCCGTCGTGCAGCGCGGTCCAGGTGAGCCGGCCGCGGAACCAGGTCAGCGCGACGGTGTTGCGACCGTGGGACACCGACCAGGTGGTGGACTCAGACACGACGAACTCCTGGACGACGGCGCACCTCGGCGGCGACGCGCTGGCGGGACGGGAAGACGAGCTCCTGGATGGCGACCGCGGCGGCGCCGCGCGCCCACTCCTCGAACGGCAGGTCGCGCACGTGGATGGGCACCTGGTGGGCGGCGCCGAACGCCTGCTCGGCGAACGCCTCGCGGATCGCGGTCTCGAACAGGTCGTAGCTGGACACGCCCTCACCGGCGACGATGACGCGCTCCGGCCCGAGCAGGTTGGCCACCGAGGCCAGCGCCAGGCCGATCAGCCGGCCCGCCCGGGCGAAGATCGCGCGGACGGCGTCGTCACCGGACCGGGCCAGCTCGACCGCGGTCTCGATGGTGAGGTCGTCGCGGCCGGTGGCGGCGCGGCACCGCTCCAGCAGCGCCTTCGTCGACGCCTCGGCCTCGACGCAGCCGTGCGCGCCGCAGTGGCACTGCACGGACGGGTCGCCGAGCGGCAGGTGCCCGATCTCGCCGGCGACGCTGTGCGCGCCGCGAACCAGGCCGCCGTCGACGACGATCGCGCAGCCGATGCCGGTGCCGATGGTGACGACGGCGAAGTTCGTGATGCCGCGGCCGAGCCCGAACCACTGCTCGGCGACGGTGAGCGCCTTGACGTCGTTCTCGACGACGACCGGGGCGCCGATGGCGCGCGACACCGCGGCGCCGAGGTCGACGTCGCGCCAGCCGAGGAACGGCGAATAGCGCACGTAGCCGGTGTCGTGGTCGATGTCGCCGGAGAGGCTGAGCCCGAGGTCGTGCGGCGCGACGACGAAGCCGGCCGCGTCGGCGCGCTCGACCAGCTCGCGGTAGAACGCGGCGATGGCGTCGACCGCGGCGTCGACGGTGGTGTCGGCCAGCGGACGGCGCTCGGACACCCGCGGCGCACCGGCGAGGTCGCACACCATGCCGATCAGCTCGTCGCGCCGGACGATGATGCCGAACGAGCCGGTCTGGCGGGCGTGCACCCGCAGCGGGCTGCTCGGCCGGCCCATGCGGGTCTCGTCGCTCGTGGCCGGCTGGTCCGGCGCGTACTCGAGGTAGCCCTCGTCGATGAGCAGCTTCGCCACGCGGGTGACGGCCGCCGACGACAGCCCCGTCTCGCGGGCGATGTCGACGCGGGCGATGGGACCGGCGGTGAGCGCGGTGAGGAAGACGGCGCCCTCGGCCGGGGTTCCCTCGACCGGGCCGCCTCGCTGGATCGGCACGGGGGTGACGCTACGGAGACTTAATAAACTTTGTCAAGTATGTAACTCGTGCCATACTCGGAGCCGTGCCAGCCCGCGACGGTCTCCGCCAGCAGCGGCTGTACGCCGTCCCGCGGCGGCAGGTCACGGCGGCGCTGTCGGCGCCGGTCACCAGGCGGCTCGTGGTCACCGACGCCGGCCACTCCCCCGCGCCCGCACCGTTCGAGGCCTCGCGGCCCGCGGCGTCACGGCAGACCGTCGTCGCCATCTGCGCTGCCGGGAGCGGCTGGGCCGACATCGGCGGACGTCACCACCGCATCGGCGCCGGCGCGGCGCTGGTCGTGCCCGCAGGGACGCCGCACGCCTACGGCGGGTCGCCGTCGTCGCCGTGGACGGTGTGGTGGTGTCACCTGCGCGGCAGCGACGTGCCGGAGCTGGTCGAGGCGCTGGGTCCACCGGTGGTGCCGGTCCGGCACCTGGACCGCGCGGTCGCGCTGGCCGACGAGATCGTCGGACGCCTCGCCCGCGACGACGAGGGCCCGGCGCGGCTGGTCGGCGTGGCCGGGACCGCGTGGAAGCTGCTGACCCAGCTGATTGCGGACCGGGGGTCCGCGCCCTCACCGGCCGAGGGCCCGCTGGAGCGGGCGATGGACTATCTGGCCTCGCGGCTGGACGGGACGGTCCGGGTGCCGGAGCTGGCCGCGCTGGTCGGCGTGTCGCCGTCGCACCTGACGACGCTGTTCCGGCGGGCCACCGGCGGCGGGGTGCACGCCTACCAGACGACGCTGCGAATGGAACGGGCCCGGCTGCTGCTGACCACGACGGAGGCGACGGTCAGCGAGATCGCCCGCGACGTCGGCTACGCCGACCCGTTCCACTTCTCCCGGCAGTTCCGCCAGCTGCACGCGATGAGCCCGACCGACTACCGCCGCTCCGCCAACTGCTGACGTCTTAGCCGTTCCGCCCGATTTGTCGGAGTGTGGACGGCGATGATCATCGGCGATCGCCTACATCACGAGGATTACCTGAGCATCACCATGACTGTAGGGGTGTTGACGCTGGGGCAATCCTCGTGATGGCCCCCGAATCATCGTGAAACCTCACCAGGTGGACGCCCAACGACACCAACGCCACACGCAAACGCGGCGCCCGCCCCCGGCGGCGTCGGGTCAAGCGGACATCGCCGGCGCGAAGCGCCCAATAGTCCGCTTGAGGCGCGCGCCCGCGGCCAAGACAATCGGGCAGCAGGGGGACGGCCCCAACGCTGCAAAATCCGCAGGCGAACGCCCGACGCCTCCGAAGAAGCGGCGCCGGGCGTTCGCCGTCGACACGACCGGTCAGTTCGTGACGGTGATCCGGTCGATGTCGGGCGCCGGGCCCGACGCGCCGGCAACCGTGATCGTGTTGTTCACCCCGGTGGTCAGGGCGAGCCCGAGTGTGACGGTCGCGGTCGCCGTGGCGCCGCCCGTCGAGGGGAACTCGACGGTGACCGGCGCGCCGCCGTTGACGCTGACCTGCGCCGTGCTGTCGGCGGTCGCGGCGTAGTCGATGCGAACGGTGTGGTTGCCGGCCGCGGTCGCCGTGACGCCGTTCACCGTGACCGCACCGCCACCCGACAGGCCCGTCACCGTCGACCCGCCCGAGCACGGACCGCACGCCGCCACCGTCGCGCCGCCGGCCAGGGTGTTGCCGGCCGCCTCCGCCTCGGTCTTCCGCGAGACGATGAGCGCGTCGATGTCCGGGCCGTACGCCGACGGGTTGGAGAACTCGATGGTGTTGGCGCCGGCGTTGAGCGGCACGTCGATGGTCCACTTGTTCACGAACTCCCAGCCGCCGGAGTCCTTCAGCGCCTCGGTGCTGATGACGGACCCGTTGACCTCGATCTGGACCGACCGCGGGTCGCCGGACGTGTAGGTGAAGGTCAGCTCGTGCGTGCCGGCGGCGCCGGCCATGACGTTGGTGAACTGCACCGCACCGCCGTTGCCGAGGTACCCGACCTTCGCGCCGCCGGAGCACCCCTTGCACGCGTCGACCAGCGCCCCACCCGAAAGGGTGTTGCCGGCCGCCTCCGCCTCGTACCGGACGTCGCCGCTGCCGATCTGCGCCAGCGGCGTCTTCGACAGGTGGACGGCGACGCCGCCGGTGGCCAGCATCGGCAGCGAGAGCGTCGACGCGCTGGTCACGGTCTGCGTCGTCACCGACGACACCCGGCCGTTCGCGTCGTCGGCGAAGATCGTCGCGGTGTACGTGCCCGAGCCGAGGAACGACAGCGGGACGCTCGCCGTCCGGGCCGGGCTGGTCATCGCGCCGATGAACCAGTCGTCACCGCTGCGCCGCGCCATCGTGACGTGGTCGCCGGGGAAGCCCTCGACGACGCGGGTCTCGTCCCACACCGTCGGGATCGCCCGCATGAGGTGCCGGCCCGGCCACTGCTCGTACGCCGCCGCGGAGTCGGAGTAGTTGACCATCGCCGACGTGAACACGATGGCCTGCGCCAGCGTGTGCGCCTGGGTGAGGATCGAGCCGTTCAGCGAGATCATCGTCGGCGTGTAGTCCATGCCGCCGATCGGGTTGCGGACGAACGGGAAGGTGGCGTCCAGCCGGGCCGTCGTCGGCGGCGGGTACAGGTAGTGCTCGGTGCCGGCCACCGCCTCCGACGTCACCACCCATGGCCAGGTGCGGTTCTCGCCGCCCGGCTTGGTGCTGCCGTGGAAGTTCAGCATCATCTCGTGCTCGCCGGCGGCGTCGCCGATCGACTGGTACCAGCCCATGACCTGCTGCGAGTCGTTGAGGAAGAAGTCGACCTTGAGCCCGACGACGCCGTACGCCTTGTGCTCGGCGACCAGCGCGTCGGCCTGCGCGGGCGTGGCGAACGGCTCCGCCGTGACCCACGCGAAGATGTCGACGTTGCGCTGCGCCGCGTACTGCGAGATCGCCGGCAGGTCGACGTCGGGGTCGTAGCAGCAGTCGACCGTGACGTACTCGAAGCCCATCGACGCGGCGAAGTCGACCATCTGCTTCTGCTTGTCCAGGTCGGCGGCGCTGTCGCCGTCGCTGAACCACGACCATGCGGCCCGGCCGGGCTTGACCCAGTCCGCGTCCTGCGTCGCCGGCGGGTTCAGGTGCTGCACGAGGTCGGAGTTGACCAGCACGTCCAGGTCCGCGGCGATGATCGCGGCCCGCCACGGCGTCTGGAACGGGTACGTGCTCGCGATCGGGAACGCCTGGTCCGGCGTCCGCTCCACGTTCAGCAGGCCGTCGTTCGCCTGGCTGCCCTTCAGCAGCGACGGCGCGTAGCTCGCCCCGGCGTTGTAGACGTTCGCCTCGGAGATCACCGTGAAGTAGGCGTTGTCGTCGATCGACGCCAGCAGCGGCATGGTCAGCTCGGTGCCGTCGTTGAGCCCGGCAGCGGAGCGGTAGACGTAGTCCTGCTCGTAGTTGCCGTTCCACACCGCGGCCCAGCCGCCGGTCGGCGCCGGCAGCCGGAACCCGCTCAGCTCGTCCGTGATCGACACGGCGCCGGAGCCGCCTGGCAGCACGTAGCGGTAGGCGACGCCGTCGTCGTAGGCGCGCACCACCAGCTGCATCGTCTGGCCGCCCTTGGTGTAGCTGAGCACCAGCTGGTTGGCGTGGTCGCGGTAGGACGGTTTGGTGCCGGCCGGCAGCGTGTAGGTCTGGTCGATGGTGGTGCGGCTCTGCGAGGCGTACGTCAGGCCGCTGGAGAAGTCGACGGCGCTGGTCGCGATGCCCAGCGGCGACTCCTCGAAGATCGTCGTGGTGCCGGCGGTGACCTCGTAGGTCAGCGCTCCGGAGGGCTGCTCGTGGACGGCGAAGGTGATCTCGCCGTCCGGGGACGTGACGGTGTGCGTGGTCAGCGCCTGGGCCGGGACCACGCCGATGTCCGTCGCCGTCAGCGATGCGGCGACGGACGCGGTGACGGCGACGGCGGCGGCCAGTGCGGCTGATCGGCGGCGTTTCGAGCCTGCGAACACGGCACTCCTCCTCGAGGTGCTGCGGGACGGGGACGGGGGTCCCCGCGGCGTGACGCTAGCCGTGACTCCGGGTCGGCCGGAATGACGAAAACGCGCCCGCACCTGGAGAAAGCGATGATCTTGGTCAAACGGCCGACGTTCGTGCGAACGGGGACGGAGCGGACGGTGAACTCTGCCTCGACGGGCGCTCCCGGGGTGGTCTCGACGCCGGCCGTCCGGCAAGATGCGACACAGTCGCATCTGTTGACGCGACTGAGTCGCATGTGCGACCTTGTGTCGACAGCGACATCTGTATCTCAAATCCAGTTGGCTCGGAGGCGCCGTGAGCTCGACCACGACCGGCCGCGACACCGTCCTCGCCGACACCGTCACGGAGTTCGACGACGACCTCGGGCAGGGGGCACAACGGCGCCGGACGGCGCTGTGGATCGGTGGTCTGTCGGCCGGCCTGCTGGTCACGCTGGTCCTCGCGGTCGGTCTGGGCGCGGTCGCCATCGACCCGGGCACCGTCGCGCGGATCGTCGGCCACCACGCGCTCGGCTCGCCGGCCGATGTCACGTGGACCCGGGCCGAGGACTCGATCGTCTGGCAGGTCCGCCTTCCCCGGGTGATCCTCGGCGCGGTGGTCGGCGCGGCGCTCGCGGTCTGCGGAGTCGCGTTGCAGGCGATGGTCCGCAACCTGCTCGCCGACCCGTACCTGCTCGGGGTCACCTCGGGCGCGTCCACCGGTGCGGCGGCGGCGATCCTGTTCGGGCTCGGCGCCGGCTTCGGCGAGAACGCGTTGTCGGCGAGCGCGTTCCTCGGCGCGCTGGGCGCGTCGGCCGCGGTGTTCGTGGTGGCCCGGGCAGGGGGGCGGATCACGTCGCTGCGGCTGCTCATGGCCGGCGTCGCCGTCGGCTACGCGCTGTACGCCGCCACCAGCTTCCTGATCTTCGCCTCCGACTCCGCCGAGGGTGCCCGGTCGGTGCTGTTCTGGCTGCTCGGCTCGCTCGGGCTGGCCCGCTGGTCGTGGCCCCTGGCGATCGTCGTCGTGGTGGTGGCCCTGACGCTGGCCGCGCTGCTGCTGTGGCGCCGGCGGCTGGACGCGCTGGCGATAGGCGACGAGACCGCGCACACGCTCGGCGTGCCGCCGACCCGGTTCCGGGTGCAGCTGCTGGTCGTCGTGTCGCTGTGCGTGGGCGCGGTCGTCGCGGCGTCCGGCGGCATCGGCTTCGTCGGCCTGGTCATCCCGCACGTCGCGCGCCGGTTCGTCGGCGCCGCGCACGGCCGGGTGGTCCCGGTGGCGGCGCTGATCGGCGCGATCTTCCTCGTCTGGGCCGACGTCGCCGCCCGGACGGTGCTGGAGCCGCGCGAGCTGCCCATCGGCATCATCACCGCGCTCGTCGGCGCGCCGTTCCTGCTGATCCTCGTCCGGCGGTTCCACTCCGCCGGCGCCTGACCTGAGGAGAACCACGCATGCGCTACCTGCCGCCCGTCGCCGTCGCCCTGGTCCTGGTGACCGCGGCCTGCGGGTCCGACGACACGACCGACGCCGCCGGCACGGCCGTCACCGTGGACAACTGCGGCGTCGACGTGACGTTCGACGCGCCGCCGGAGCGGGTGGTGCTGCTCGAGAGCGCGCCGGTGACGATCATGCACGAGCTGGGCGTGCTCGACGCCGCGGTGCTGCGGGCCGGCGCGTTCCCCGAGGAGTACTACGACGACGAGACCAACGCCGCCATCGCCGACATCGAGTCGCTCGGCGAGGACCTCGACACCAGCGGCCACCTGCAGATCTCGCAGGAGGTCATCATCGCCCAGCAGCCCGACCTCGTGCTCGGGCTGCCCGACGGCATCACCCGCGAGGGCCTGTCCGGCGTCGGCATCGACGCGCTGATCCAGCCGGTGTACTGCCCGGAGGGCGTCGACGCGACCACGTTCGACGACGTCTACGAGCAGATCGAGACCTACGGGCGCGTGTTCGACCGTGCCGACGAGGCCGACGCGCTGGTCGGCGAGCTCAAGGACCGCGTCGCCGCGGTCGAGGCGGCGGCCGAGAACGCGCCCGAGCGGACCGCGGCCGTGCTGTTCCCCACCGTCGGCGGCGGCAGCGGCTACGCCTACGGCAACCGCAGCATGGCCCACCCCCAGCTGGAGGCGGCCGGTTTCACCAACGTCTTCGGCGACGTCGACGAGCGGGTGTTCGAGGTGACGCTGGAGCAGATCATCGCCGCCGACCCGGACGTGCTCGTCCTGCTGCACGTCGACGGCGACCCGGCCGCGGTGAAGGACGCCCTCGTGAGCCTGCCCGGTGCGGAGGACCTGCGCGCCGTCCGGAACGACGACATCCTCGTCCAGCTGTTCAACTTCACCGAGCCGCCCACGCCGCTGTCCATCGACGGCCTGGAGCGGATCGCCGAACGGTTCCTCCCGTGATCAGCGCCCGCGACGTCTCGTTCGCCTACGGCGACACCCTGGTGCTCGACGGCGCCCGGGTCACCGCCACGCCCGGCCGCGTCGTCGGGCTGATCGGGCCGAACGGCAGCGGCAAGACCACCCTGCTGCGCACCCTCTACGGTGCGCTGGCGCCGAGGGCCGGGCTGGTCACGCTGGACGAGACGCCGGTGGGCGAGCTGAAGCCGCGCGAGCTGGCCCGGCGGCTGGCCGTCGTCGTGCAGGAGGGCACCGGCGAGCTGCCGCTCACCGTCACCGAGACCGTGCTGCTCGGCCGGGCGCCGCACCTGTCGACCTTCCAGCGCCACGGTCGCGACGACTACCGCGTCGCCGCCGCGTCGCTGGAACGGGTCGGCGCCCGGCACCTCGCCGGACGGGTCTTCGCCGGGCTGTCCGGCGGCGAGAAGCAGCGCGTGCTGATCGCCCGGGCGCTGGCCCAGCAGGCCGACCACCTGCTGCTCGACGAGCCCACCAACCACCTGGACATCCGCTACCAGCACGAGGTGCTCCAGCTGGTCAGCCGGCTGGACGTCACCACCGTCGTGGTGCTGCACGACCTCAACCTCGCCGCCCGCTACTGCGACGAGCTGGTGCTACTCGACGGCGGACGGGTCGCCGCGGCCGGCACGCCCGACGCCGTCCTGCGCCCGGAGATGCTGGAGCCGGTGTACCGCATCGGCGTCCAGCGCATCGACGCCGGCGACGGCGTCCAGCTGCTGTTCCGCCCCCTCGACGCCGTACCCGAAGGAGTCTCCGCATGACCGACGTCACCACCGCCCAGGACAACATCAACCGGTACTGGACCGAGCGAGCCGACTCCTACGACGCCCACCACCGGAAGCAGATCGGCAACGCCGAGATCAAGGCCGGCTGGACCGACGTCTGGCGGCGCGCGCTGCCCGCGCCGCCGGCCCGGGTGCTCGACGTCGGCACCGGCACCGGCCACGTCGCGCTGATCCTCGCCGAGCTCGGCTACGACGTCATCGGCACCGACCTCGCCGAGGGCATGCTCGAGAAGGCGCGGGAGAAGGCGGCCGCTCTGCCGCATCCGCCGGAGCTGCTCGTCGGCGACGCCGTCGCGCCGGACTTCCCGCCCGGCAGCTTCGACGTCGTCACGAACCGGTACCTGCTGTGGACGCTGCGCACGCCGGAGGTCGCGCTGCGCCACTGGCGGGCGCTGCTGCGACCGGGCGGCATGCTGGCCGCCGTCGACAGCACCTGGTTCCCCAGCGGCGTCGGCCCGGATCCCTTGTACGACCGCACCGTGCTGTCACAGCTGCCGCTGGCCGAGGCCGCCACCATCGACGAGTCCGCGGCGCTGGTGCGCGCGGCCGGCTTCGCGGACGTCGTCGTGACCCCGCTGCCGGAGATCCTGGAGCTGGACCGCCGCCACGGCGTCGCCGACGGTCACGAGGTGCAGCTGCAGTTCCTCATCACCGGCCGGGCGGCCTGACTACTCCACGAGCTTGCCCTCGGTGGAGACCTCCCGGATGAGGCCGGCGATCTCGTCGGGCACCGGCGGGATCTCCTCGCGGACGACGCCCGTGGCGGGCGACCACACGAGGTTCACCCGCAGCGCGGGATCGAGCTCGGGATAGTCGCTGCGGTTGTGGCAGCCGCGCGTCTCGCGGCGCTCGAGCGCGGCCTCGAGCGTCGCCCGCGCGGACAGCGCGGAGGCCTTGAGGTCGAAGGCGTGGGCGAGGTCCTGGAACCCGGCGATGTCGGGGTGGACGCCGACGTCGCTCATGCGCGCCTCGATGCGTTCGAGCTCCGCGAGCCCCGTCTTCAGGCCGGTCTCGTCGCGGACGACGCCGGCGTGCTCGGTCATGGTGTCGCGGATCGCCCGCTGCAGGGCGCGCACGTTCTCGGGGCCGTCGGCGGCCAGGAGGTCGTCGATCTCGGCCCGGGCCTGCGCCACGGCGTCGGCCGACCGGCGCTGGGCGTCGAGACCGGCGGAGTGCGCGACGGCGGCCCGCCCCACGATGCGGCCGAACACCAGCAGCTCGATCAGGGAGTTGCCGCCGAGCCGGTTGGCGCCGTGCAGCCCGCTGGAGGCCTCGCCGATCGCGTACAGGCCGTCGACGCCGGTGCCGTGGTCCTCGGGCCGCACCCAGACGCCCCCCATCGAGTAGTGCGCCGTGGGCGCCACCTCGATCGGGTCGGCCGTGATGTCGAGCATCTGGACCTCGAGCATCGTCTGGTAGACACGCGGCAGCCGCGTCGTGATCGTCTCTCGCGGCAGGTGCGACACGTCCAGCCACACGCCGCCCTTCTCCGTCCCGCGCCCCTCCTTGATCTCGGTGTACGCGGCGAGCGCGACGCGGTCGCGCGTGGACAGCTCCATGCGCTCGGGGTCGTACTTCTGCATGAACCGCTCGCCGAGCGCGTTGCGCAGGATGCCACCCTCGCCGCGGGCGGCCTCGGAGATGAGCGTGCCCGCCGCGCTCTCGGGCTCGATGATGCCGGACGGGTGAAACTGGACCAGCTCCGGATCGCGCAGCCGCGCGCCCGCCTCGACGGCGAGCCGGAACGCGTCGCCGGTGTTCTCGTCGCGCCGCGACGACGTGCGGCGCCAGATGCGCGTGTGGCCGCCGGCGGCGAGGATCACCGCGTCGGCGTGGATGACGTACCGCGTGCCGTCGCGCAGATCGAAGCCGTACGCGCCGAAGACGATGTTGTCGCGCACGAGGATGCGGGTGACGTACATCGAGTCGAGGATCGGGATGCCCAGCTGTTCGGTGCGGCGCACCAGCGCTCGCTGGATCTCCAGCCCCGTGTAGTCGCCGGCGAACGCGGTGCGGCGGAAGGTGTGCGCCCCGAAGAAACGCTGGGAGATGCGGCCGTCGGCCTCGCGGGCGAACTCCATGCCGTACCGCTCGAGGTCGCGGATGCCGCGCTCGGCGCCGCGCGTGACGATCTCGACCGTGCGCGGATGGGCGAGGAAGTAGCTCTCCTTGATGGTGTCGGCGGCGTGCTGCTGCCAGCTGTCGCCGGCGTCCATCGTGCCGAGCGCGGCGTTGATGCCGCCCGCCGCGAGCGCGGTGTGGGCGTCGTGCCGCGGCCGCTTGCCGACGGCGAGCACGTCGACGCCCTGCTCGGCGACCTCGATGGCCGCCCGCAGGCCCGCGCCTCCCGTCCCGATGACGAGCACGGTGGTGGACAGCTGCCGTTCGCGTGGGGATCCGCTCATGTCTTCCACGCTAGGAAGCCGGCGACGATAACGCCAATGCATTGTTCGACTCGTTTCGATGCGCATAGGCTATGAACCATGAACCTCGAGCAGCTGCGCGGCTTCGTCGAGGTCGCCCGGCTCGGTCACTTCACCCGCGCCGCGGAGCACCTGCACCTGGCGCAGCCCTCGCTCAGCCGGCAGATCGCCTCGCTCGAGCACGAGCTCGGCGCCGAGCTGTTCCACCGCGCCCGCGGGCACATCTCGCTCACCGCCGCCGGCGAGGCGCTGCTGCCGCTGGCCCGGCGCATGCTGGCCGACGCCGACTCCGTCCGCCGCGAGATGGCCGAGCTCGCGGGGCTGCGACGGGGCCGGGTCCGGCTGGGTGCGACGCCGACGCTGTGCATCAGCCTGGTCGCCGAGGCGCTCAGTGCCTTCCACGGCGCCCATCCGGGGATCGAGCTGCACCTCACCGAGGGCGGGTCGCGCAGCCTGATCGACGAGCTGGCAGAGGGCGCGCTCGACCTCGCGCTCATCACCGCCTCGGACGAGAGGCCGGTCGCGGGAGCGAGCCTCACCCGCACTCCCCTGCTCACCGAGGAGCTGGTGGTCATCTCCTCCGCCGCGCGCCCGCCCGTGGCGGCGACGCCGGCGATCGACCTCGAACGCCTGGCGCGGCTGCCGCAGATCGTCTTCCACGAGAGCTACGACCTGCGGGCCACGACGGAGGCGGCGTTCCGCGCCGCCGGGCTCACCCCGTCGGTCGTGCTGGAAGGGGCCGAGATGGACGCGGTGCTGCGCTTCGTCGAGCGCGGCCTGGGCGTCGCCGTCGTCCCCGCGATGGTGCTGCTCGACCGCCCGGGCCTGCGCTCCCTGCGCCTCACCGAGCCGCGGCTGAGCCGCACCGTCAGCCTGGCCCACCGGTCCGACGTCACCCCGCCCCGAGCCGCCGAGGCGATGCGGCGCGTGATCGTCGCGACGGCCGACGCACTCGCGGCCGGCAGCGCGCTGATCCAGGCGGCACCGGTTCCCGATCGGGCCCGCCGGGCTCAGGTCAGCGAGTCGGCGAAGAAGAGCAGGTCGGCGGCCAGCAGCTCGGGCGCCTCGAGCGCGGCGAAGTGACCACCGCGCGGCATCGAGGTCCAGCGCTCCAGCCGGTACATCCGCTCCAGCCACGACCGCGGCGGGTCCTCGCGGAACCCGTTCTCGCGGCCGAACCGGGCGACCGCCGTCGGCACCTCGACGCGGGCGCCGGCCGGCAGCACCGTCGTGCCGGCCGCGCGGTTGTCGGCGTAGTCGAGCACCGACGTCTCCGCCGTCCCCGTCGCCCACCACCAGGTGAGCAGCTCCGGAAGCGCGTCGCGCCCGACCCGCGCGGCCACCGTCGGGCCGAGCGCGGGATCGGTCCACGAGTCCCACTTGTCCAGCACCCACGCGGCCAGCCCGGCCGGCGAGTCGAGCAGCGCCGGGACGAGGGCACCCGGCCGCGTCGACTGGATCTCCTTGTAGCCGTTCTCGCGGCGCCACCAGGCGTCGAACCGGTCGAGGTAGTCGCGTTCCTCGGCCGTCGGCGGGGCGTCCGCGGTGAGCGACGGGCCGAGGTCGACGTTGGACAGGTGCAGCCCGGCGACGAGGTCGGGCCGGTCCAGCGCCAGCCAGGTCGCGGCGGCGGACCCGAAGTCGGTCCCGTGCGCGACGAACCGGTCGTGCCCCAACGCCGTCATCACGCCGGCCAGCAGCGTGGCGGTGTCGCGGGTGGTCCACCGCCCGGCCGGCCGCTCCGACCACCCGTACCCGGGCAGTGACGCGACGACGACGGTGCGCGGTGAGAGCTGCGGGACCAGCCGCTCGAACTCGAGGAAGCTGCTCGGCCAGCCGTGCAGCAGGAGCAGCGGCGGCCGGTCGTCACCGTCGTGCACCGCGACGTGGACCGCCCCGTGGCTGGTCCGGGCGAGCAGGTGCCGCGCCCGGTTGACGCGCGCCTCGGCGGCCGGCCAGTCGAACCCGCCGGCCCACCAGTCGCAGAGCTCGCGCAGCTCGGCGGTCCGCGGGCCGAGCGCGTTGCCGGTCGCCTCGTGCCGCGGCCACCGGGTCGCGTGCAGCCGCTCGCGGAGGCCGGTGAGTACGGACCGGTCGACCGTGACGGTCACCGGGTCGATCCGCACCACGGGTCCAGCGTAGGGCGCCGGCGCGCGGGACGGCGCCGGGCGCCCGGTGTCAGTCGGTGCCGGCCTCCATGGCCGCGCGGTCGAGCATGGCCTCGTCCTCGTCGACCTCACCCCGCGACGCGATGGCCTCGGCGCCGCCCGCCGGCAGCTCGCCGACCAGGTGCGTCGCGCCGATGAGCTCCGCGTGCGAGTCGCCGACCAGGCCGAGGCCGGCGTACTGCTCGAGCTTGGCCCGCGAGTCGGCGATGTCGAGGTTGCGCATGGTCAGCTGGCCGATGCGGTCGACCGGGCCGAACGCGGAGTCCTCGGTGCGCTCCATCGAGAGCTTGTCGGGGTGGTAGCTCAGCGCGGGACCGGTGGTGTCGAGGATGGAGTAGTCCTCACCACGCCGCAGCCGCAGCGTTACCTCGCCCGTCACCGCCGAACCGACCCAGCGCTGCAACGACTCGCGCAGCATCAGCGCCTGCGGGTCGAGCCAGCGGCCCTCGTACATGAGCCGGCCGAGCCGCCGGCCCTCGTTGTGGTAGTTGGCGACGGTGTCCTCGTTGTGGATGGCGTTGACCAGCCGCTCGTAGGCGACGTGCAGCAGCGCCATGCCGGGCGCCTCGTAAATGCCGCGGCTCTTCGCCTCGATGATGCGGTTCTCGATCTGGTCGGACATGCCCAGCCCGTGCCGTCCGCCGATGGCGTTGGCTTCGAGCACCAGCTCGACGGCGTTGCCGAACTCCCGGCCGTTGATGGTGACCGGCCGGCCGCGGTCGAAGCCGATGGTGACGTCCTCGGTGGCGATCTCGACCTCGGGGTCCCAGAACCGGACGCCCATGATCGGGTCGACGGTCTCGATGCCGTTGTCGAGGTGCTCCAGCGTCTTCGCCTCGTGCGTCGCGCCCCAGATGTTCGCGTCGGTGGAGTACGCCTTCTCGGTGCTGTCGCGGTACGGCAGGTCGTGCTCGCGCAGCCACTCGCTCATCTCGCGCCGGCCGCCCAGCTCACCCACGAACGCGGCGTCGAGCCACGGCTTGTAGATGCGCAGGTTCGGGTTGGCGAGCAGGCCGTAGCGGTAGAACCGCTCGATGTCGTTCCCCTTGAACGTCGACCCGTCGCCCCAGATCTGGACGTCGTCCTCGAGCATGGCCCGGACGAGCAGCGTGCCGGTGACCGCGCGGCCCAGCGGGGTGGTGTTGAAGTAGGCCCGGCCGGCGGAGCGGATGTGGAACGCACCGCACGTCAGCGCAGCCAGCCCCTCCTCGACCAGCGCGGCGCGACAGTCGACGAGCCGGGAGATCTCGGCGCCGTAGAGCTTCGCCCGCCCCGGCACCGCGTCGATGTCGTCCTCGTCGTACTGCCCGAGGTCGGCGGTGTACGTGCACGGCACCGCCCCCTTGTCGCGCATCCACGCCACCGCCACGGAGGTGTCGAGACCGCCGGAGAACGCAATGCCGACCCGCTCGCCGGCGGGCAGGGAGGTGAGCACCTTGGACACGAGCAAAAGTATGCAAGGTTCCGCATGACTATGCAAGCCGCCGTCTCGTGACGTGGCCCACGCCGGGCGAAAGTCCCGCCCGGCACTTCGGCAAGGGCGAGTTACTACTGCCAGAGCGGTAGTAAGTCGACCTTCACACAGCCGACCAGTGCGCCGTCACTCACCGTCAGGCGCTGGGTCGGGCAGGGCGGGATGCTCCGTCGGGTAGAGGCCGGCGACGAAACCGAAGACGGTGTCGCCCGAGCGCGGGATGGTGCTGAACTCGCGGACCAGCTCCAGCACCTTCTCCCAGAACTCCATCCCCCGTTCGCGCGGGATGCGGGCGTGCCGGTGGATGCTCATCAGCACGTCCGCCTCGTACGCGGCCCGCGCCTCGGCCGCCGCGACGGAGAGGTCGTTCTCCCAGATGACCGGGTGGTCGATCTTCCCGATGCGGAACAGGCGCGCCGTCCGGCCGTAGTAGCGCTCGTCGATGGCCCGCACTCGGCGCGTGCGCACCACCCGCAGCAGGCCGGCGTCGACCAGGACCCCCACATGGTGGGCCACGGTCGACTTGGGCCGGCCGACCGCGGTGGCCAGCTCGGTCACCGTCGCGGCCCGCTCGAGGACCAGATCGAGGATGGTCGATCGCAGCGGGTCGGACATCGCGCGCAGCTGCGCCGGCGCCGTCACGACGGCCTGGTCGTCCAGCTCGTAGTCCGGCATCGCGCGATCGATCGACATTTCCGGTCCGTTCCACTAGTTTGGATTGATCCGCACTCATGGATCATACAAGCCGCACCCGAGAGGCGACCCGACCATGCACATCGTTCTGATCCCCGGGCTCTGGCTCGACGGCTCGTCGTGGGACCGGGTGATCCCGGTGCTCGAGCAGGCCGGCCACACGCCGCACCCCCTCACCCTCCCCGGCATGGAGGCCGAGGACGCCGACCGCTCGGGCGTCACGCTGCAGGACCACGTCGACGCGGTCGTGGCGGCCATCGACGCGGTGCCGAAGGACGAGGGCAGGGTGCTGGTCGTCGGGCACTCGCTGGGCTCCGCGCTGGCGTGCGCCGCCGCCGACGCACGGCCGGACCGCGTCGCCCGCACCGTCTACATCGGCGGGTTCCCGGCGACGGACGGCGAGCCGCTCGGCGCGTTCGCCGCCGAGAACGGCGAGATCCCGCTGCCCAGCTGGGAGGACATCGGCGAGGACGACCTCAAGGATCTCGACGACGCCGCCCGCGCCGACTTCCGCGCCCGGGCCATCCCGTCGCCCGAGCGGGTCACCACCGACCCGGTCCGGCTCACCAGCGAGCGGCGCTACGACGTCCCGGTCACCGTCATCTGCCCGGAGTTCTCCGCCGACCAGCTGCGGCGGTGGATCGACGGCGGCGAGCCCGCCGTGCAGGAGTTCACCCGCCTCCGCGACGTCGAGTACGTCGACCTGCCGACCGGGCACTGGCCGCAGTTCAGCCGTCCCGAGGACCTCGGCCGGGCCATCAACGACGCGGCGGCCAAGGCGGCGGCATGACGGTCATCGACGAGCAGGGCCGGCCCGAACCGCCGGTCGACGGCGACGAGCTCACGACGCTGACCGGGTTCCTCGACTTCCAGCGCGCCACGTTGGCGTGGAAGTGCCGCGGCCTCGACGCCGCCGGCCTGAACGCCACCGTCGGCGCGTCGACCATGACGCTCGGCGGGCTGCTCAAGCACCTCGCCTACGTCGAGGACGACTGGTTCACCCGCGGCCTGTTCGACCGCGAGCGCAGCGCGCCCTGGAACACCGTCGACTGGGCCGCCGACCACGACTGGGACTGGCACTCCGCGGCCGACGACACGCCGGAGCAGCTGTTCGCGCTCTGGGAGGAGGCGGTCGACCGGTCCCGCGCGAACCTCGCCGAGGCGCTGGCAGACGGCGGCCTCGACCGGCCGGCGAGACGCGTGTGGCCCGACGGCCGCGCGCCCAGCCTGCGCTGGATCCTCACGCACATGATCGAGGAGTACGCGCGGCACAACGGCCACGCCGACCTCCTCCGCGAATCCGTCGACGGCAGCACCGGGGAGTGACCATGACCGGCCCCATCACCATGCGCGCCTTCCACGCCGACGACCGCACCGGCGACTGGCGGGTCGTCGGAGACGGCGCCACCGCGGTCTTCCGCACCGGCTCGTTCGCCGCCGGCGCCCGGCTGGTCGAGGCGATCGCCGCGGCCGCCGCCGACGCCGGGGCGCACCATCCCGACGTCGACCTGCGACACGACACCGTCACCGTCCGGCTGCTCACCGCCACCGACGACTACATGGGCATGACGACGGACGACGTCGAGCTGGCTGCGCGCATCTCGGACCTGGCGCGCGCTCAGGGACTGGCCGCCGACCCGACGCTGGTGCAGACCGTCCAGGTGACCATCGACGCGCTGGTCAGCGCGGACGTCATGCCGTTCTGGGCGGCCGTGCTCGGCTACGAGCGACGTGCCGACAGCCCCGACGAGGACCTCATCGACCCGCGCTGGCGCGGCCCCTCGATCTGGTTCCAGGACATGGACGCGCCCCGCCCGCAACGCAACCGCTTCCACATCGACGTGTGGGTGCCGCCGGAGCTGGCCGAACAGCGGGTCGCGGCGGCGCTGGCCGCCGGCGGCACCCTGGTCCGCGACGCGTCGCCGACCTGGTGGACGCTGGCCGACGCGGAGGGCAACGAGGTCGACGTCACCTGCGCGACCGGCCGGGACTGACCCAGGGCGGGCCGCAGCGTACCGCCCGGACCCACGGGTCAGGGATCTCGTCCTCGGGGACAGCGGTCCGGCACCTCAGGTGGAGGCCGGGCACGGCCGTCGGTTCCTAGCGTGCTGGACATGACGATCCTCCTGTCCGACCCGCGAGTCGCCGCGATCCCCGTCGAGGACGAGGGCGAGCCGCTGGTCGAGCTCACCGCATCGTTCGGTCCCGCCCGCGCTCGAGTGCGGGTGTCACTCGCGCAGCGGCTGCTGCTGGCCCGCGACCGCCTCCCCGACGGCGTCGGGCTGCGGGTGGTCGAGGGACATCGCAGCGTCGCCGACCAGCGCGCCATCATCGCCCGCTACGCCGCCGAGCTGTCCGCCGTCCGCCCGGGCCTGCACGACGACCTCGCCGAGCTCGAGCGCCTCACCAGCCGGTTCGTCGCGCCCGTCGCGGTCGCGCCGCATGTGGCCGGCGCCGCCGTCGACCTCACGCTGGTCGACGGCGACGGGCGCGAGCTGGACCTCGGGACGCCGATCGACGCGACGCCGGAGCAGAGCGACGGCGCCTGCTACTTCGCCGCACACAACATCTCCGCCAACGCCCGCGTCCACCGCGCGCTGCTGGCCGACGTCCTCGGCTCGGCCGGGCTGGTGAACTACCCGACCGAGTGGTGGCACTGGAGCTACGGCGACCGCTACTGGGCGCTGACCGTCGGCGCGCCGGCCGCCCTGTACGGCCCGATCTCCGCGCACCTGGTGGCGGCATGAGCGCGGCCCTCGCCATGGAGACGTCCACCCGCACCGACGCCCGTCCGACGCTCACCGCCGACCTCGCGGCCGTCGCCGCCAACGCCCGCATGATCGCCGCCCACGCGCCGGGCGCGGCGCTGATGGCGGTCGTCAAGGCCGACGGCTTCGGGCACGGCGCCGCCGGCGTCGCCCGGACGGCGCTGGCCGCGGGCGCGACCCGGCTCGGCGTCACCAGCGTCGACGAGGCGCTGGAGCTGCGCGCCGCCGGGATCGGCGCGCCGATCCTGAGCTGGCTGAACCCGGTCGACGCGGACTTCGGCGCGGCGGTCGCGGCCGGCGTCGACCTCGCCATCCCGAGCCGCCCGCACCTGGACGCCGTCGTCGCGTCGGCGACCGCGCGACCGGCCCGCGTGCACCTGCACCTCGACACCGGCATGGCCCGAGACGGCGCACCGCCGGAGGAGTGGGCGCAGCTGTGCCGCGCCGCCCGACTGGCCGAGCAACGCGGGCAGCTCCGCGTCGGCGGTGTCATGGGCCACCTGGCCTGCGCGGACGTCCCCACCGACCGGTCCAACGCGATCGGCCGGACCCGGTTCGCCTGGGGGCTGGAGGTCGCCCGCGCCACGGGATTGCGACCGGCACACCGCCACCTCGCCGCGACCGCCGCGACCCTCACCGACCCGCGCACGCACCACACGCTGGTCCGCGTCGGCGCCGGCCTGTTCGGCATCGACCCGTCGCGGACCGTGCGGCTGCGGCCCGCGCTGCGGCTGACCGCACCGGTCGTCTCCGTCCGCCGAGTGCGGGCCGGCACGCCGGTCGGCTACGGGCACGCCTGGACCGCACCCGCCGCCACGCACCTCGGGCTGCTGCCGCTCGGCTACGCGGACGGGCTGCCGCGGGCCGCGTCCGGACGCGCCGAGGTGCTGGTCCGCGGCCGGCGGCGCCCGCTCGTCGGACTGCTCTCGATGGACCAGGCGGTCGTCGACCTCGGCGACGACGCGGTCGCGCCCGGCGAGATCGCCACGGTGTTCGGCCCCGGCGACGACGGCGAGCCGACGGCCGCCGAATGGGCCGTCTGGGCCGGGACGATCGAGCACGAGATCGTCACCGGCATCGGCCCGCGGGTCGCCCGCCTGCGGAGCGTCCGATGAGCGCCCGCGTCGCCGTCGTCGGCGGCGGGCAGAACTGCGAGCACGAGGTGTCGCTGGCCTCCGCGGCCGCCGTCGCCGACGCCCTCGAGACGGCCGGGTACGCCGTCGTCCGCCTCACCATCGGCCGCGACGGGAGCTGGCGCCAGGGTGACGGCTGCGCCGTCGACCTCGCCGACGCGATCCACGTGCTGCGGACCTGCGACGTCGCCGTCCCCGTGCTGCACGGGCCGCGCGGCGAGGACGGCACGCTCGCCGCGCTGTGCGACCTGGCCGGCGTCCCGTACGTCGGATCCGGCGTGCTCGCCGGCGCACTGGCGATGGACAAGTGGGCGACGAAGCTGCTCGCGGCCGACCTCGGGATCGCCACGGCGCCCGGCGTGCTGCTGACGCCGTCGACGGCGCCCGGCCACCGCTGGACCCGTCCGGTCGTCGTCAAGCCGGTCGCGGCCGGGTCGAGCCAGGGCGTGGCGCTGGTCCGTGACCCCGGCGACCTCGCCGCCGCCCTGGACGCGGCCTTCGCCTTCGACCGCCGCGTGCTCGTCGAGGACGTCGTCATCGGCCGCGAGATCGACCTCGCCGTGCTCGGGCGGCCGGACGGGTCGCGCACCGTCGCGCCCGCGCTGGAGATCGTCGCCGACGGACTGTTCGACTACGAGCTGAAGTACGGCGGCGCGGCGGACTTCCGCGTCCCCGCTCCGCTGGCCGACGCCGACCGGAAGGCGCTGGAGGACGCCGCCGTCGCGATGTTCGACGCGCTCGGCTGCGCCGGCGTCGCCCGGGTCGACTTCTTCCTGACGGCCGACGGCCCGGTGCTCAACGAGGTCAACACCATGCCCGGCTTCACGGAGCAGTCGCAGGTGCCGAAGATGTTCGCCGCGGCGGGCGTCTCGTACGCCGAGCTGCTCGACCTGCTCGTCCGCGACGTGCTCTCCGGATGAGCGTGGTTCCATTGCTGGAAGACGCCCGCAGACCCGCCTCCGGAGGACCCGCCATCGCCCGCCCACCACAGTCGCCGGCACCAGGTGACGCCACGACGACGGACTGGCGGGCGTGGGCGCCCGACCTCGGCGCGGCGGCCGTCGTCGCGTTCCTCGGTCTGTACGAGGCGGCGACGGCGTGGGTGCTGCCGCCCTCGCGGATCGAGCTGGTCTTCGTCGCCGTCGGCACCGCCGCCGCCGTCGGGCTGAGCCGCCGCCTGCCCGCCGCCGCGCTGGGTCTGGTGTGGGCGGTGTGCGGGCTGCAACTGCTACTCGGCATCGACCTCATGCTGGTCCAGCTGGCCATCGCCGCGGTCGCGTTCGGGACCGCCCGCTGGGGCAGCGCGGCGACGGTGTGGCTGAGCGCGGTCTCCATTCCCGTCGCCGCGATGCTCGTCAGCGTCATCGTGAACTCCCGCGGCCTCGGCGGGCTGGCCGAGCTCGCCGGCAACCGGAGCCTTCTCGACGCCGTCCGCGACCTCAGCATGACGTGGCAGCTCACCGCGGTCGTCATGGGGATGGCGACGCTCGGCGCGCCGTGGCTGATCGGGCTGGCGCTGCGGTACGGCGACCGCGCCCGCACCTCGATGGCGTCGCAGGAGGCCGCCGAGGAGGACGCCGCGCGCGCCGTCCGCGAGACCGAGCAGGCGCGCGAGATCGCCCGGCTGCGCGAAGAGCAGGCCCGCCTCGCCAACGACGTGCATGATGTGGTCGGGCACTCGCTGGCGGTGATCCTGGCCCAGGCCGAGTCCGCCCAGTACCTCGACGACACCGACGCGAAGGCGCTGAAGGACACGATGGCGAAGATCGCGACGTCGGCGCGGACCTCGCTGCGCGACGTGCGGCAGGTGCTGGCCGACACCAAGCAGCCCGCCACGCAGCAGGCAGGCCTGCACACGCTGATCGACGGCATCCGCGCGAGCGGGCACGAGGTGGTGTCGGCCGAGATCGGCACGCCGCGGCCGCTGCCGCCGGAGCTCGACGTCGTCGCCTTCCGCGTGCTGCAGGAGATGCTGACCAACGCGATCAAGCACGGCCGCCGCGACTCCCCCGTCCACGTCGAGCTGCACTGGGAGGGCGAGCTGCGCATCGAGGTCCGCAACATCGTCGCGACGTCGCCGTTCGCGCCGTCGCCCGGCGCCTCGGCGGGCGGCGGGGCCGGGCTCGACGGCATGCGGCGCCGGCTGGAGTCCGTCGGCGGCCGCCTCGACGTCCGCCGCCGCGACGAGCAGGGCGGGACGACGTTCACGGCGACGGCGTGGGTGCCCGTCCGGGCGGGCGGCGCATGACCGGTGACATCCGGGTGCTGCTGGTCGACGACCAGGAGCTGTTCCGCGAGGGCGTCCGCGTCATCGTCGACGCCCAGGACGGCATGACGGTGGTCGGCTCGGCCGGCGACGGCCTCGAGGCGGTCCGCCTGGTCGACCAGCTCGCCCCTGACGTCGTCCTCATGGACATCCGCATGCCCGACATGGACGGCGTCGAGGCGACCCGGCAGATCTTCCTCCCCGACCGGGTGGCGCGTCGGGAGCGGCCCGTGCGCGTCGTCGTCCTCACCACCTTCAACCTCGACGACCGCGCGGCGACGGCGATCCGGTACGGCGCCAGCGGGTTCCTGCTCAAGGACACCACGCCGCTGCAGCTGCGCGACGCCATCCGGACGGTCCACGCGGGCAACGCCGTGCTGGCCCCGCAGGACCTCGCGACCCTGCTCGACGGCCAGTTCCGGTCCCGCTCCCCAGCGCCGGCGGCGTACCTGTCGCTGACGGACAAGGAGCGCGAGGTGTTCACCGCGGTGGCGCGCGGGTTGTCCAACACCGAGATCGCCGGCCTGGTCTTCGCCAGCGAGTCGACGGTCAAGACCCACGTAGGCGCGATCCTGCGCAAGCTGGCGCTGCGCGACCGCGTCCAGATCGTCGTCTTCGCCCACGAGCACGGCCTGCTCGACCACTCCTAGCGCGCGGTCACCGCGCCACGAGCGCGTCCAGAAGGCGTCGAAGCGGTTCGTCGTCTCCGCGCAGGGCGGCGATCGACGCGTGCTCGTTCTCAGCCGCTCTCAGCCCCGACCAGTCGATCGGGTGCCCAACGTCGCGGCAGAGCTGGTGGAAGAACGCCCGCTGGGTCCGTCCGTTGCCCTCCCGGAAGGGATGGATCGCATTGACCTCGGCGAAGTAGTGCGCGAGCCGGTCGACGAACTTGGCGCGAGGCAGTCCGCGAAGATGATTCTCCGCGGCCATGGACCCGAAGACGCCCGCGGCATAGCTCTCGATGTATCTGGGCAGGCAGAACGGATCGGTCTTCGCGATGCCGACGGTCCTGATCTCGCCGGCCCACAGGTAGAGGTCGCCGAAGATCTCGCGGTGGAACCGCTGGAGGTGGGCCAAGTCGTATGCACCGGGAAGCATCCGCCGCCGAGGTCGAGCAGCGCCGCGAACGTCAGGTCGGCTTCGACCGTCCGCAACCGTGCGGCGTCAGTGATGCCGAGGCGGTTGATCAGGACGCCGGTGCCGGGATCGGCATAGGGATCATCGGTCACGACAGGCCGTGCAACTCGCGGATGCGGCGACGCAGCTGCTCCGTACTGATCTCACCCCGCGTCCACTGCTCGGCGATGGCGTCGGCGCCCTCGCTGGGCGCCAGCCCTTCCGCACGCAGCGAGGCCACCGCGTCGGACACGGCCCGGCTTCTGGCGGCGACGAGCTCGTCGTACACCTCGACAGGAACGACGACCGCCTCGGTCTTCCGGTGCGACCCGACGCCGACGACGCCACGGTCGCCCCCGCGGAAGCGGGCCAGCATTCTGGGCAGCTGCTCGCGCGCCTCGCGAACAGAGAGCGTCTCGAACCTCATGGCCTCAAGTGTACCCAAATAGGTGCGCAAACGTGTACACATTGACGGGCGGCGGGCTGGGGGAACTACCCCGGAACACTGATCCTGACAGCTGCAAGGAGGGAAGCGCATGCGCACCGTCGGGGTCGATCTGAGCGCCGAGCCGGCCGGGACGGCGGTCGCCACGGTGGAGTGGGCCGGCGGCGCCGCCGTCGTGACGGGGCTGGTCGAGCGGGCGGCCGACGACGCCGTCATCGAGGCGGTCGTCGGCGCGGAGAAGAGCGGCATCGACTGCCCGTTCGGCTGGCCGCTGCCGTTCGTCGAGTTCGTGTCCGGTCACCGCGACGGGCACGTGTCGGGCCACCCGACGCTGACCGGCCGCGACTGGCGGCGCGAGCTGGCCAACCGCGCCACCGACGAGGTCGTGCGGCGCGAGACCGGGCTCATCCCGCTCAGCGTGGCCGCCGACCGCATCGGCCACGCCGCCTTCCGCTGCGCCTGGCTGCTCGCCCAGCTCAGCCGGCGCGGGCTCGACGTCCACCGGGCGGGCTCCGGCGCCGTCGTCGAGGTCTACCCGGCGGCGTCGCTGAAGGTCTGGGGGCTGCCGCATCGCGGCTACAAGGGCGCCGTCCACCGCGCCGCCCGCGACGAGCTCGTCGACCGGCTCCGCCGCGCCGCGCCGTGGCTCGACCTCGGACCGTACGACGCCGTCTGCCGCGGCTCCGACCACGCGCTCGACGCCGTCGTCGCGGCGCTCAGTGCCAGGGCGGCGGCCAAGCGGCTCGTCAGCGCACCACGAGGCGACCAGGTCGAGAAGGCCCGCGTCGAGGGCTGGATCGCCGTCCCGACGCACACCCTCGAGCATCTTCGCTAGCGGTGCGCGACGACGCGTCCTCGACGGCGTACTGGAAGCGCGGCGTCGCCGGCCACGACGACGACTGACGCGCCGCGGCGGCTAGCCTGAGCCCGTGACGACGCAGCCGCCGATCCCCGACCCGGCGCTGGTGGTGCTGGTCGGCGCCTCCGGCGCGGGCAAGTCGGTGTGGGCGCAGGCCCGCTACCGGGCGCAGGAGATCGTGTCCTCCGACGACCTCCGGGGCGTGGTGGGCAGCGGCCGGCACGACCTCGACGCCACCGACGACGCGTTCGCGCTGCTCGACCGCATCGTCGCCGCACGCGCCGGTCGCGGGCTGACCGTCGTCGTCGACACACTGGGCCTCGACGCCGAGCGCCGGCGCGGCTACCTGGCCGTCGCCCGCGACGCCGGGCTGCCCGCCGTCGCCGTCCGGTTCGACACGCCCGCCGAGCTGTGCCGGACCCGCAACGCCGCCCGCGACCGCCCGGTCCCGGCGCCGGCGCTGGCCGGCCAGCTG